>NZ_SSBM01000006.1:0-353688 GCF_004795115.1 Streptomyces sp. A0592
AGGTTGGAGCCCTTGGACTTCACATAGCCGTTGATCGACGGCGAGGGACCGATGAAACCGATGTCCAGCGAGCCGCCGTTGAGCGCCTCGATCTCCGACGGACCGGCGTTGAAGGTCTGCGGCTTGACGGCCGTGCCGCCGAGTTCCTTCTGGATCAGGCCTTCCTGGATGCCGACCAGGGCGGTGGCGTGCGTCAGGTTCGGGAAGTACCCGATACGGACCTCGGACGCCGACAGCTTCTTGCCGCCGGTGGCTGCGACGTCGGCCTTCCTGTCGCCCTTGCCGTCCGCCTGGGAGCCGTAGCCGCAGGAGGCGAGCGCGCCGATCAGGAGCGGCAGGGCAGCGGCGGCGGCGACACCGCGGCGCAGGGTCTTGCGAGTGGTACGGCTGGCAGGCACGGGAGGACTTCCTCTCGGCGCGCCGTGGTCTACGGCGCGGGTCTTCGTCTGTGGGACGGGGGCAGGTACGGCTCGTCGGGGACGGGGGCGGTCATCGCGCACATCGCGCCACCCCTCCCTGGCCGCTGCCGAGGGCGCCGCTGCCCACGCGGCCGCCCTCCTTCGCGAAGGTCGAGTAGAGATCGGTGAACATGGCCTAGAAGTCCCAGCCCTCGTCGTCCGGCTGGACGGTCGTCTCGGCCTTCGAGGCGAAGGACTCGCCCGCCATGCCCGCCGCCAGCGTGGTGCCGTCGGCCGGGTCGATGAGCAGGAACGATCCGGTGCGGCGGGAGTCGGCGTACGCGTCGAGCGCGAGGGGCTCGGCGGTACGGACGACCACGAGGCCGATGTCGTTGGCCACGAGCTGCCCGGGCTCCGGGTGCTGGGACAGGTCGTCCAGGGTCAGCCGCGAGGGGATCTCCTTGACGATCGCCTTGACCGTGCGGGTCGTGTGCTTGATCAGCACCCGGGCGCCCACGGAGAGGGGCTGGTCCGCCACGTGGCAGACGGTCGCGACGACGTCCTGCGTGGTGGCCGGGGCGTTCGCGGACGGGGCGATGAGGTCACCGCGCGAGATGTCGATGTCGTCCTTCAGGCGCACCGTCACCGACTGCGGCGCCCAGGCGATGTCCACCGACTCGCCCAGCGCGTCGATGCCCTCGATCACCGAGGTGCGACCCGACGGCAGGACCGTGACGGCCTCGCCGACGCGCAGCACGCCGGAGGCGATCTGGCCCGCGTAGCCCCGGTAGTCGGGGTGCTCCGCGGACTGCGGGCGGATCACGTACTGCACCGGGAAACGCGCCGGGCAGGCCGTCAGGTCGTGGCTGACCGGGACGGTCTCCAGGTGCTCCAGCACCGTCGGCCCGCCGTACCAGTCCATGTTCGCG
Source organism: Streptomyces sp. A0592 (assembly GCF_004795115.1). Lineage (NCBI taxonomy): Bacteria > Bacillati > Actinomycetota > Actinomycetes > Kitasatosporales > Streptomycetaceae > Streptomyces > Streptomyces sp. A0592. The sequence continues at coordinate 1,328 of NZ_SSBM01000006.1, forward strand.
GACGGCTCCACGACGTTGTCGCCGGCCAGGGCCGAGATCGGGATCGCGGTGATCTCCGGGACCCCCAGGTCGGAGGCGTAGGCGGTGAACTCCTCAGCGATCGCCGCGAAGACCGACTCCTGGTAGCCGACGAGGTCCATCTTGTTCACGGCGAGGACCACGTGCGGGACCCGCAGCAGGGCCGCGACGGCCGCGTGCCGGCGGGTCTGCTCGATCACGCCGTTGCGGGCGTCGACGAGGACCACGGCCAGGTCGGCGGTGGAGGCGCCGGTCACCATGTTCCGGGTGTACTGCACGTGCCCGGGGGTGTCGGCGAGGATGAAGCGGCGGCGCGCGGTGGCGAAGTAGCGGTACGCGACGTCGATGGTGATGCCCTGCTCCCGCTCGGCCCGCAGGCCGTCGGTGAGCAGCGCGAGGTCGGGGGCCTCCTGGCCGCGCTGGGCGGAGACGGCCTCGACGGCCTCCATCTGGTCGGTCAGGACCGACTTGGAGTCGTGCAGGAGCCGGCCCACCAGGGTGGACTTGCCGTCGTCGACGGAGCCGGCGGTCGCGAAGCGCAGCAGGGTGGTCGCCGCGAGGTCGTCGAGCCCGGCGACCTGATCGGTGGTGCTGGTCATTTCTAGAAGTACCCTTCGCGCTTGCGGTCTTCCATCGCGGCCTCGGACATCTTGTCGTCGGCGCGGGTCGCGCCCCGCTCGGTGAGGCGGGAGACGGCGATCTCGGCGATCACGGCGTCGAGCGTGACGGCGTCGGAGTCGACGGCGCCGGTGCAGGACATGTCACCGACGGTGCGGTAGCGGACGAGCCGCGTCTCGGGCGTCTCGCCCTCCTTCGGGCCGCCCCACTCGCCGGCCGTCAGCCACATGCCGTTGCGCTTGAAGACCTCGCGCTCGTGGGCGAAGTAGATCTCCGGCAGCTCGATGCCCTCGCGGGCGATGTACTGCCACACGTCCAGCTCGGTCCAGTTGGAGAGCGGGAAGACGCGCACGTGCTCGCCGGGGGCGTGACGGCCGTTGTAGAGCTGCCACAGCTCGGGGCGCTGGCGGCGCGGGTCCCACTGCGAGAACTCGTCGCGGAGGCTGAACACCCGCTCCTTCGCGCGGGCCTTCTCCTCGTCGCGGCGGCCGCCGCCGAACACGGCGTCGAACTTCAGTTCCTGGATCGCCTCCGTCAGCGGGACGGTCTGCAGGGGGTTGCGGGTGCCGTCGGGGCGCTCGCGCAGCTTGCCCGCGTCGATGTAGTCCTGGACGGACGCCACGTGCAGGCGCAGCCCGTGCTCGGCGACGGTGCGGTCGCGGTACTCCAGCACCTCGGGGAAGTTGTGGCCCGTGTCGACGTGCAGCAGTGCGAAGGGGACCGGCGCCGGCGCGAACGCCTTCAGCGCCAGGTGCAGCATGACGATGGAGTCCTTGCCGCCGGAGAAGAGGATCACCGGCTTCTCGAACTCGCCCGCCACCTCGCGGAAGATGTGCACGGCCTCGGACTCGAGGGCGTCGAGGTGCGACAGCGCGTAGGGCGCGTCCGTCTCGTCGTGGACGTGTGCGACGGTCGTCGTCATGCCAGACCCCTCTCGGTGAGCAGCGCGTGCAGGGCCGAGGCCGACTCCTGCACGGTCTGCGTGTGCGACTCGATACGGAGGTCCGGGGACTCCGGTGCCTCGTACGGGTCGTCGACCCCGGTCAGACCGGAGATCTCGCCCGCCGCCTGCTTGGCGTACAGGCCCTTCACGTCACGCTCGGAGCACACCTCGACCGGGGTGGCCACGTGCACTTCGAGGTAATCCGTCGCGGCGGCGGCGTGGCGCTTGCGCACAGCCTCGCGGCTGTCCGCGAACGGCGCGATCACCGGCACCAGCGCCTTGACGCCGTTGCTCGCGAGGAGTTCGGCGACGAAGCCGATCCGCTGCACGTTGGTGTGGCGGTCCTCGCGGGTGAAGCCCAGGCCGGCGGAGAGGAACTCGCGGATCTCGTCCCCGTCGAGCACCTCCACGCGGTGGCCCTCGGCGCGCAGCCGCTCGGCCAGCGCGTAGGCGATGGTGGTCTTGCCCGCGCTCGGCAGCCCGGTCAGCCACACGGTGGCGCCCTGGTCGCTCACGCTCATCTGCTCTGTCTCCGTAGGTTCTTCGCTGGTCGTCATCAGCCGTGCAGTCCGCACTCGGTCTTGCCCCGCCCGGCCCAGCGGCCGGACCGCGCGTCCTCGCCCTCCGCCACGCGGCGGGTGCAGGGGGCGCAGCCGACGGAGGCGTAGCCGTCCATCAGCAGCGGGTTGGTGAGCACGCCGTGCTCGGCGACGTACGCGTCCACGTCGTCCTGGGTCCAGCGGGCGATCGGCGAGACCTTGACCTTCCGCCGCTTCTCGTCCCAGCCGACCACCGGGGTGTTCGCCCGGGTCGGGGACTCGTCGCGGCGCAGGCCCGTCGCCCACGCGTCGTACGCCGTCAGGCCCTCTTCCAGCGGCTTGACCTTGCGCAGTGCGCAGCACAGGTCGGGGTCCCGGTCGTGCAGCCTCGGGCCGTACTCGGCGTCCTGCTCGGCCACGCTCTGACGCGGGGTCAGCGTGATGACGTTGACGTCCATCACCGCGTCGACCGCGTCCCGGGTGCCGATGGTCTCCTCGAAGTGGTAGCCCGTGTCGAGGAAGACCACGTCCACACCGGGGAAGACCCGCGAGGCGAGGTGGGCGACGACCGCGTCCTCCATCGAGGAGGTCACGGCGAACTTCCCGCCGAAGGTGTCGGCCGCCCAGCGCAGGATGTCCGGCGCGGAGGCGTCCTCCAGGTCGCGGCCCGCCTGCTCGGCCAGCTCCTTGAGCGTCGCCGCCTTCAGGTCGGCGTTCTTGAGACTGGCGTCTTGCGTGGTGGTCATATCTCGTCCCCTCCCGCTGATCCCGCCGAATCGGACCGAACTCCCCGGGACAGCAGCCCGAGGTACTTCAGCTGGAAGGCCCGGTTGCAGGCCCTGCACTCCCACGCACCGTGGCCCGTCTCGTGCGGGAACAGGTCCTCGTCGCCGCAGTAGGGGCAGTAGAAGGGCGCGGCTCGCTCGCTCACGAGAGGCTCTTCTCGTCCGCGCGGGCGACCCAGGCCGCGAAGCGCTCGCCGTCCTCGCGCTGCTCCTCGTAGCTCTTGACGACCCGCTCGACGTAGTCGGGCAGACCGGCCGAGGTGACCTTGAGGCCGCGGACCTTGCGGCCGAAGCCGGCCTCCAGGCCGAGGGCGCCGCCCAGGTGGACCTGGTAGCCCTCCACCTGGTTGCCGTCGTCGTCCAGGACCAGCTGACCCTTGAGACCGATGTCCGCCACCTGGATGCGGGCGCAGGCGTTCGGGCAGCCGTTGATGTTGATGGTGAGCGGCTCGGCGAAGTCCGGCAGGCGGCGCTCCAGTTCGTCGATGAGCGAGGCGCCGCGCGCCTTGGTCTCGACGATGGCCAGCTTGCAGAATTCGATGCCGGTGCAGGCCATCGTGCCGCGGCGGAACGGAGACGGCTTGACCCGCAGGTCCAGCGCCTCCAGCGCCTCGACGACCGAGTCGACCCGGTCGGACTCGACGTCGAGCACGATCATCTTCTGCTCGGCGGTGGTGCGCAGGCGGCCGGAGCCGTGCTGCTCCGCGATGTCCGCGATCTTGGTCAGGGTGGCACCGTCCACGCGGCCCACGCGGGGCGCGAAGCCGACGTAGAACTTGCCGTCCTGCTGCTGGTGGACGCCGACGTGGTCGCGCCACTGGCCGGAGGGCTGCTCGGGCGCGGGGCCGTCGGTCAGCTTCCGCTTCAGGTACTCGTCCTCCAGGACCTGGCGGAACTTGGCCGGGCCCCAGTCGGCGACGAGGAACTTCAGGCGGGCGCGGGTGCGAAGCCGGCGGTAGCCGTAGTCGCGGAAGATCGAGATGACGCCCTCGTAGACGTCCGGGACCTCGTCGAGCGAGACCCAGGTGCCCAGGCGCACACCGAGCTTGGGGTTGGTGGACAGGCCGCCGCCGACCCAGACGTCGAAGCCGGGACCGTGCTCGGGGTGGTTCACGCCCACGAACGCGATGTCGTTGATCTCGTGCGCCACGTCGAGGAGCGGCGAGCCGGAGATCGCGGACTTGAACTTGCGGGGCAGGTTGGAGAAGTCCTTGTTGCCCACGATGCGGCGGTAGATCTCGTCGATGGCGGGAGTGCCGTCGATGATCTCGTCCTGGGCGATGCCGGCGACCGGCGAGCCGAGGATGACGCGGGGCGTGTCACCGCAGGCCTCGGTGGTGGACAGGCCGACGGCCTCCAGGCGGCGCCAGATCTCCGGCACGTCCTCGATCCGGATCCAGTGGTACTGCACGTTCTGGCGGTCGGTGAGGTCCGCGGTGCCGCGCGCGAACTCCTCGGAGATCTCGCCGATGACGCGCAGCTGCTCGGTGGTCAGCCGGCCGCCGTCGATGCGCACGCGCAGCATGAAGTACTTGTCGTCCAGCTCCTCCGGCTCCAGGATCGCGGTCTTGCCGCCGTCGATCCCGGGCTTGCGCTGGGTGTAGAGGCCCCACCAGCGCATACGGCCGCGCAGGTCGTTGGGGTCGATGGAGTCGAAGCCCCGGTGGGCGTAGATCGTCTCAATGCGTGTCCGCACATTGAGACCGTCGTCGTCCTTCTTGAACTGCTCGTTGCCGTTGAGGGGCGTGTGGTGTCCGACGGCCCACTGTCCCTCGCCGCGGTGACGGCCGGTCTTGCGGCGCGCGGCGGCTGCGGCGGCGGGCGCGGGCGTTTCGGGGGTGGCGGCCATGGCGGTACGTCCTTCTTGGGCGGCTCAGGGCAGGGGCGGGTGAAGCGGGCGGGGTGGCGTGACCCCTGGACGCTGAGCGGGTGCGGCTGATTGGCCCGCGCCTTGCCGGGGGTGACCGGCGGACAGGGCGGAATTCGGCCTTCAGGGGACTGCGATGATCGACACTTCCACGGCGGCGATGCCGGGATTGCGGCGATGTGCGGCGGTTGCTGGTTCCGTCAGCACGCCGGACAGATGGCGCTGGACATGCGGCCGAGGTCGACGTGCCGCCGACTCACCAAGGCAATTCCAGCTCCATTCATGGCGGAAGCGTGTCATGGGCCGATTGGAGGAGTCCACTACTGTCCAGAATGCGGACGAACTCGTCCCGCATGGTGGGACAACGTGACGGCCGTCACCCGCGGGCGCAAGCGTCGGGCCGCCGGGGCGATGCCTGGCGCCCGGTCACGGCGTCGCTGTGGGGACGGGGCGGAAGGGGGACGAGATCTCGACCCCCTCGGCCTCCGGGCCGTCCCGCCGCAGTGCATCCAGCAGGCCCTGCGGGGTCGCCACGCCGGTGGGCCTCGGCGACGCCTGAGGCTTCGCCGTCCCCGGCGTCGCTGTGGCGGACTCCCCACCGTACGCGCTCATCAGAACCACCCCCGTCGCCATCTCCAGCGGAAAACGCGGCCGGGCCACGTGGACGGTGGCCTTCCAGGTCCCGCGGGAGCGGTCGACGTCGGCGAGCGCGACGGGCCAGCCGGACCGCTCGTTGCCCCGGCGGACCAGGGCGATGACGGTCCAGCCGGGATCGAGCCCGCTCACAGTCCCCTCGAAGTAGACCGCGACCCCGGCCGGGGTCGCCGCGGGATCCGCGTACTGCCGGGCGAGCCGGGTGGTGACCACGGTGTCGGTGATGCCGTCTGCGGCCGTCTGCTGCGGACTCGGCGTGGGCGACGGTGTCGACGGCCGGGAGATGACCGCCACGACGATCGCGGTGACGGCCGCGACGACAGCGGTGACCGCGGCCGCGATCAGGCTCTGCCAGCGGTGGGACCCGGCGAGCCAGCGCTGCCTGCGCCGCCCGGTGTGCGGGCTGTCGGGCTCGTCGGCCGGATCCGGTGGGCCTGCGGCACTCATGGTCCTCGCCTGGGTTCGACGGACCTCCAGCATGCGCGGACGCCGTCCCCTCACCCCGCCGCCACGCCGCGCCTGCCCCTCGTACGGGCGGGCCGATCCCGTTACTCGGCGCCGTGCGGCGGGGCGTCACCTGCGCGGGCAGCCCGGGCCGGCGAAACGGATCCGCGGGGCCCGCGCAGCGGCTACGCGCCGGGCCAGGGGCCCGGGGTCGGGGTTTCCTCCTTCTGTTCGGTCTCCGTCTTGAAGACCTTGAAGCCGCGGCGCTGGTAGTTGCTCATCGCCGTCGGGCCGTCCTGGCTGCACGTGTGGACCCACACCCGGCGGGTCGCCTCGCGCTGCGGCCAGCGCGAGGCGAGGTCCCAGGCCCGCTCGACGCCGACGGACAGCAGGTGCCCGCCGATGCGGCGGCCGCGGAAGTCGGGAAGCAGGCCGAAGTACATGATCTCCACCACGCCGTCGTCCTGCGGGTCGAGCTCCACGTACCCCGCCGGCGTGCCGCGGTCGTACGCCACCCACGTCTCCACACCCGGCCGGTCGAGCTGCTCCACCCACTGCGCACGCGTGAGGGACAGCCGGTCCGTCCAGTGGATGTCGCCGCCCACCGAGGCGTAGAGGAAGCGGCTGAACTCGGGGGAGGTGACCTCCGACCGCACGACGGATATCTCCGGGCCCGCCGGAGCCGCCGGGACGAGGTCCGCCGGAGAGGTCATCTCCAGCGACCAGGTGGTGAGTGTGATGGTGCTCATGCAGCTCAGGGAATCATGCCGGGTCCCGTCCGGCCCAGGCGGGCCCGCACCACCGCCGGGGCCGTGGAGTGCCGGAGCAGCGCCGCCGGGTCCTCCGGGCGGATCAGCTCCACCTCCACGTCCTCCGCGAAGCGGTACGGGCGGTGGGTCAGGACGCCCGCGAGGTGGCGGCGTACGCGGGACAGCTCCGCCCGGACCGTCACGGTGCGGGTCGGGTCCCCGAACAGCTCCGCGGACAGCTCCGCCGCCGAGCGTCCCCGCGGGCTCTCCGCCAGCAGGAACAACAGCTCCGCGTGGCGCGGGCTCAGCTCCTGCGACCAGCTCCCGGACGCCCCGTACACCGTCGCCGACCACGAACCCGCCCGGCTGAGGTCCAGGACGACCCGGGTCGTCGCCGTCCCCGCCCGGTCCTGCGCGATCCGCAGCAGCCAGCCGCCGGGCAGCGGCTCCGCCACGCAGTCGCCGAGCTGCGGCACCCACACCCGGCCCGGCACCAGGTCCTTCGGCAGCGGAATCCGGTCCGCCGGGGCCAGCCCCGTCACCGCGGCCGTCCAGCCGTGAGGGTCCACGGCCAGCGCCCGCCCCGGCAGCCGGGCCATCAGCGGGGCCGCCACCGCCCGCAGTCGCTCCAGCGACTCCAGGTGCCTGACCCGCAGCTCCCGTTCCGCGAGCCGGGCCACCGAGCTCACCCAGGCCAGCGTCGCCGGGTGCATGGTGGCCAGCGGCCCGCTGACGTCGACCACGCCCAGCAGCCGCCCGTCCCGCGGGTCCCGCACCGGCGCCCCCGCACAGGTCCAGTCGTGGTGGCTGGAGACGAAGTGCTCCGCGGAGAACACCTGCACCGGCCGCCGGGCCACCAGGGCGGTTCCCACGCCGTTCGTGCCGACCACGGCCTCGTCCCAGTCCGCGCCCACCGCGAAGCCCAGCCGGTCCGCCTTGCGCAGGATGGAGCTGTGGCCCTCCCGCCACAGCAGCCGCCCGTCCGCGTCCGCGACGACCATGATGTGCAGCGCCCCGTCGAGCGCGGGCAGCAGTCCCTCGCGCAGTACGGGGAGCACCTCCCGCAGCGGGGAGACGTGGCGCCGCTCCTCCGTCTCGGCGGCCGACAGCATCCGCGAGCGCGCGTCCCGGTCCGGGTGCACGCCGCCCGCCAGCATCCGGCGCCAGGACTCCGCGATCTCCGGCCGGGGCGCGGCCGGCGGGCGGTCGCCCGCCAGCGCGGCCGCCCGCACCCCCTTGAGCAGACGCGTGGCCTCCCGAGGGTGCATGGCCGAGATGCGTGCCACATCGACCGTCATGCCTGTGGTGTCGGCCACCGGAACCTCCCCGTGCGAACAGGACGTACGACGCCGGCCGCCCGGCGGGTCCGCAGGTGCCTCGGGGCCGCTTCCCCCGGCGCCCCCGGCGGGCGGCTGCCGACTCAAAGGTTGCAACGCTATGCAACTCTCGCCAAGTCCCGGTCGTCCGACCGAAAATGTCCGGACGTCGCCCGAGCGGCGTGACAGCTCCTCCTCGGGGCTTCGGTTCAGGGGTGGTGCCGAGTCGGCGCGGCGCCACCTCTGTGCCGGTCGACGGGCCCGGATCCCGGCTGGGAGCGGTTTGGGGACCGCAGGGGAGCCCGACGGGGGCTCCTCCCTAGCCTGCGATCCGCGCCCGTTCCACTACCGCCCGCAGGTCCAGGCTGTGGGGCAGCGTGCCGAAGGCCGTACCCCAGTCGCCGCCCAGCCGCGAGGCGCAGAACGCGTCCGCGACCTCCGGCGGAGCCCACCGGACCAGCAGCGATCCCTGCAGCACCAGGGCCATGCGCTCCACGACCCGGCGGGCCCGCGCCTCGATGCCCTCCAGATCGGCGAGATCCGTCAGCAGGTCCTTGATGGCCGAATCCAGCCGGTGGTCGGCGCCGCGGGCCAGGCCCACCTCCTGGAGGAAGGCGTTCAGCGCCTGCGGCTCCCGCTGGAGGGCGCGCAGCACGTCCAGGGCCTGGACGTTGCCCGAACCCTCCCAGATGGAGTTCAGCGGGGATTCGCGCAGCAGTCTCGGCAGCCCGGACTCCTCGACGTAGCCGTTGCCACCCAGACACTCCAGGGCCTCGGCCACCATCGGCGTACAGCGCTTGGTCACCCAGTACTTGGCGGCGGGCACGGCGAGGCGCAGGAAGGCCTTCTCCTGCTCGGTCCCGGCGTCGTAGGCGGCGGCCAGGCGCAGCGTCAGGGTGGTGGCGGCCTCCGACTCCAGGGCGAGGTCCGCGAGCACGTTGCGCATCAGCGGCTGGTCGATGAGCAGTGCTCCGAAAGCAGAGCGGTGCTCAGCGTGGTGCACCGCCTGCGTCAGCGCCTGCCGCATCAGCGCCGCCGAGCCGATGACGCAGTCCAGCCGGGTCGCCGCGACCATCTCGATGATGGTCCGCACCCCGCGACCCTCCTCACCGACCCGCCGCGCCCAGGTCCCGTCGAACTCGACCTCGCTCGACGCGTTCGACTTGTTGCCCAGCTTGTCCTTCAGCCGCTGGATCGCGAAGACGTTGCGCGTGCCGTCCTCCAGCACCCGCGGCACCAGGAAGCAGGTCAGCCCGCCCGGGGCCTGCGCCAGCACCAGGAAGCCGTCGCACATCGGCGCCGAACAGAACCACTTGTGCCCGGTCAGCAGGTACTCGCCGGACGCGTCCAGCGGCACGGCGGTCGTCGTGTTGGCCCGTACGTCGCTGCCGCCCTGCTTCTCGGTCATCCCCATGCCGAAGAGCACGCCGGCCTTCTGCGACGCCGGCCGCAGCCCCTCCTCGTAGACGTGCGAGGTCAGCCGCGGCTCCCATTCCGCCGCGATCGACGGATCGGCCCGCAGGGCCGGCACGGCCGCGTGCGTCATCGAGACCGGGCAGCCGTGGCCCGCCTCGGCCTGCGACCACAGGAAGAACCCGGCCGCCCGGCGCAGGTGCCCGGCCGGACGCCCCCAGGCGTCCGTGAGCCCGGAGCCCACGGCGTGCCCGAGCAGCCGGTGCCACGCAGGGTGGAACTCCACCTCGTCGATGCGGTTCCCGTACCGATCGTGCGTGCGCAGTTTCGGAGGGTTCTCGTTCGCCTGCACGCCCCATTCCTGGGCCTGCGCGGAACCGGCCGCGCGCCCGAGGCCGGTGAGCTCCTCCCGTACCTCGCCGAGGAGTTCGGGATCCGCGGACGCCAGGTGACGCTCGACGCCCTCGGTCAGGGCCCGATCGCCGCCGTAGACGTCGTGCCCCACCAGGGGCGGGGCCTGGTTGCTGACTGTGTGGGTGGTGGCTGCCATGCGGATACCGTAAGGACGTGCAGCCAGCAAAAGAAACACCCGAGCGGATCCCAGGACGGCTCCACCGGGCCCGCGCCCTCTACCGCAACGTCTCGAAGCGGAAAATGGGCTGGCTGCTGTTGAAGGACACCGTCAACTCGTGCATCGAGTACCGGATCCTCGGGCTCGCGGCCGAGGCGGCCTTCTTCACACTGCTCTCCCTGCCCCCGCTGTTCCTGGGCCTGCTGGGCCTGCTCGGCTACGTCGACGGGTGGACGGACACCCGCACCGTCGAGAGCATCGAGGAGAACATCCTGCGCGCGGTCGGCACGGTCCTGTCCGACCGCGGCGTCAACGACATCGCCAGACCCCTCCTGGACGACGTCACCCGCAGCGGCCGGCCCGACCTGATCTCGCTCGGTTTCGCCTTCGCCCTGTGGTCGGGATCCCGTGCCGTCAACGTCTTCATCGACACCATCACCGTGATGTACGGGCTCGACGGCCACCGCGGCATCGTCAAGACCCGGCTGCTGGCCTTCCTGCTCTACATCATCGCCCTGCTCATCGGCGCGATCGTGCTGCCGCTCATGGTGGTGGGGCCGGACGCCGTCGTCCGGCTGGTGCCGTGGGGCACCGAGGTGATCGCCGTCCTGTACTGGCCGACCGTGACCCTGCTGTCCATCGCCTTCCTGACCACGCTCTACCACGTGTCCGTGCCCGTGCGCTCGCCGTGGATCGAGGACGTGCCGGGCGCGCTGGTGGCCCTGGCGATGTGGGTGCTGGGCTCCTTCCTGCTGCGGATCTACCTCACCAACACCGTGGAGGGGCCGACCATCTACGGCTCCCTGGCCGCGCCCGTCGCCGTCCTGCTCTGGATCGGCATCTCGGCCTTCGCAGTGCTGGTCGGCGCCGCCGTCAACGCCGCCATCGACCGCGTCTGGCCCTCGGTGGCCACGGCGGCGGCGCGCGAGGCGAACGAGCGGGCCCGCGAGGCGGAGGCCGCGCAGCTGGTCGCGCGGGCCGCCGCCTGGCGGGCGATGGCGGAGGGCGAGTCGGAGGACGACGAGGACGAGGGCATGCCGTCGGAGTTCCCGGAGCGCTGGTCGAAGTTCCTGCCGCCCGAGGACTACTCCTCGCGCCTGCGCAAGCACTGACCGCCGGGGCGCGGGGCCGGTACTCCGGCACGGCGGTCGCGCCCCGGTCCGCCGACGGGGTGTCCTCGGCCGACTCCGGCACGCACGAGGCCGACGTCCCCGTGCCGAGGTCGACCAGTGCGCCCACCGACGGTGTCCGTCACGGCCCAACTCCCCCTGGAACCAATCGACAGCGGCGAACCCGCCGGCGGGGTGGCGGGCAGTCCGTCCCATGATCAGGGGCAGGATGCGGGGCGTAGCCTGGAGGCGTGTACGAGGAGACGCCGTCGGCCGGGATCCCCGGAGCCGTGCTGTGGCGCACCGCGGGCGGCGGCGGGGTGGTGCTGCCGGACGGGTGCATGGACCTGCTCTGGGCCGACGGGCGGCTCCTGGTGGCCGGGCCCGACACCGGGCCGCATCCCGCCGGAGAGGTGCAGGCCGGGGCCGTCGCCGGGATCCGGCTCGCGCCCGGCACCGCGCCCGCGCTGCTCGGCGTACCGGCGCACGCCCTGCGCGACCTGCGCGTCGGGCTCGCCGACCTGTGGCCCGCCCGCGAGGTACGCCGCCTCACCGGGCTGGTGGCGGGGTACGCAGACCCGCGCGCGGGGCTCGAAGCGCTGGCCCGGACGCGCGCGGCGGACGCGGGGCCGCCCGATCCCCTCGCCGCCGAGGTCGTCGCCGGGCTCCGGGCCGGACGGGCGGTGGCGGCGATCGCGGCCACGGCCGGCCTGGGGGAACGGCAGCTGCACCGGCGCTCCCTGGACGCCTTCGGGTACGGGCCGCGCACGCTCGGCCGCATCCTGCGGCTGCGCCGGGCGCTGGCCCTGGCGGACCGGGGCCTGCCGTACGCCGATGTGGCGTACGCGGCGGGCTACGCCGACCAGGCGCACCTCGCCCGCGAGGTCCGCGCACTGGCCGGGACCACGCTGACCGCCTACGCGGGGGGCGCCGCCGGGGCGAAGAGGGAGACGCCGCAGCCGTCCGGGTCGAGGACCACGGCGTAGCGCTGGCCCCAGAAGGCGTCCCAGGGCTTCAGATGGCCGCGGTGGCCGGCCCGGGTCAGGTCCTCGTACAGGGCGTCCACCTCGGCGGGGGAGTCGCACAGGAAGGCCAGGTCGCGGCGGCCGTCGCCGCCGGGCGGGGTCCAGGCCGGGTCGAAGGAGCGGACGGTCTCCTCGGTGTCCCAGGCGATCCGCAGCCCGCCCGGCAGCGTGGCCTCGACGTGGGGGAGGCCGTCGGCGTCGGCCGGGACGTCCAGGCCGAGGCGGCGGTAGAAGGCGAGCGAGGCGGCCATGTCGGAGACGACCATGCCGATCACGTCGAGTCGTGGAGTCATACCGGCAGGCTAGGCACGCCGTGCCCCACCGGTCTTGAACGAAACGGACATGCCGGGGTGCGGTGTGACGGGGCGGTCCGTGCACAAGGATTGACGGTGCGTCAGATCAGGCCGCAGTTTGTATCGGGAAGCCGACACGATCCCGGGAGCCGCCCATGCCGCCGATAGCCTCCCGGCGGGGCAGCAGGTTTCCGCGGACCGGTCCGGCCGTTCGGCTCCCGCCGGGGGCGACCGAGTACCGGCGGGGCGGGATGGCACGGTGCGGATCCCGCCCGGGGGTGGCCGGATACCGCGGGGCAGGATGGCTCGGTTGGGCTTTCGCCGGGGTGGCCGGTTTTCCGCTGGGCGGGATGCCATGGGTGGGGCGGTGCCCCGCCGGAGTGTCTCCTCGGCCCTTCGGCTTTCGCCGGGGTGGCCGGTTTTCCGCTGGGCGGGATGGAACGGGTGGAGCGGTGCCCCGCCGGAGTATCTCCTCGGCTCGCGCGGTTCGGCATGTCGCGGCTGTACCCGGCGGTGCGCGCTCGTCCTGCGGGGACACTCCGCCGTGTCCCCACCCCACGCCAGCGCTTCGGTGTTCCCCGGAGCCGGGCTCGTACGGCTGGAGTGGGGACGGGGAGGGGTGTCCCCGCAGGACGAGCGCGCAACCACCGCCCACAGCCGAGAGGTGCCCGCCTGGCGCGAGCCGAGGAGATACCCCTCGGCGGCACCGCGACCCCCCGCACCGCGCCCGGATCCCGCCCCGCCAGGGGTACGGCACCGAGCCCGAACCCCGGCCCGGCTCCCCGCGAGGGGTACGGCACCGCACCCGGATCCCGCCCCGCCGCCCCGCGAGGGGTACGGCACCGCGACCGAAAATCCCGCCCCGCCGCCCGGCCAGGGGTACGGGACCGCGACCGAAAATCCCGGCCCAGCCCCCCGCGAGGGGTACGGCACTGCGCCCGAAGCCGTCCGGCCCCCCGCGAGGGGACCGGGTGGGAACCGATGTCGAAGGGAAGTGGTGGACCGTGATCCCCACCGGTGAGATCGACCTGTTGGAAGACACCTGGGCCCGCGAGGTCCCGCACGCGCAGCTCACCCGGCTGCGCAAGGAGGACCCGGTGCACTGGCACGAGGTCCCGGGCGGCCACGACGGCTTCTACGCCGTCACCCGCCATGCCGACGTCAAGGCCGTCAGCCGCGACCCCGAGCTCTGGTCCACGGAGCTCGGCTCCTTCATGATCCGGGACCAGAGCCCGGAGTCCCTGGAGTCCCTCCGGCTGGTCCTGCTCGGCATGGACGCCCCGCGTCACTCCCGCTACCGCGCACTGGTCAGCGCGGGCTTCACCCCGCGGGTGGTGCGCCGCCTCGCGGCCCGGATCGGCGAGCGGGCCGCCGCCCTGGTCGAGGCGGCCGTCGCCCCCGGCCGGGACATGGACTTCGTTGACGGGGTGGCCGCCCGGCTCCCGATCCAGACGATCTGCGAGATGGTCGGCGTACCGCCCGGGGACGAGCGGCTCGTCTTCGACTGGAGCAACCGGATGGCCGGCGGCCAGGACCCGGAGCTCTCGGCCGGCAAGCAGGACAGCGACCTCGCGGCCGCCGAGATCTACGCCTACTGCGACGCCCTGGCCGGCGAGCGGCGGGCCCGGCCCCGCGAGGACATCCTCTCGACGCTCGTCCACGCCGAGGTGGACGGGGACCGGCTCAGCCAGCACGAGATCAACATGTTCTTCGTGCTGCTGTGCGTCGCGGGCAACGAGACCACACGCAACCTCCTGTCCCACACGCTGCTGGCCCTGGCCGAGCATCCCGTGGCCCGGGCCGAGCTGGCCGCCGCCCCGCACGACGAACTGCTGTGGAACTCGGCCACCGAGGAGTTCCTGCGCTGGGGCGGCTCGATCCACAACTTCCGGCGCACCGCCACCCGCGACACCGTCCTGCGCGGGCGGTACATAGCCGCCGGGCAGAAGGTGGTGACCTACTACACCTCCGCCAACCGTGACGAGGAGGTCTTCGGTGATCCCTTCACCTTCGACATCCGCCGCACCCCCAACGAGCACCTCGCCTTCGGGGGCGGCGGCCCCCATTTCTGCCTGGGCGCAGGGCTGGCCCGTACCCAGATCAAGGCGCTGATCCGCGAACTCCTCCGCCGCCACCCCGACTTCGAGCTCGCGGGCGCAGTCCGCCGGCTGCGCTCGGACTTCATCAACGGCATCAAGTACCTGCCGGTCCGCTTCGGATGAGGCGGGCACGCAGCCGGCCTCGCCCAGGCTTCCGCCGTGAACGACACCGCACACGCGATACGGATCCGGCCGGGCGGCCCGGCGGACGCGCCGGCCCTGCTGGACATGCTCGACTCCGCCGTGGCCTGGATGAACGCCCGCGGCAACACCGAGCAGTGGGGCACGACACCGTACTCGCGGCGCCCCGGCGGGCCGGAGCGCGTCGAGCGGTACACGACCGAGAACACCCCGTACGTCGCGGAGCTGGCCGGGATGCCCGTCGGGGCCCTGGTGCTGGACCACGGGCCCAGCCCGCAGCTGCCGATCGCGCCGGCCGGGGAGCCCGAGCGGTACGTGCGGCTGCTGGTCTCCGACCGGCTGCACGCGGGCCGGGGCATCGGCGCGGCGCTGCTCGCGCACGCCGCCGAGGAGACCCGGCGGGCCGGCGTCGCCCTCCTGCGGGTCGACTGCTGGGCGGGCGGGGGCGGCGAACTGGTCGCGTTCTACGAGCGCAACGGCTTCGCCCCCACCGAGCGCTTCCGGTCCGGGGACTGGCCGGGACAGGTACTGGCCCGGCGGGTCGGCCCGACGCCCCTCGGCTGACGGCACGGAGAAAGCGGCACCGGAACGCGGTGCGGGAAAAGAAGTGGCCCCGACGCGAGCGGGCTTGTTAAAGTCGGTCCGTTCCCGCCGAGCGGTGAGGAACCACGGCCACGTGCTGACCCGGAGGTGAGTTCATTGATGACTGTCGTTGCGCAGGGCGCTGCCCGCACTCAGAAGACCATCGATGTCACCCCCGTGGTCTCCGGCTGACCTCACACTTCTCTTCACGCGCCGCCGCAGGGCGGGCACGTGCGGCCGGGGCCACCCTGTGAAGGGTTCCCCTTGTCTTTCAACGCTTTCCCGCAGGCCTCGCTCGCGCACACCCTCACCTCCCTCGGCTGGGACGACGCGTGGGCTGCCGAGTTCACCCCGTATGCCGCGCAGGGCCTGGTGCCCGGCCGTGTCGTACGCGTCGACCGCGGTCAGTGCGACGTGCTGACCGCCGACGGCATCGTCCGCGCCGACACCGCCTTCGTCACTCCCCACGACCCGCTGCGCGTCATCTGCACCGGGGACTGGGCCGCCGTCGAGACGGCGGGCAACCCGCGGTACGTGAAGGCGTACCTGCCGCGCCGGACCGCCTTCGTCCGCTCCACCTCGTCGCAGCGGTCCGAGGGGCAGATCCTCGCCGCGAACGTCGACCACGCGATCATCGCCGTCTCCCTCGCCGTCGAACTCGACCTGGGGCGCATCGAGCGCTTCCTGGCCCTGGCCTGGGAGTCGGGGGCGCAGCCGCTGGTCGTGCTCACAAAGGCGGACCTGGTTCCGGACCCGGCCACCCTCGGGCACCTGGTCCAGGACGTGGAGACCACCGCCCCCGGCGTCCAGGTCCTCACGGTCTCCTCCCACACGGGGGAGGGCACCGACGTCCTCGGCGCGATCGTCGGCTCCGGCACGAGCGTCCTGCTGGGCGTCTCGGGCGCGGGCAAGTCCACCCTGGCGAACGCGCTTCTCGGCACGGACGCCATGGAGGTCCAGGCCACCCGCGACGTCGACGGCAAGGGCCGCCACACCACGACCACCCGCAACCTCCTCGTCCTGCCGGGCGGAGGGGTCCTCATCGACACCCCGGGCCTGCGCGGCGTCGGGCTCTTCGACGCGGAGGCGGGGGTCGGACAGGTCTTCTCCGAGATCGAGGACTACGCCGCCGAATGCCGCTTCCACGACTGCGCCCACGAGGCGGAGCCGGGGTGTGCGGTGCTCGCCGCCCTGGAATCGGGGGACCTGCCGGAGCGGCGCCTGGAGAGCTACCGCAAGCTCCTGAGGGAGAACCAGCGGATCGTGGCCAAGACGGACGCCCGGCTGCGGTCGGAGATCCGCCGCGACTGGCGGCTGAAGTCGGCCGAGGGCCGGGCCAACTACTCCGCAAAGCGCGGCGGCCGGGTCTGACCCGGACGGCCCCGCCTCGCCCCGCCCCGCCCCGTTCCCGGGCCGACCGGCCCGGGAACGGGGCGGGGCGGTCAGCGCCCCCGCGCCGATATTGGGGGTGATCAACGGCCCGATGGCTGTGTACTCTGGGCGAGCTTTCGAACCTGTTCAAGCATCAACAGAAAATGGGGGGCCGGTGCGCAATCGCCGACTCATAGTTTCCGCCGCCGTCATCGCGGCCGGTGCAGGTCTCGTCCCCGGAATGGCCCAGGCCGACGAGTCGGCGAAGCCCGACGCACACGGGGTGAGCGTTCCGGCCGCGGACCTGGGCAAGGCCGCGGCGTCGAACTTCGACACGTTCACGAGCGCCGCCGAGCGCACGGTCCGGCCCGCCGGCAAGGGCAAGGCCCAGGCGCAGGGGACCGCCGCCGTGGAGCCTACGGTCGGCCTGAGCGCCAAGGGCACCAGCGCCCGCGGGATCAGCCTGGCAGTCGACGTCAGCGTCGACCCGGACACCCCGATCGCGGCCTACATCGAGTGGGGCGACGGTTCCACCGACCTGCTCGACCTCTACGGCCCGGCCAGCCACACCCTGGCCCACTCCTACGCGGAGATCGGCGCCTACACGGTCAAGGTCACCCTGAAGGACGCCACGGGCGAACGGGGCACCAACACGCTCGCCGTCGTCACACCGGGCTCCGACTTCACGCCGTACGCGCCCACCCGCCTCCTGGACACCCGCAACGGCACGGGCGGGCCGAAGGCCAAGGTCCCGGCGTACGGCACCACCCGGGTGCAGATCTCCGGCAACGGCAACATCCCCGCCGGCGTCACTGCCGTCGTGCTCAACGTCACCGCCACCAACACCACCAGCGGCGGCCACGTGACGGTCTGGCCCGCCGGCAGCGAGCGTCCGACCACGTCGAACGTCAACTTCGCCAAGGGGCAGACCGTCCCGAACCTGGTGATCGTTCCGGTCGACAGGAACGGCTTCGTCAACCTCTACAACGGCGGCTGGGAGTCGGTCGACCTGATCGCCGACGTCACCGGCTACTTCACCCGGACCTCGTCCAGCGGCTACACCGCGCTGAACCCGACGCGCTTCGTCGACACCCGTAACGGCACCGGCACCGCCAAGGGCCAGGTCCGCGGACAGAGCACCTTCGGCGTCAAGTTCACCGGCCGGGACGGCGTCCCGGACGGCGCCACCGCGGTCGCGCTGAACGTGACCGTCACGAACCCGCGCGAGGACGGCCACCTGACCGTGTTCCCCGGCGGGAGCGCCGCCCCGACCACGTCCAACGTGAACTTCCGCGCCGGCCAGACGGTGGCGAACTCGGTGATCGTGCCCGTCGGCCCCGACGGCACCGTCAACTTCCGCAACGGTGCGTGGAACGGCACCGACGTCATCGTCGACGTCGTCGGCTACTACGACGCCCAGAGTTGGGGCGCCTATCTGCCCTTCCTCCCGGAGCGTCTGCTCGACACCCGTGACAGTTCGGACTGGGCGTGGGGCCCGCTGGAGGGCCAGGGCTACATCTACATGCCGCTGTCCACGCAGTACCCGGCCAACACCGCCTACGTGCTGAACACCACGGTCACCAACACCCGCGGCGAGGGGTACCTCACGGTCTCCCCGGACCCGAACTCGCTGAGCGCCTACCAGGGCAAGTGGGCCAGCTGGCCCACCCCGCCCAACTCGTCCAACCTGAACTGGAAGCGCAACGAGACCGTCCCGAACCTGGTCCAGGCCGGCATGGGGAGCAACGGCATCGTCGACTTCTGGAACCGCGGCTGGGACGACATCGACCTCGTGGTCGACATCTTCGGCGTCTACCAGACGAACTGACCCACCGGCAGACCCGTGCGCCTCGGCGCCCCGGGAGGCGGACCTCACCGGTCCGCCCCGGGGCGCCGCCCGTTTTCCCGGGGCGGACTAGGAAGCCGGCCCGGGCCCGGTCGGGAACGGGGTGCCGCACCGGGTGCAGGCGGGGGTGTCGCGGGCGGTGTCGAGGTATCCGCACGCGTCGCAGACGAGGTGCAGCAGGCAGGCCGGCTCGCCGGCGTCAGCCGGTCCGGCGGGCGGGTCCGGAGCGGGCTTGTCCATCGCGGCTCCTCGGTGTCCCAGGGGCTGAGAGCGTAGCCGCCGACGGCAGGCACGTCACCGGGAAGGCGCCACGGCTCGGCCTCGGCCCCGGCGTCGGGCGTCAGGCGCCGGCCGGGGTGCGCGGGGCGCGGCGCATCGCCCACAGGGCCGGGCCGCCGCCGGGCAGCCGGGCCTCCCCGAGCACGGTGAAGCCGAAGTGCTCGTAGAAGGGCAGGTTGTCGGGCTTGGAGGACTCCAGGTAGACCGGCAGGCCCGCCGCGTCGGCCTGGGCCAGCCCCGAGCGCAGCAGGGCCGCCCCGTGGCCCCGGCCCCGGGCGGCGGGGTCGGCGCCGACCACCGCCAGGTACCAGTGCGGCTCGGTCGGGGCGTGCTTCGCGGCCTCCTCGACGGCCTCCCGGAACAGGGCGGCCCGGTCGCCGAGGATTTCCTGGAGCTCCTGGACGGTCTCCGCGTCGGGCACGGCCTTCGCCTGCCCCTCGGGCGCCACCCAGAAGGAGGCCGCGGCGTCGGTGCGCTCGCACACGCCGTGGTGGACGTACTGCCGGGTGAACAGCGTCGTGAAGTAGCGGTTCAGCCCGGCCTCGCGGGAGGCGTCGTCGGGGAAGAACCAGCGCATCATCGGGTCGTCGTCGAAGGCGGCGGCCAGGGTGCGGCCGACCATGCGGGCATCGTCGATCGTTGCCGTCTTCGGAGCGTTCGTTATGGGCATACAGGTCATTCTGCACCCTTGATGATCTTGGCTTGCGCGTGGGCCCTCTCGTCGGCGTCGGCCAGCAGGAAGTACAGCGGCGGCATGACCAGTTCGACGGCCAGGAGGCCCACCCGGAACCCGTGCGGCCATCCGTGGACCGCCGGCGACAGCAGCCGCCGAGCTGCGCGACACCTGCGTGGGCGCACTCCTCGGCGCCCTGCGCCCGTTCGTGCGCGACGAGACCCTCTGACCAGTGCCCTTGCGCCCGGCCGGGGCTATTCCGCGGCCACCGCGCCCACCCACGCCCCCACCACCAGCAGGCACGCGAACAGTTCCACCAGCACGCTCGTGCCCACCGCCCGCATCACCGCGCGCGTCGAGGCCCAGGCCTCGCCGTGCCCGCCCAGACGCAGCCGCTCGCAGAGGTAGATGCCGCCCACGAAGCCCGGGACCGCCCCCACCACGGGGACCAGTACGAAGCCCAGCAGCGCGCCCGCGCCCGCGAAGACCGCCGTACGGGCGGTGGCCGGCAGCCCGTGCGCCCGCCGGGGCGGCAGCTGCCACTTCACCACCTGGACCAGAAGCAGCAGGGCCGTGACCGCGACCAGCAGCGACCACGACAGCGCCGACCGCTCGTGCAGCGCCCACCAGAGCAGCCCCGCCCACACCAGCCAGGTGCCCGGCACACCGGGGACCAGCACCCCGACCAGCCCGAACAGCAGCACCAGACCCACCAGGAGCAGCTGCGGCACGTCCACCCGCCCAGCGTGCCCGACGCTCGGCTAGCGGGCCACCCAGCCGCGCTCGTACGCGTGCCAGCCCAGCTGCAGCCGGGTCGTCACCCCCGCCGCCTCCATCAGTCCCTTGACCCGCCGCTGCACCGTCCGCAGACCGAGCTCCAGGTGCTTGGCCACGCTCGCGTCGGTCATGCCCGCCAGCAGCAGCGAGAGGATCTCCAGGTCCGTGGCGTCCGGGATGCCCTCGGACTCCTCCGCCGCGCCGGACGCGCCCAGCCGCAGCGGCAGCGACTCCCGCCACACCGCCTCGAACAGGCCCGTCAGGGACTCCAGCAGCCCGGACGCGTGCACCACCAGCGCCGCCGGCTCCGCACCGCGCGCGGTCAGCGGGACCATGGCGAGGGTCCGGTCCGCGATCACCAGCTTCGTCGGGACCTCCGCCGTCACCCGGACCTGCTCGCCCCGGGCGAGCGCCGTCGACGCCTCCCGGATCCCGCTCGGCAGGGTCAGTACCTCCCGCTCGATCACCACCCGGTAGTCGACCCCGCGCACCGAGGCCCGGTCCTCCGCCTCGTTGTCCGTCCCCGTCACCACCTGGGGGCGGCCGCTGACCAGCGCGCACACCTCCTTCTCCGCGCCCAGCTGGAGCTGGTGGAAGCGGTGTGCCACCGCGCTCGCCCCCTGCACCACCTCCACGAGGTCGTGCACCGCCGGTTCGGCCGCCTCCGCCCGGTACTCCTCCGCCAGCAGCGCCGCCGCCAGCTCCGCCTGCTCCAGTTCGTGCCGCTGCTGGGTCAGCAGGGCCCCGAGCGCGACCCCCGGCGGTGCCGCCACCCAGCGCCCCGGCCGGGCCGAGGACTGCGCCGCCAGCCCGTGCCGCTCCAGGTGGCGCAGGGCCCGTTCGGTCTGCGGCACCGGCAGCGTCAGCCGGTGTGCGAGGTCGGGGACCTCGGCCGCGCCCAGCGCCACCAGTACGCGGTACGCGGACTCCTGGCCCTCGTCCAGGCCTATGGCACCCAGCAACCCGTCCACCACCTTTCGACACGGCTCCTGGCGGGAAGCGGCCACGGCGCAAACCCGCCGCCGACATCATCGCCGCACCCCCCGCCCCTCTGCCAAGGTTGCGCCACCGCAGCACCAACATCCGCCGGCCAGAAGCCATTTGCGCGGCAGCTTTGCCGTGCAATGCAGCGGTTGGCCGGAATTCACCTGGGGAGAGCGATGCGCCCGATATCGCGCACGGCGATCGGGGCGGCCACAGCGGCCGTCCTCGCCGCCACCGCCGTCGGCCCGTCGACGGCGCAGCCGGCCGACGGAGCGCCCGGAGCGGGGAAGAGACCACTCGTCGGGAGCCAGGCGGCCGGAAAGCAGCCCACCGCCCCCGTCACCGTGACCCTCGTCACCGGTGACCGGATCCTGGTGTCCACCGACGCGGCCGGCCGCACCGCCGCGACCGCGATGCCGCGCGAGGACGGCTCCCAGCCGCTCGTGCAGACCCGGCAGTCGGGCCAGGACCTGTACGTGTACCCCGAGGCCGCGGTCGCGGCCCTCGCCGCGGGCCGTGCCGACCACGAACTCTTCAACGTCACCGGCCTCGTCCGGCAGGGCTACGACGACGCCCACACCAAGAAGCTGCCGCTCATCGCGGTCTACGACGGATCCGTGAACGTGGCGCGCAGCGCGCCGCCCGCGCCCCGCGGCGCCGACCGCTCCCTGGTCCTCGGCTCCATCGGCGCCGTGGCCCTCTCCGCGGACAAGGAGCAGGCCGCTGCCTTCTGGGCCGACATCACCGGTAGGGACGCCACCGCGCGCACGGCCACGGGCGGCCTGAAGAAGCTGTGGCTGGACGGCCGGGTCCGGGCGAACCTGGAGCGTTCGACGCGCCAGGTCGCCGCGACCGCCGCCTGGGCCGCCGGATACGACGGCAAGGGCACCAAGGTCGCCGTCCTGGACACCGGCACGGATCTGGAGCACCCCGACCTCAAGGGCCGGGTCTCCGCCTCGAAGAACTTCACCGACTCCGACACCGACGCCGACCGGCAGGGCCACGGTACGCACACCATCTCCACCGTCGGCGGCTCCGGAGCCGAGAGCGGCGGAGCCAAGAAGGGCGTCGCCCCCGGCGCGGAACTGCTCAGCGGCAAGGTCCTCAACGACGGGGGCTACGGCCTCGACTCGTGGATCATCGCCGGCATGGAATGGGCCGTCGAGTCCAAGGCCGACGTGGTCTCCATGAGCCTCGGCGACCCCTCGCAGACCGCCTGCGACGACCCGCTCGCCGCGGCCGCCGAACGGCTCTCCCGGCAGGGCCCGCTCTTCGTGATCGCCGCGGGCAACTCCGGCCCCGGCAACAACACGGTCTCCTCGCCCGGTTGCGCCCCCAGCGTGCTGACGGTCGGCGCCGTCGACCGGGACGACACCACGGCCCCCTTCTCCAGCCGCGGCCCCGCCGGTCTGCAGCACACCCTCAAGCCCGAGATCTCCGCACCCGGCGTCGGCATCTCCGCCGCCGCCGCGGGCGGCCGCGGGGTGTACGCCTACCAGTCCATGTCCGGCACCTCCATGGCCACCCCGCACGTCGCGGGCGCCGCCGCGATCGTCAAGCAGCGCCACCCCGACTGGACCGGACAGCAGATCAAGGCCGCCCTCGTGGGCTCCGCGAACACCAACGTCCCCGGGGACGTACGGGAGACGGGCGCCGGCCGCCTCGACGTCAAGGCCGCTCTCGACACCACCGTCACCGGCGCCCCCGCCGTCCAGGGCGGCACGTACAACTGGCCGCAGGACCGCAGCGACCGCCGCAGCGTCGAGGTCCCGTACACCAACACCGGCAAGAACCCCGTGACACTGCACCTCGCCGTCGAGAAGGTCGCCGGCAACGACGGATCCCCCGTCCGCAGCCAGGTCGCCCGGCTCGACCGGCGCACCGTGACCGTCCCGGCCGGCGCCACCGTCACGGTGCCCCTCGCCCTCGACCCGGCCGCGAAGCTGGAGCGAGCGCAGTACGGGGACGTCACCGGCCGCGTCGTCGCCACGGCCGACGGCGTACGCGTCTCCACCCCCTTCTCGCTCTACGTCGAGCCGGAGACGGTGACCCTGCGGGTCAAGCTCCTCGACCGGGCCGGCAAGCCCGCCGCCGGACCCTCCTCGCTGGACGTGATCGGCACCGACGACGCCTCCGGCGAGCGCCGCTTCAACGACGGCGCCGCCGACCAGGTCTACCGGGTCCGCCCCGGCGCCTACTTCCTGTCCGCCTTCGTCGCCACCGCCGACCCCGGCGAGGGCGCGGAGATGATCGACTCCCTCACCTACCTCGGCCGCCCCCAGACCGAGGTGAAGAAGGACACGACCATCGTGCTCGACGCCCGCAGGGCCGGGCGCCTGTCCATCGAGGCCGACAGGCCGGTCGAGGCCCGCAACACCACCCTCGGCTTCGCCCGCAGCTGGGACGACACCTGGCTGCACGCCGGAACCGCCATGGGCGGCCGCACCATCCGCGGCTTCTACTCCTCCGTCGAAGGCCGCGCGAAGGACGGCGACTTCGAGTTCACCGGCTACTGGCGGGCTGCCGCCCCGCTGGTCTCCGAGCTGAGGGTCGCCGGCGGACCGGTCCTGCACCCGCTCACCGCGTCCACCGGCAGCGACAACCTCGACGGCACCGGCGGCGCGCCGCTCGTCGACGCCGGCTCCGGCACCCCCGCGGAACTCGCCGCGGCCGGCGCCAAGGACGCCGTCGTCCTGGTGAAGGCCGTGGACGGCGCCCTCCACGAGGTCGCGCAGAACGCTCAGGCCGCGGGTGCCAAGGCCGTCCTCGCCCACCGCGAGGCCCCGGGCCGATGGGCCGCCTTCACCGGCTACGCGGGCGGTGCGCTGCCCACGATGACCATCGAGGCCGCCGAGGCCAAGGCGCTCCTGGCCAGGCTCGCCGCCGGCCGGGTCGCACTGTCCTGGAAGGCCACGGCGAAGAGCCCGTACGTCTACTCGCTGGCCTTCCCCGAGACGGGAGAGATCAAGAGCGGCCGCACCCACCGGGTCCGCGACCGCGACCTCGGCCAGGTCGAGTCCACCTACCACTCCATGGGCGTGGCCGCCGACTTCATCGACATGGCGGGCGCCTACCGGCCCATCGGCAGCGCCGTGTACTTCGGCGGGATCGAGACCGTCGCGACGCCCGGCAAGCGGACCGAGTTCTACTCCGCCGGGGACACCGCCTGGGACCAGCTGCTCTCCAGCAGCTTCCCCTGGGGCGAGTTCATGACGGGCGAGCAGCGCACCTACGCCAAGGGCGCCAGGAGCAAGGCCGCCTGGTACGACGGGGTGACCGGCCCGGTCGCGCCCCGCGACCTCGCGGGCAGGGAGACCCTCGCCGCCGAGCGGCAGGGCAACCTGATCGGCTTCGCGCCCGCGATGTGGGGCGACAGTACGCACGCCGCGCAGCCGGGCTCCTTCGGGGACATCGGCAACCTCCGGCTCCGGCGCGACGGCGAGGTCATCGGAGACAGCTGGTACCCGTTCGGGGTCTTCGAGGTCCCGGCCGAAGAGGGCCGCTACGAACTGACCCAGTCCATCGAGAAGATCGGCCCGCCCTCGCGCACCTGGCAGCGGTCCACCTCGGTCAGCACGACCTGGGGCTTCACCTCCAGGCTCGACGCGTCGGCGTACTCGCAGGGCCTGCCGGTCCTCTTCCCGCGGTACGCGGCCCCGATGGACGGGATGAAGACCGTCGCTGCGGCGAACGGCCAGACGATCGGGCTGGGCGTCACGGGCCACGCGGGCTACGTGCCCGGAGCGCTGACGTCGGCCGCGCTGGCGTACTCCTACGACGGCGAGAACTGGACGCAGGCGAAGGTCGGCCGGCACGAGGGCACCTGGACGGCGGTCGTCGACCACGCCGGGGCCTCCGGCAAGCCGGTCTCGCTGAGGGTCGAACTGACCGACGCGAAGGGCGCGACAGTCACCCAGACGGTCGCGCGGGCGTACGACGTCCGCTGATCCGTACGGGCAGGACGGAGGGGGTTCACCGGGCGGCGGCCCGGTGGACCCTTTTCGCGCATTCGGCGTTTTCGGCCCCCACCGGGGGCCGAGAATGAGGGCATGAGTCAGCAGGGCGCGGACGACTGGTGGCAGAAGCTCTACGAGGACCCCGAAGCGGGACCGGCACCCGACCCGGGGGACACCCTCGACAACCGGTTCCGGTCGGCGGCCGGAGTGACGGGGGACCCGGCCGGGGCGCCGCCTCCCGCACCGCCGGAGCCGGTACGGGAGGCC
The DNA here is from genome assembly GCF_004795115.1 of Streptomyces sp. A0592. NCBI lineage: Bacteria > Bacillati > Actinomycetota > Actinomycetes > Kitasatosporales > Streptomycetaceae > Streptomyces > Streptomyces sp. A0592. Next base: position 26,647 of record NZ_SSBM01000006.1, read on the forward strand.
GGGCCCGGACCCGGGCCGGGACGCGGCCCGCTGCCGGCGCCCCGCCCGGAGCCGGACACCGGCCTGCCCGCACGGCCTCCGCTGCCGGACGCGGTCCGACGGGAGCCCGCCCGGCCCACGGTGGCGGGGCCGGTCCCCGCACCGCGCCCGGCCCCCGACGCCCGGCCCGCGGAACCGCCCGCGCCGCCGGTCGGTCCCCATCGTCCGCCGCACGGTACGACGTCACGCCCGGCTCCCGGCCGGCCGGGAGCCGGGCAGGTGAAGTCGCCCGGCGGAACGCACGTCCCGCCGGCACCGGCGCCCGCTCCGCCCCCGGCAGGTGACGCACCGGCCGGGCCACCGGCGCCACCGTCCGTGCCGCCCGCGGCGGAAGGGGCCCCGCCCGGCGGGCGGTACGCCCCGGCGCAGCCCCCGGGCCTCGCCCTCGACCAGCCGGCGGTGCAGGTGCCGCTGCCCGGCGGGCCGTACGGCCCGCCGCCGGCTCCGGCCGCGACTCCCGGCGGCCAGGCCGGGCCACCGCCCGTACAAGCCCCTCTCCCGGGTGAAACGGCCGGGGCGGATCCGGCTCGGCGTGCGGCTCCCGACGTACCGGCAGGGCCACCGCGGGCGCCGTCGGCGGCTCCGGCCGTACCGCCCGTCGCGGAAGGGGCCACGTCCGGCCCGGGGTTCGGGCCGCTCGCCCCGCCGCCCGCTCAGGAGGTCGCTTCCGGCGCCGCCGCCGCGCCACCGCACGCGCCGCCGCCACCGGGCGTGGCGCCTGCCGTGCCGCCCCAGCCGGCATCCCCGGCCGCGCCGCCCGGCGAGCGCTACGTCCCGCCGCCGCCCCCGGCCCCGCCCTGGCACGGCGCCCAGCCGCGCGATCCGCGCACCGGCGGCGCCACCGGCTACGCCCTCGGGGGCGTCGAGGTGCCGCCCGCGCCCGGCCCGGAGCTGCCCACCCGGCGTGCCCAGGCGCCGCGCCCGGCGGACCGCACCGAGGAGGTGCCGCAGCCCGCGCCCCCGCCCGAACCGCCACGCGCCCCCGCCGGCGCGCCCGCCCAGGAGGCCGCCGTGCCGCAGGAGCGGCCCGAAGTACGGCACCTGGGCGACCGCGCCCCCACCTACGCCGCCGAACCGGGCCCGCTCCCGCCCGCGGACCCGGCCGCCCTCGACGCGCTGGTCCCGGACACCGTCCTGGAGGGCGCCCGCTACGGCGCCCACACCCTCCGGGCCGCCTCCCTGCGCGGCGACTCCGCCCGCTACCGCGGCGAGAGCCGCCGGGACTTCCTGCTCACCGCCCGGTTCGGCAGCGGCGACGACGCCCTGGTCCTGGTGGCCCTCGCCGGCGGGGACCGGGCCGCGCCCGGCGCCGCCGAGGCCGCCGCCGAACTGTGCCGCACGGTCGCCGCGGCCGTCGGCCGCAGCCAGGGCAGGCTGGCCGAGGACATCCGGGCCGGGCGCCGCGACGCCCTGCGCTCCGGCCTCCAGCGCCTCACCGACCGCGGCTACGGACGCCTGCGGGCCCGCGCCGCCGAGCTGGGGCTCGCGGAGGAGGAGTACACGGCGGGACTGCGCGGGCTGCTGCTCCCGGTGGACCCGGAATGCCGCACCCGGGTGTGCTTCGGATCCGGCGCGGGCGGACTGTTCCGGCTCCGTTCGGGGCAATGGCAGGACCTGGAGCCCACCGGCCCGGCCGCACCCGAGCCGGCCCCCTCGGCCGATGCCGCCGAGCCGGCCGACGCGGTCGGCGAGCCCGGCAGCGTCTTCCGGTTCCGGGCCGCCGTGGCCAGACCGGGGGACATCCTGCTCCTGTGCTCGGGCGGCCTGGCGGAGCCCATGCGGGAGGAGGCAGCCCTCCGGGCGGAGCTCGCCGCGCGCTGGGCCGAGCCGGAGCCGCCCGGTCTCGCCGCGTTCCTCGCGGACACCCAGCTCCGCCTCAAGGGGTACGCCGACGACCGCACGGCCGCCGCAGTCTGGGAGGCGTAACCGGCGCGGTCGTGGCTGGATGGGAGGCATGGCCAAGCAGAACGTGGCGGAGCAGTTCGTCGACATCCTCGTGCGCGCCGGTGTGCGGCGGATGTACGGAGTGGTCGGCGACAGCCTCAATCCCGTGGTGGACGCGATCCGCCGGACGGACGGCATCGAGTGGATCCAGGTCCGCCACGAGGAGACCGCGGCCTTCGCGGCGGGAGCCGAGGCCCAGATCACCGGCCGCCTCGCCGCCTGCGCCGGCTCCTGCGGCCCCGGGAACCTCCACCTGATCAACGGGCTGTACGACGCCCAGCGCTCGATGGCCCCGGTCCTCGCGCTGGCCTCGCACATCCCCTCCGGCGAGATCGGCCTGGGCTACTTCCAGGAGACCCACCCCGACCAGCTGTTCCGCGAGTGCAGCCACTACAGCGAGCTGATCTCCAACCCGCAGCAGATGCCCCGGCTGCTCCAGAGCGCCGTACAGCACGCCATCGGCCGCAGCGGCGTCAGCGTGGTCGCGCTGCCCGGGGACATCGCCGCCCAGCCGGCCCCGGAGAAGGCGGTGGAGCACGCACTCGTCACCGCCCGGCCCACCGTGCGGCCCGGCGACGGCGAGATCGAGAAGCTGGTCCGGCTCGTCGACGAGGCGGACCGGGTCACGCTCTTCTGCGGCAGCGGCACCGCCGGGGCGCACGCCGAGGTGATGGAGTTCGCCGGCCGGGTCAAGGCCCCCGTCGGGCACGCCCTGCGCGGCAAGGAGTGGATCCAGTACGACAACCCCTACGACGTCGGCATGAGCGGGCTGCTCGGCTACGGCGCGGCCTACGAGGCCACCCATGAGTGCGACCTGCTGATCCTGCTCGGCACGGACTTCCCGTACAACGCCTTCCTGCCCGACGACGTGAAGATCGTCCAGGTGGACATCCGCCCCGAACACCTCGGGAGGCGCTCCCAGCTGGACCTCGCGGTGTGGGGAGACGTGCGGGAGACCCTGCGCGCCCTCAACGCCCGGGTGAAGGCCAAGACGGACCGCCGCTTCCTGGACCGGATGCTGAAGAAGCACGCCGACGCCCTGGAAGGGGTGGTGAAGGCCTACACCCGCAAGGTCGAGAAGCACACCCCGATCCATCCCGAGTACGTGGCCTCGGTCCTCGACGAACTGGCCGACGAGGACGCGGTGTTCACGGTCGACACGGGCATGTGCAATGTGTGGGCGGCGCGCTATCTTTCCCCGAACGGCAAGCGCCGCATCATCGGCTCCTTCAGCCACGGCTCGATGGCGAACGCCCTCCCGCAGGCCATCGGCGCACAGTTCACCGATCCCGGCCGTCAAGTGGTGTCGATGTCCGGCGACGGCGGTTTCTCCATGCTGATGGGAGATTTCCTCACCCTGGTGCAGTACGACCTGCCCGTCAAAGTGGTGCTCTTCAACAACTCATCCCTCGGAATGGTCGAGTTGGAGATGTTGGTTTCCGGCCTTCCCTCCTACGGGACGCAGAACAAGAACCCGGACTTCGCCGCGATCGCCCGCGCGGCGGGCGCCTACGGGGTCCGCGTGGAGAAGCCCAAGCAGCTCACCGGTGCTTTGAAGGACGCCTTCCGGCATCGCGGACCCGCTCTGGTGGACGTGGTGACCGACCCCAACGCCCTGTCGATTCCACCGAGGATCAGCGCCGAGATGGTGACCGGATTCGCACTGTCCGCCAGCAAGATCGTGCTCGACGGAGGGGTGGGCCGGATGATCCAGATGGCTCGATCCAACCTCCGCAACGTGCCACGCCCGTAAGCCCGCAGGAGTGCGGATCCCCCCGGGGGGCATGCATCCCGTAGGCCTGTTCGAGAGCAATGGACACGGGAGGGACACCGTCGTGCGGGTGGGGGCGAAGACGGGGAAGCTGTGGAGGAGAGGGGCGCCGGTACCGCGCGAACCGTCCACCGCCGAGGACGGGGGAGCGGTGGACACGCTGCGCATCACCCGGAGCGTGCGCCGCGCGGACCTGAAGGCGGTGGGCGAGGTCCGCCGGGCCCTCAGGGAGCTGATGCGCCACCGGTGCAGGACCGAGGCCACGGACGTGGCCGAGTTGCTGATCACGGAGCTCGTCACGAATGCACTCGTCCACACCGACCGGGGCGCGGAGGTGTCCGCGAGCCTCATGGCCGCACGGTTACGGGTGGAGGTCCGCGACCACGCGGCACGCCGACCCCGGCCGTACGTACCGACCGCCGACGACGGTACGCACGGCCGGGGACTGGTGCTGGTGGAGGCGCTGGCCGACGAGTGGGGCGTGGACGCGCTCGCCCTGGGCGGGGGCAAGGTGGTGTGGTTCGAGCTGGACGGGCGCCGCGAGGCCCCGTACGCCTCAGGGCCCGCCTGAACGGGCGGGCCCTGAGGGGTGTCTCCTTGTCCGGACCTGTCAGCCGAACTGCTGCTCCAGGTCTTTCAGTTTGCGCTCCAGTGAGTCCAGCCGGGGAATGGTCTGGGTGTCGTCCTCGGCGGTGAGGTCCACCGTCCGGGTGCCGGTCACGTCAGGGGATTCGGTGCGGCCCACGGCCTGCAGGGAGGGCCGGGGGCGTAGCGGCAGCTGTCCCGATTCCGGTATGGCCGGCTCCGCGCCGACCGGCGCGGAGCCCGCTCCCTGCGTGAGTTCCGGGAGCTCGACCTGGCGGCCGCGGGACCGCCCGAACGCCCGGTTCTGCCGGCCCAGCGCCTTGATGCGCGCCCGGTCGAGCCGGTTCTGGTCGCGCCTGCGGTGCCGGTCCTGCTCCCGCTCCTTCTTGTCCTCGCGCACCTCGTCCACGGCCTCGTCGAGGGTGCGCACCCCCTCCAGCAGCATGAGGGACCACGCGCCGAAGGTCTCCCGGGGGGCCCGCAGCCAGCGGACCATCCGGATCTGCGGCAACGGCCTCGGGATCAGGCCCTGTTCGCGCAGCGCCGCCCGGCGGGTCTGCTTGAGGGCGCGGTCGAAGAGGACGGCCGCCGAGAGCGACATCCCCGCGAAGAACTGCGGAGCACCGTCGTGACCCAGACCGCGCGGGGCGTGCACCCAGTTGAACCAGGCGGCCGCCCCCGCGAACAGCCAGACCAGCATGCGCGAACCGAGGGCCGCGTCACCGTGGCTGGCCTCGCGGACCGCGAGGACCGAACAGAACATGGCGGCGCCGTCGAGGCCGAAGGGCACCAGGTACTCCCAGCCTCCGGAGAGGTTGAGGTTCTGCCGGCCGAAGCCGACCAGCCCGTGGAAGGAGAGCGCGGCGGCCACCGCCGCGCAGCAGAAGAGCAGGACGTAGGAGGCCGTGCCGTAGACGGCCTCCTTGCGCCGCCGCCGCTCCTCGCTGCGCTCCCAGCTGTCGTCGGCCGCGGCCTTCTCGCTCTCGCGCTTGCCCCGTGCCAGTACCGCAACCGCCGCAAGTACGCCCAGGATCAGCAGACTGCCGGGCAGCAGCCAGTCCAGCGATATGTCGGTCAGTCTCATGCGGATGTCCCTTGCCTCGCGTATGCGGCTGTGCGGTTTTCCGGGCGCCATAGTGGCGCAGGCGGTGCGCCGTGCACGCGGGTTTCGGGGCAAGTGGACGCCATCGGGGGGCGTGGCCCGCCGGATAGGGTGTTGTATCTCGAACTGGCTGTCGTGCGACCGGAGTTGCGTTCGATTGGGGCCACCTCTACGGGTGGGTTGGCGCTCGTCCCCCGGATCCGGCGGCGGCCCGGGGCGCAGCCGTGGGCTCAGGCGGCTTCGGCCGTGAGGCGGGTGATGCGCTCCGCGTCGCAGGTGCGGGGGCAGGTGACGCAGGTGTCTTCCGGGCGGATCGTGTAGAAGAAGCAGCAGCTGGCCCGGTCCCGGGTGGGGAGTTCGCGGCCGTCGGGGCCCGGGAGCGTGCGGAATCCGGCGCCCCCGGTGTACGGGGCCGTCGAGCCCGGCAGGAGTGCCTCCAGTTCGGCCATGGCCCGCTGTTCCTCGCCGAGCAGCTGGCCCGCGTACCAGAGGCTCTCGACGACCTCGTCCGTCACCATGCCCCACAGGGCGCGGCGGCCGCGCCGCATGCGCGGGCCGAAACCATTCAGCACGGGTTCGAGGTGCTGGGCCACCGCAGCCCGCACCTCTTCGCGCAGCGCCTCCTCGTCGGGCACGACCCGGGCCCCGGGGAGGGCGGCCGCCGGGTCGTCCGGCAGGCAGGCGAAGCTCTCGACATGCACGGTCATCCGGCCGAGGGTCCGGTGGAAGGCGACCTCGGCGACCGGGAGCCGGGGGACCCGCCGGTCGAGGAACCACGGGAGCGTGATCAGGAGGCAGGCGGGCCACGCGTACCGGTGCAGCCCGAAGCTCGCGATCACATCGGGCCGCGCCTGGGTCCCGTAGTCCCTCAGGACCTGGGCGTTGTCCCAGGCGAGGAAGGCGTCCAGGGCGGCCCCGCCGGCCGCCAGCTCGTCCGCGCCGACCCACCCCGCACCGCGAGGGGAGGGCTCGTGCGCGGCTCGCTCGACGACCCGCAGTCCGCCGTACACGTCGGCCAGCCGGGCGAACGCTTCCGCCACCGCAGAGCCGGGCGGGGCGGGGGCGAGCGCCGGGAGGGTCGAGACGGTCATGACGGACCACCGATCACACGATCGTTAACAGGTAAGCCTTACCTTACCTGATTCGGAAGGATCCGCACCCACCCGTCGCGCGGGGCGTCACCTATTCTCTCGGGACAGGTCGAGACCCGGACGAGGAGGACCGAGTGCACGAAACGGCCCACGCCCGGGTACCGGCACAAAAGCGGAAGGTCATGCGCCATTCCGTGCGCGGGCAGGTCCTCGACGCCCTGCGCGCGGCCCTGGTCGACGGCGAGCTCGTGCCCGGGGAGATCTACTCCGGCCCGGCGCTGGGGGAGCGCTTCGGGGTCTCCGCGACCCCCGTGCGCGAGGCGATGCAGCAGCTGGCCGTCGAGGGAGCGGTGGAATGCCTCCCGAACCGGGGTTTCCGCGTCCTGTCCCGCACCCCGCGGGAGCGTGCCGAGCTGGCCGAGGTCCGGGCGCTGCTCGAAGTCCCCGTCATGCTGCGACTGGCCCGCACCGTGCCCGAAGGCACGTGGCAGACCCTGCGCCCGGCCGCCGCCGCCACGGCCGAGGCGGCCGCCTCGGGCGACCTGCCGGGCTACGCGGAGGCGGACCGGGCCTTCCACCGGGCGGTGCTGCGGCTGGCCGGCAACGACCAGCTGGTCCAGGTGGCGGAGGAGCTCCACCGCCGTGCCCAGTGGCCCCTGCCGGGCGCTCCCCGGGTGCGGCGGGCCGATCTCGTCGCCGACGCGGCCGAGCACTCGGCCCTGCTGGAGGCCCTGATCGCCCGCGACCTCCCGGTGGTGGAATCCCTGGTACGGGAGCACTTCGCCGGATCCTGACCCCTGCGGTGCCCCCGGCGGCTCCAGGACCCGGGCCCGCCCGGACCCGGTCCCGACCGCCCGGGCGGCCTCAAGCCCCGGGGCTCCGCCCCGGCCTCCGCCGCGGGCGCCGACGGGCTCAGCGGCTCGGGGGCCCGGGTCCGCCCGGGTCCGTCCGGGCCCGCCCGGCACCGGGCCTCGGACGCCGGGCGGGCCGCCCCCGCGGCTCCGCCCCGTAACCGCGCCTCGAAAACCGGCAGGGCCGCTGTGCGAGGGTCCGCACATGGAGTGCCGGCCGGCCGTCGAGGCGCACGAGCGGAGCCGGCCCGGCTACGCCGCGGGAGAGGGGGCGGGTGACGGCGCCGGATGGAGCTGGTCCGCCAGCCAGGTGGGGATGCCGCCCAGGAGGTGGAACAGCCGTCGGGCCTCCGCGCGCAGCCGGGTGGCCTCCGGCTCCGGCTCGGCCTCGGCCAGCGCCGCCAGCGCCGGGGCGGTGCCGATCAGGAAGCCCAGGTCCTCCCGGATCCGCAGCGACTCCGCGAACCCCTTGCGGGCCTCGGCCACCTCGCCGTCCCGCAGGGCCAGCGCGGCCAGGTGCCGGAACGTGAACGACAGCAGCAGGGTGTCCCCGTGCGCCTCCGCCCCGGCGTGGGCGCGGCGGTAGGCGGGCCGGGCGGACTGCGGGGCGTCCGCGAGGTGCTCGGCGACCAGGCCGCGGCGGAAGTCCAGCAACGGACGGGTCCGGGAGCCCGGTGACAGCAGGGCCGCGGCCCGGCCCAGCGCCGAGCGTGCCTCGTCGGCCCGGTCGCGTACGCCCAGCACGGTCGCGGCGTAGGCCAGCTGGCCCCGCTCGCACGCTGCCGCGCCCCGGTCGTCGTCGTCCTGGGCGACCGCCTCGGCGACCCGCAGCGCGTCCTCGGCCTCGGACCAGCCCTGGCCCGTGAAGAGACACCGCTCGACCAGCAGCGCGGTGCGCTGCACCGCGGCCGCCGCCCGGCCGTCCCTGCCGACGTGGGGCGTCAGCAGAGCCGCCGCATCGGTCCAACAGCCGCGCGAGCGCAGCCGCCATATCGCCCGCTGGAGGGGGTCGTCTCCCCCGGTGGAACCGGCACCCGACATGGCGGTATCCGCCACATTGCCCTCCCCGAAGCAATCAAGCAGCACATGGTTGAGCCCTGGGGCGAAATGAGAGCACGGATCGCAGGCTCCGGCCAAGGGGTCGGGTGAACTCTTTCACAAAGTCCGGACGGATCATCAGCGCCGCCGGCCACCCCGTGGCCGCCGGCGGAGAGGATCTCCTCAGCTCATGCGCAGTGCCAGGAAGAAGTCGAGCTTGTCCTCCAGCCGGGACAGGTCCCGCGCCGTCAACTGCTCGATTCGCCCGACCCGGTAGCGCAGCGTGTTGACGTGCAGGTGCAAGCGGGTCGCGCAGCGGGTCCAGGACCCGTCGCAGTCCAGGAAGGCCTCCAGCGTAGGGATGAGCTCCGCCCGGTGGCGCCGGTCGTAGTCCCGCAGCGGGTCCAGCAGCCGGGCGGTGAAGGCGCGGCGCACGTCGTCCGGGACGAACGGCAGCAGCAGCACGTGCGAGGCCAACTCGTGGTGGCCCGCCGCGCAGACCCGGCCCGGCCGGGCCGCCGCGACCCGGCGGGCGTGCCGGGCCTCCTCCAGCGCCCCGCGCAGCCCCTCGGCGGAGTGCACGGCCGCGCTGACACCGAGCGTGAGCCGGCCGTCGTCGGCCAGACCGGCCGCCAGGGGGTCCCGTACGGTCGCCAGCAGCTCGTCGGCGTGCAGGGCCGAGTCCGGGCCCTTGTCCTCCCCGGCGTCACCGGACAGCGAGGGCAGCGGTACGAGCGCGATGGCCTCGTCGCCCGCATGGGCCACGGCGATCCGGTCGGACGGCTCCGGGCCCGAGACCGACGGGTCGACGAGGATCTCCTCCAGCAGCGACTGGGCCACCGGGCCGCCGGGGATGTCCCCGCTGTCCCAGTCCACCCGGGCCACCACGACCTGCCAGTGCGGGGCCGCGCCCAGTCCGGGCAGCAGCACCGGGGCCGCGACCCGCAGGCGGGCGGCGATCTCGGCGGGCGCCGCGCCCGTCTGGACCAGCTCCAGGACCTCCTGCGCGAGGCGGCGGCGCACGGTGCGGGCGGCGTCGCGCCGGTCGCGCTCCACGGCGATCAGCTGGGTGACGCCCTGGAGCAGGTCCAGGCGCTCGGCCGGCCAGTCGCCGGCGTCCGCCTCGACGGCCAGCAGCCAGTCGGAGAGCACGGTCTCGCGCACGTCGCGGGCGGCAGGGCCCGCCGCGCCGCGGCTGTGTCCCCTGATCGGGAAGAGCGAGTAGGTAATACCCTGGATGGAGATCCGGTGCGGCCCCCTGCGGCCCGTCCGGACCGCCGCGAGGTGCTCGCCCGCCAGCGCTGCGCAGATGCCCGACGCGAGCGGCTCTCCCGCCCCGGCGATCTGCCGGCCGGTGGGGGACAGTACCCAGGCCCGGAGGTCGAGGTCGGTGGTGAGGAGATCCAGCACCACGTCGGGGCCGCCCCCCGCCGGACCCGAGGTCATCAGGCGGCGGTGCCGGTCCACGACGGCCGCCAGGTCCCCGGCGCGCTCGCCCGAGACCTGCCGTACGACGTACTCGGTGATCGTGGCGAATGCAACGTCCTCGTTCACGGCGAACAGCGGCAGCCGGTTGCGCACACAGGCCGATACGAGGTCGTCCGGGATGTCGCCCAGCTCCGCCTCGCCCGCCGCCAGCCCCGCGACGCCGGCGCTCGCGAGGATTCGTACGAATGGCTCGGAGTCGGCTGAATTTCGTCTCCATGCCAGGCCGGTGAGGACGAGTTCGCCCCCGGACAGGTACCGGCTGGGATCGCGCAGGTCGGTCGTCATGACCCCGCGGACCGTACGGTCGAGTTCGTCCTCGCCGCCGAGCAGCCGCAGCCCCAGCGCCTCGGTCTCCAGCAGTGCGCGCAGCCGCATGATGTCGCCGCCGATCTGTCTCGAATGTTGCCGTTGGAAATCGGGCAGGTCGTCGCATCCTGCCTTTCATACGAATCTACAAGACGAGGGAGGCCGTCAGCCAACTCCTTCATGGTTTCGGTGACTGCACCCGGGGGACGCGCGGCTTGTGTACTGAGTCCACACCGCGTTAACAGCACGTGAACGACCAGTCGAGGGCCCTTAGGCCTCCTGGCTTGAAGTGAACGACCCGATTAAGAAGAAGAGAGCCGACATGGACTTCCTTCGCCCCGCCAGCTGGGAGGAGGCGCTCGCCGCTAAGGCCGAGTACCCCACAGCTGTGCCGATTGCGGGTGGCACCGACATCATGGTCGAGATCAACTTCGACCACCGCCGTCCGGAGTACCTCCTCGACCTCAACCGCATCGAGCTGCTGCGGGAGTGGGAGGTAGGCGAGGAGGTCACCAAGCTCGGCGCCTCCGTCCCGTACACCCAGATCATGGAGAACCTGCGGACCACCCTGCCGGGTCTCGCACTCGCCTCGCACACGGTCGCGTCCCCGCAGATCCGCAACCGCGGCGGTGTCGGCGGCAACCTCGGTTGCGCCTCGCCCGCCGGTGACTCCCACCCCGCCCTGCTGGCCGCGGGCTGCGAGGTCGAGGTCGAGTCCGTACGCGGCTCGCGCATGATCCCGATCGACGAGTTCTACACCGGCGTGAAGCGCAACGCGCTGGCCGCCGACGAGCTCATCAAGTCGGTCCACCTCAAGAACGCCACGGGCCCCCAGCAGTACTCGAAGGTCGGCACCCGCAACGCGATGGTCATCGCGGTGTGCGGCTTCGGCCTCGCCCTGCACCCCGACACCCGCACCGTGCGTACGGGCATCGCCTCGGCCGCCCCGACCCCGATCCGGGCCAAGGCCGCCGAGGAGTTCCTGAACGCCGCGCTCGAAGAGGGCGGCTTCTGGGACAACGGCAAGGTCATCACCCCGTCGATCGCCAAGCAGTTCGGTGAGCTCGCCTCCGGCGCGTGCAACCCGATCGACGACGTCCGTGGCACGGCGAAGTACCGCCGTCACGCGGTTGGCATCCTCGCTCGCCGCCAGCTCGTCTGGACCTGGGAGCAGTACCGCGGCACGAACGGCCGCTCGCTTGAAGGGGCTGCGTAATCATGCGCGTCAATTTCACCGTCAACGGTCGTCAGCAGGAAGCCGACGACGTCTGGGAGGGCGAGTCCCTTCTCTACGTGCTGCGTGAGCGCCTGGGTCTGCCCGGCTCCAAGAACGCGTGCGAGCAGGGCGAGTGCGGTTCCTGCACCGTCCGCCTCGACGGCGTGCCGGTCTGTTCCTGCCTGGTCGCCGCCGGTCAGGTCGAGGGCCGCGACGTCGTGACCGTCGAGGGCCTGGCCGACTTCGCCAAGCAGCGTGAGCAGCACGGCCACGGCGGTGCCTGCGGCACCGGCGGCGGCTGCGGCAGCAAGGGCGTGTCCACCGACGAGGCGAAGAAGTGGGCCGCCAAGCCCGGCGACTCGCAGACCGGTGAGGGCATCGAGCTCTCCAACATCCAGCAGGCGTTCATCGACGCCGGCGCCGTCCAGTGCGGTTTCTGCACCCCGGGTCTGCTGGTCCAGGCCGACGAGCTCCTGGAGCGCAACGCGGACCCGTCCGACCAGGACATCCGTGAGGCCCTCTCCGGCAACCTGTGCCGTTGCACGGGCTACGAGAAGATCCTCGACGCGGTCCGCCTCGCGGCCGCCCGTCAGGGAGAGGCGGTCTGACCATGGCCCAGAACACCCGCACCGTCGGTACGCCGACGAACGTCACCCAGAAGCACAACAAGGGCGGCATCGGCGAGTCCACGCTCCGCCCGGACGGCACCCTCAAGGTCACCGGTGAGTTCGCGTACTCCTCGGACATGTGGCACGAGGACATGCTGTGGGGCCAGACCCTGCGCAGCACCGTCGCCCACGCCGAGATCGTCTCCATCGACATCTCCGAGGCGCTGGCCATGCCGGGCGTCTACTCGGTCCTGACGTACGACGACCTGCCGGCCGAGATGAAGAACTACGGCCTGGAGATCCAGGACACCCCCGTTCTCGCCAACGGCCGGGTACGCCACCACGGTGAGCCGGTCGCCCTCGTGGCCGCCGACCACCCGGAGACCGCCCGCCGCGCGGCCGCCAAGATCAAGATCGACTACCGGGAGCTGCCGCTCGTCACGGACGAGGCCTCGGCGCTCGCCGCCGACGCGCCGCTGATCCACGAGGGCCGCGACGACCACCACTCCGGTCACGTCCCGCACCCGAACATCGTGCACCGCCAGCCGATCATCCGCGGCAACGTGGAGGAGGCCCGCAAGCGCGCCGACGTCATCGTCGAGGGCGAGTACACCTTCGGCATGCAGGACCAGGCCTTCCTCGGCCCGGAGTCCGGTCTCGCCGTGCCCTCCGAGGACGGCGGTGTCGACCTCTACGTCGCCACCCAGTGGCTGCACTCGGACCTCCAGCAGATCGCCCCGGTCCTGGGCCTGCCGCCGGAGAAGGTGCGCATGACGCTCTCCGGCGTCGGCGGTGCCTTCGGCGGCCGCGAGGACATCTCGATGCAGATCCACGCCTGCCTGCTGGCCCTCGCGACCAACAAGCCGGTCAAGATCGTCTACAACCGCTTCGAGTCCTTCTTCGGCCACGTGCACCGCCACCCGGCGAAGCTCTGGTACGAGCACGGCGCCACCAAGGACGGCAAGATCACGCACATGAAGTGCAAGATCGTGCTCGACGGCGGTGCCTACGCCTCGGCCTCCCCGGCCGTCGTCGGCAACGCGTCCTCCCTCTCCGTCGGCCCGTACGTCATCGACGACGTCGACATCGAGGCGATCGCGCTCTACACGAACAACCCGCCCTGCGGCGCGATGCGCGGCTTCGGCGCCGTCCAGGCCTGCTTCGCGTACGAGGCCCAGATGGACAAGCTCGCGGCGAAGCTGGGCATGGACCCGGTCGAGTTCCGCCAGCTGAACGCCATGGAGATGGGCACGATCATGCCCACCGGCCAGGTCGTGGACTCCCCGGCCCCGGTCGCCGAGCTGCTGCGCCGGGTCAAGGCCCGCCCGCTGCCGCCGGAGCGCCAGTGGGAGACGGCCGGCGAGGGCGCGGACGTCCGCGCGCTGCCGGGCGGTCTGTCGAACACCACCCACGGCGAGGGCGTCGTCCGCGGCGTCGGCTACGCGGTCGGCATCAAGAACGTCGGCTTCTCCGAGGGCTTCGACGACTACTCCACCGCCCGCGTGCGCCTGGAGGTCATCAACGGCGAGGCCGTCGCGATGGTCCACACGGCCATGGCGGAGGTCGGCCAGGGCGGCGTCACCGTCCACGCGCAGATCGCCCGTACCGAGCTGGGCGTCACGCAGGTGACCATCCACCCGGCCGACACGCAGGTCGGCTCCGCCGGTTCCACGTCCGCCTCGCGGCAGACGTACATGACCGGTGGCGCCGTGAAGAACACCTGTGAGCACGTCCGCGAGGCGCTGCTGGAGATGGGCCGCCGCAAGAACGGCTCCTACCACCCGGCCTGGGCGCACGCCGAGCTCCTCCTGGAGGGCGGCAAGGTCGTCACCGACGGCGGCGAGGTCCTCGCGGACATCGCCGACATCCTCGAGAACGAGGCGATCGACCTCGAGCTGGAGTTCCGCCACCGTCCGACGGTCGCCTTCGACCTGAAGACCGGCCAGGGCGACGGCCACGTCCAGTACACCTTCGCCGCGCACCGCGCGGTCGTCGAGGTGGACACCGAGCTCGGCCTGGTCAAGGTGGTCGAGCTGGCGACCGCCCAGGACGTGGGCAAGGCCCTCAACATGCTCTCCGTGGTCGGCCAGATCCAGGGTGGTACCACCCAGGGCCTCGGCGTGGCGGTCATGGAGGAGATCATCGTGGACCCGAAGACCGCGAAGGTGCGCAACCCCTCCTTCACGGACTACCTGATCCCGACCATCCTCGACACCCCGACCATCCCGGTCGACGTCCTGGAGCTCGCCGACCCGAACGCGCCGTACGGCCTTCGCGGTCTGGGCGAGGCCCCGACCCTGTCGTCCACCCCGGCCGTCCTCGCGGCGATCCGGCAGGCGACCGGGCTGGAGCTCAACAAGACCCCGATCCGTCCGGAAGCCCTCACCGGGACCCTCTAGGACGGACCCGGTCCGGGGGCCGCGAGGCCCCCGGACCCCCTCGGACTCTCCGGGCGGTGTGACTCGGGAACGTCACACTTCACCGCCGCACCGCCCGGAGTACCTACGAAGCACCGCACCGCTCGCGGTCCCCTTCAGCCGGCAGTACCCCTGCGAAAACCCCCATGTAGTACCAGCGGTCACCCCGCACTACCCGCAGTACACGCAGTGAACATTCGCGTCGCCTCGGGCCGTCACCCCGGGTCGTGCAGCCAAACGCACCATCCCAAATCCCGCAATCTCCAATCCCCAAGCGGGTGCCCCTTTGAACCTTGGGAGTTAGGCACCATGACCCAGTCGTCAGTGGAGTCCAAGACCACCGCGGAGGAGGCCGGAGACGGCTCCCCCACTCCGGCGGGCAGCTCTTGGCTCGACCGCTACTTTCATATAACCCATAGAGGGTCCAACGTCGGCAACGAGGTCCGTGGCGGTATCACGACCTTCATGGCCATGGCGTACATCCTCCTGCTCAACCCGCTGCTCCTGTCGGGCAAGGACGCCGCCGGCACGTCGATGGAGGCCTCGGCCATCATCACCGCCACGGCGTTCGCGGCAGCCGTCACGACGCTCCTGATGGGCTTCGTCGGCAAGGTCCCGCTGGCCCTGGCCGCCGGACTCTCCGTCTCCGGTGTGCTCGCCTCGCAGGTGGCCCCGCAGATGACCTGGCCGCAGGCCATGGGCATGTGCGTGGTCTACGGTGTCGTGATCTGTCTCCTGGTCGTCACCGGCCTCCGAGAGATGATCATGAACGCGATCCCCCTCGCGCTCAAGCACGCGATCACCATGGGCATCGGCATGTTCGTCGCCCTGATCGGCCTCGTGAAGGCCGGCTTCGTCGGCCGCGGCCCCGAGCAGGGGCCCCCGCTCCAGCTCGGCTCGGTCGGTGAGCTCGCCGGCTGGCCGGTCCTGATCTTCTGCCTCACCCTGCTCGCGATCTTCATGCTGCAGGCCCGCAAGATCCCGGGCGCGATCCTGATCGGCATCGTCGGCGGCACCGTCGTCGCGGCCATCGTGAACGCCGTCGCGAACATCGACCCCAAGGCCTGGCGCAGCGGCCCGCCGGAGCTCTCCGGCTCCGCGGTCTCGATGCCCGACTTCTCGCTCTTCGGCGACGTCTCGTTCGGCGGCTGGGGCGACGTCGGCTACATGACGGTCGGCATGATCGTCTTCACCCTGGTGCTGGCCGGCTTCTTCGACGCGATGGCCACCATCATCGGTGTCGGTACCGAGGCCAAGCTGGCCGACGACAAGGGCCGCATGCCGGGCCTGTCGAAGGCGCTCTTCATCGACGGCGCCGGCGGCGCCATCGGCGGCGTCTCGGGCGGCTCCGGCCAGACCGTGTTCGTGGAGTCCGCGACCGGCGTCGGCGAGGGTGCCCGCACGGGTCTCGCCTCCGTCGTGACCGGCCTGTTCTTCGCGGCCTGCCTCTTCTTCACCCCGATCACGCAGATCGTCCCGGGTGAGGTCGCCTCCGCGGCCCTGGTGGTCATCGGCGCGATGATGATGCAGAACGCCCGCCACGTGGACTGGGCCGACAGCGCGACGGCGATCCCGGTCTTCCTGACCGTCGTGATCATGCCGTTCACGTACTCGATCACGGCCGGCGTCGCCGCCGGTGTGCTGTCCTACGTCGCCATCAAGATCGCTCAGGGCAAGGCCCGGGAGATCGGCGGCTTCATGTGGGCGCTGACCGGGATCTTCGTGGTCTTCTTCGCCCTGCACCCGATCGAGGGCTGGCTCGGGGTCGGCTGACCCGGAGCGCGGCCGGTCCGGGTCGCCCGACCCGGACCGGCCGGTCCGCAGCGGAACCCCAGCTCCGCGTACCCGATACTGGAACCGAATCCTCCGAGGAGGCCGCACATGCTGGACATCGCCGAAGAGCTGAACCGGTGGGTACAGCAGGGACGTGACTTCGCCGTCGCCACGGTCGTGGCGGTGGGCGGCAGCGCACCCCGGCAGCCCGGTGCGGCCCTCGCCGTCGACAGTGAGGGCACGGCCATCGGCTCGGTCTCCGGCGGATGCGTGGAGGGTGCGGTCTACGAGCTGTGCCAGCAGGCGCTGGAGGACGGCGAGAGCGTCCGGGAGCGCTTCGGCTACAGCGACGACGATGCTTTCGCGGTGGGTCTGACCTGCGGCGGGATCATCGACATCCTCGTCACCCCGGTTCCCGTGGGCTCGCCCGCACGTGCGGTGTTCGAGGCCGCGCTGGCCGCCGCTGCCCGCGGTGAGGCCGCCGCCCTGGCCCGGATCGCCGAGGGCCCGGCCGAGCTGATGGGCCGCGCCGTGCTCGTCCGTGCGGAGGGGCCCTTCGAGGGCGGCCTCGGCGGACACCCGGAGCTGGACCGCACCATCGCCGAGGAGGCCCGCGCCATGCTGGACGCCGGCCGGACCGGCGTGCTGGAGATCGGCGCCGACGGCAGGCTCTGCGGAGAGCCGCTGAAGGTGCTCGTCGAGTCCAGCGTCCCGCCGCCGCGGATGATCGTCTTCGGTGCCATCGACTTCGCCTCCGCGCTCGTGCGGATCGGCAAGTTCCTCGGCTACCGGGTGACCGTCTGCGACGCGCGGCCCGTCTTCGCGACGAGGAACCGCTTCCCCGAGGCCGACGAGATCGTCGTGGACTGGCCGCACCGCTACCTGGAGAGCACCGAGGTGGACGGCCGGACCGTCCTGTGCGTGCTCACCCACGACGCCAAGTTCGACGTCCCGCTCCTGGAGCTGGCCCTCAAACTGCCCGTCGCCTACGTCGGCGCCATGGGTTCCCGCCGCACCCACGAGGACCGCAACAAGCGGCTGCGCGACGTCGGCGTCACCGAGCTGGAGCTGGCCCGGCTGCGTTCCCCGATCGGCCTGGACCTCGGCGCCCGCTCCCCGGAGGAGACCGCGCTGTCCATCGCCGCCGAGATCGTCGCGAACCGCCGCGGCGGCAGCGGCGTGGCCCTGACCGGCGCGCACATCCCGATCCACCCGGACGTCGCGAACACGGTGATCGACAGGATCGGCTCCGTCGCTTGAAGGGGTGACGGCGGAAGGTGAGAAAAGGGCGCACCCCGTGGGGGTTGCGCCCTTCAGGCGTTCCTCCTATCTTACCCGCCGGTAATCGGAGGAGCCCTCTCCATCCCTTCCTCACAACGGAGTTGAGCGGATGTTGCGTACCGTGCGAACCCTCGGCGTGCTGGCCGCGGCCACCCTGCTGACCGCCCTCACGTCCGCGCCGGCAGCCCCGGCAGCCCCGGGCGGCGGCCTGCGCGAGGTGCTCTTCGTGGGGAACAACTGGGAGGGGACGGCCGACGTCCTAGCCTCCACCGGCGATCTCGCCAAGGTGGGCCGGATCAACATGATCCCCGACAAGGCGGAGCGGCTCCGCGAGATCTACCTCAACCCCGTGAAGCTCGCCTTCTTCCTCGGAATCCGGGAGAGCGCCGGCGAGGGCCACGACCAGTTCGTCGACGACATGTTCACCACCCCGGACGGCACCGCGGTCGTCGCCTCCCGCCCCAGCTTCGCCGACGTCGTCTCCATCGACCTGGCCTCGGGGCGGATCAACTGGCGCTTCCCGGTCTCCGGTTTCCGCTCCGACCACATGGCGGTCTCCCCGGACGGGACCCGCATCGCCGTCTCCGCCTCCACCTCCAACACCGTGCACGTCCTGGACATCGGCACCGGGCGCCAGACCGGCTCCTTCCGCACCGGCGACAAGCCGCACGAGAACACCTTCACCCGTGACGGCCGCTACCTGTGGAACAGCTCCATCGGCGAGGTGAACACGGCCCTCGACGCGCCCTGGCTGGACTGGACGAAGGGCGACCGGAAGATCACCGTGGTGGACACGCAGACCTTCCGCACGGTCCGGGTGATCGACATGCGGGAGCGGCTGGACGCCTTCGGCCGCAAGGACCTCTCCGACTCCGTCCGCCCCGTGTCCTTCAGCCCCGACGAGTCGAAGCTCTACTTCCAGGTCTCCTTCTTCGGCGGCTTCCTGGAGTACGACGTGGCCACCGACCGGATCACCCGCCTCAAGGTCCTCCCCGCCAACCCGGCCACCAGCACCGACCGCACCACCTGGGTCAACGACTCCCGCCACCACGGCATGTCGATGAGCCCCGACGGGGCGAAGCTGTGCATCGCGGGCACGATGGACGACTACGCGACCGTAGTGGACCGCGCCACCCTCGCCGAGGGGCCGCTCGTACCCGCCGCCAAGCCGTACTGGGCCACCGTCTCCGGCGACGGGACGGCCTGCGTGATCTCCGAGAGCGGCACCGACCAGGTGACCGCCATCGACTTCGCCACCGGCGCCAAGCGGGTGTCCGTCCCCGTCGGCGACCACCCCCAGCGCATCCGCCTCGGCCACGTCCCGGCCGCCTGGACCGGTCCGGCGGGCCGCTGAACAGACCGTCCGCCGAGCCGGCTGTCCGCCGAGCCGGCCGTCCGGACCGGCGGAAGAAGGGGCTGGAATCGGCCGAACCCGCAGATCAAGCCAATATGGGATGACTGGTCCTCGATGACCGATTAGTCTCGCGATCATGGTGGACATCCGCGAGGTACCCGAGGCCGATATCGACCGCGCCCTGGAGCTCGCCTACCTGGTCTTCCACGATCGGCCCGAGAAGGAGGCCCGCGAGCGGCACCACGCCCTGCTCGCGCGCTGCGACCGGATCGGCGCCTACGACGGGGACGCCCTGGTCGGCTTCATGGCCGCGCACGACTTCCGGCTCTCGGTGCCCGGGGCGGACCTGCCCTGCCCCGGGCTCACCTTCGTCTGCGTCGCACCCACCCACCGGCGCCGCGGCGTGCTCACCGGACTGATGACGCGGATGATGCGCCGCTCCGCCGACTCCGGCCGTCCGATCGCGGCCCTCTGGGCCTCCGAGGCCGCGATCTACGGCCGCTTCGGCTACGGCGGCGCCACCACCGGCGCCACCGTCGAGATCGACTCCACCCGGCCGCTCGCCCTGCGCATCGACCCGGACCGGCGCCCGCTGCGGCTCGTCGACCCGGAGGACGCCGTCGACGTGGTCGGCCCCTTCCACGAGGCCGCCCGCGCCGGCCGGCCCGGCCGCCCCGGCCGCAGCCCCGAACGCTGGCGCGACGAGTGGCTCACCGAACAGGACGAGGAGGACGAGGAGCTGAGCCCGCCCCGGATCATCGTCCTCGGCGACCCGGGCGAGCCCATCGCCGGATACGTGATCTTCCGGACCAAGCCCGAGGGCGACGCAGGAGCCGCCCGCACTCCGGGCCTGGTCCGGGTCGACGAGCTGGAGGCGGACACCCCGGCGGTGGCCGCCGCCCTCTGGGAGTGCGTGGCCGCCCTGGACCTCACCGGCAAGGTCTCCGCATGGGGCCGCCCGGCCGACGATCCGCTGCTGCACTTCGCCGCCGACCGGGACCAGGTACGGGTCACCGCCCAGTTCCCGGCGCTCTGGCTGCGCCTGCTCGACGTACCCGCCGCGCTGACCGCGCGGTCCTGGGCCGCGCCCGTGGAACTGGTGCTGGAGGTGCACGACGCCAGGCTCCCCGGCAACGCCGGGCGCTTCCGGCTCAAGGCCGGGCCGCAGGGAGCGACGTACCGGCACGCGGACGGCCCCGCCGACCTGGCCCTCGACGTGCGCGAGCTGGCAGCCTGCTACCTCGGCGGGACCAGGGTCACCGAACTCGTCGCGGCCGGGCTGGTCCAGGAGCACACGCCCGGGGCGGCGGCGGCCCTGGACGACGCCCTGCGCACACCCGTACTGCCGCACACGGGCGACGAGTTCTGAGCCGGCCGGCCGGCCGGCGGGGGCGGGGGCGTCGGCCGCCCCCGCCGCCGGACCGGACTCACGCGGGCAGGGACACCCTGGCGGCGGCCATGCCGAAGCCGGAACCGAGGACCGCTCCGGCCAGGCCGCCGTCGGAGCGGCTCAGGTCCTCCGGCCGGTAACGGCGCACCGTCGCGTGCCAGTTGAGGACGCCCGCGTGCCAGTCCTGGAGCTCGCGCACGTACGCGTCCAGGGCGGCCCGGGCCCCGGCGCCGAGCTTGAAGTCGTCATAGAGCACCGGCAGCTGGGTGGCCACGATGTGCTCGAACTCCTCGGTGCGCTGGGTCATCAGCGCATGGCAGATGTGCAGGGCCTCCGGGTAGCCGATGTCGAAGAAGTTCCGCGTGACCAGGATGTGGTTGTGGACCTCGCCCTCGAACTCCACCTCCTTCTGGTAGGAGTAGATGTCGTTGATCAGGCAGGCCGCGTCGGCGACGGCGTTCTCCAGCGAGCGGATCGTCCCCGAGGCGTAGATCTCCTCGGGAATGCCCCGGCCCTCGTGTCCGAGCCGGCACAGGTACATCGTGAGCCGGCTGCCGAAGGTGCGCCGCCGCATCTCCGCGTAGTCCACCGGGTCCGGGATGCGGTTCTGGACCGCGTTGTCCACCTCCCAGAGCCAGCTCTCCAGCATGTCCACCAGCGTCGCCCGGAACTCGGTGCGCTGCCGCACCGACATGTCGGCGCTGGTGCGCACCCACAGGTCCGCGAGCCCGCGCTCCAGCGCCGTCGACGGCTGCGGCTGCTCGGCGTGGTCGACGGGGATCATGGCGATCAGCCGCGCCGTGACCGCCTTGGCCGCCGCCAGGTTCTTGGCCTGTGCGAAGACCACCGGGTAGTAGTCGTCCCCGTAGGTGCCCCAGGTCAGCCAGCAGGCGTTGAGCGCGAGTGCGCCGGGGGTGGCGTCCGGGTCGATTCCGGCGGAGCAGACCGCGAAGTCGTAGCCGCGCAGCTTCTCCTCGGTCCAGATCACCGAACCGGGATCGCCCGGCTGCGGATCCAGCAGGCCCGTCCGCCGGGACCAGGCCACCGACTCCTCGCGCGCGTGCGCCAGATGAGGGCTGAGCGTGAGCCGGTGGGGCATGTAGATCTCCGGGATCACGGAGGGTCCGGTGCGTTCGAAGGGCACGTGGGTGAAGGAGCGGCGACGCAGCTCCATCGAGCGCCGGTTGAAGACGGACCGCAGGTCGAGGGCGCTGGTGCCGAGCCCGGACGGCATGAAGGGAAGGGTGACCGGGGCGGTCGCCCGGGCCTCCTTGTTCATGTAGCGGCTGGAGACCATGTGCCACTCGTGGCCGCCGGACTGCCAGTCCTGCAGGCCCTTGGTGTAGGCGAGGACGGCCGCGATCTCCGATGGGTCGAGCGCGAAGTCGGCGAACAGCTGGGGGAGTTCGTACAGGGCGGTCTGCTCGAACTGCTGCAGGCGGGAGGTGAGCAGGTCGTTGGAGACCTCGGCGGCCTCCTGGGTGGTGCAGCCGAGGAACGTCTCCAGGACCAGGACTGCGTTGGAGAGTTCGCCCTCGTCGGCGACCTCGCGCTCGTAGGAGAAGAGGTCGTTCCTGATGTGGACCGCGTCCGAGAAGGCGTCCCGCAGCACGCCGAGCGGGCGCGAGTGCGCGACGCGCGCCGGGACCTCGGCGGCGACGTACTCGATCAGGCCGGCCGACCAGGGGGCCCCGCCCACCTTGCGGCGCATCTCGATGTATTCGAGGGGGTTGGCCACGCGGCCGATGTCGATGTTGGCGAGCTCCCACATCGACTCGTCGAGGAGGTTCTTCGTGGACAGCGAGAACCGTTCCCGCCAGTCCGTCGACATCGAGGGAACGGTTCGCCGCCACAGGTCGGCGAGACCCGCCTCCACGGGGTTGGTGGGCTCGGGGAAGCCGTCGGCCAGGTCCATCGGCATGAAGGCGGCCAGCCGGTCGAGGTACGCCTTGGCGCCGGCGCGGTCCTGCGAGCGCTTGAAGGTCTCCAGGAAGTGGTCGTCGAAGAAGAAGACCCACACGTACCAGTCGGTGACCAGCGACAGCGCCTCGGCGTCGCAGTCGGGGTGGGTGTAGGAGCAGAGCAGGGCGTAGTCGTGCGAGTCGAGGTCGCTCTCCTCCCAGACGCCGGAACCCTCCAGCATCGCGAAGGCGCGCGCCCACTGCTTGGTGTGGACCCGCGCCTCCTCCAGGTGGGGGTTGAGTCGCGCCGGGTACGGCACGTAGAAATCCGGCAGTCGGAACGGCTGCGTCACGGCGTGGTAGGCCCTTCGTCCAAAGGTGCGGGGGCCGGTGGCCCGGCCCCCGCAAGAGATCAGCAGTGCCCTACCCGTGGCGGGCGCGGACCAAGGCGGAGTTCACCGCATCAGGTGACGGAGGTGTCATTGGGCGACGCGCCGGTCTGCCGGGGGATAGGGGAGGACCCGGGCCGCAGCCGGGACGATGGCGATGGCGATGGCGATGGCGATGACGGGGACGACGGTGGTGACGCGGGCTGTTGGGCGAACTGCTCCGCCTGCATCCGGAACATCGACGCGTACCGGCCGCCGAGCTCCAGCAGCTCCTCGTGGCCGCCCTGTTCGACGAGCCGCCCCTCGTGGAGGACGTAGATCACGTCGGCGTACCGCACGCCGGACATCCGGTGCGTGACGAGGACGACGGCGCGCTGCGGCCCGGTGAGCCCCCGGATGCTGTCGAAGGCGGCGATCTCCGCCTCCGGGTCCAGCGCCGAGGTCGGCTCGTCCACGACGATCACGCGCGCGTCCCGGAAGCGCGTCCTGGCCAGCCCGAACTTCTGCCACTGGCCCCCGGAGAGCTCCGAGGCGCCCCTGAACACCCGGGCCAGCAGGGTCTCGTAGCCGTTCGGGAGCTTCTCCACGACCCGGTCGGCCCCCGCGTACCGGGCCGCGGCGACCACCTCCGCCGCCCGCTCGACCGCCTCCTCGGACCCCTCCGCGCCGGGCCGGCCGATGGCGATGTTGGTACGGGCGGTCACCGGCCACCGCTCGAAGTCCTGGGTGAGGAGGGCGACCCGGTCGAAGACCTGCTCCCGGTCGGCATCCCGCACCTCGACCCCGTCCCAGGTCAGCGAGCCGGAATCGGGCAGGTGCAGGCCGGCGAGCAGTTTGACCAGCGTGCTCTTGCCGGACCCGTTCTCACCGACCAGCGCCACCACGGTGCCCGCCTCGATGGTGAGGGAGATCCCGTCGAGCGCGGGCTCGTCCCGGTCGGGATAGCTGAAGCGGACGTCCTCCAGCCGTACCGCGCCCAGCCGTTCGGGCAGCGGCAGCCCGCCGTCCGGGATGGCCCGCCGCCCGGCCTCGGCGACGAAGCGTTCCAGGTCCCGTACGTACAGGGACTCCTCGTGCAGGGTGTTCGTGGTGGCCACCAGCGCGCCGAGGCTCGCCGACCCGGTGCGCACCGCGATCACGGCGGTGCCGGCGACGGCGAGGTCCATCCGGCCGGTGACGATGAGCGCGACCATCGCCCCGTACGTGACCAGCGCCGCGGCTCCGGACAGCGCGGCGGCGAGCAGCTCGGTGGCGGCCTTGTCCTTGGCCAGGCGGGTGGCCTCGGTCTCGGCGACCTCGGCCATGTTGCGGTAGTGGCCCAGCAGGTAGCGGCCGACGCCGTGGACCCGTACCTCGGGGGCCGACGTACGGGAGATCAGCAGCTGGCCGATGAGCCGGGCGGCCCGTACGTGCTCGACCCAGGTGATGACGGACAGGTAGCGGCGCTGCGCCACGCGCATCGCGCCCCAGCCGCGCGGGGCGGCGATCAGCAGCAGCATGGGCAGGAGCAGCGGGTGCAGCACGGTCAGCACCCCGGCGGTGGCGACGAGGGAGATGATCCCGCCGAGGGTGGCCACGCAGGCGCCGACGGTACGGCGGGCCGAGGGCGGTCCCCACTGGGCGCTGTCCAGCAGCCGCCGGAACTCCCCGTCCTCGATGGCTTCGAGCTCCACCTCGACGGCGGCCTTCAAGTACTGCTCGTGCGCGGCCCGTTCGATCTTCGGCTCCAGCCGCCCGGCGGCCGCCGTGGACCGGGAGGCCAGTACGGCGCCCAGTACGGCGACCAGCGCACCCGCGGCCAGGGCGGGCATGGCGGCGTGCAGCCGCTCGGCGGGCGTGCCCGCGCCGAGCAGCGTACGGAGCACCTCGCTGAGGACGAGCAGCCCGACGGCGGAGGTGACCCCCTGCCCGGCCTCGGCGGCGGCGACGGTGAGCAGCGCGGGCCGGTCGGTGTCCCAGGCCAGCCGGAGGGTCCCGGCGACCATGCGGGGCATGGAGCGCAGGGTGGACAGGAGCCGGCCTTCCAGGCGGGCGTAGTCGTGGTTGGACCAGCCGGCGTCGTAGCGCAGGGGCCCGCCGAACAGTCGCCGTTCGCTTGCGGAGACGGCGGGCTGGAGGGCCGTGGGCCGCTTGAGGAGCCTCATGCGCGGCCACCTCCGCCCGGTGCCGGGTCGAACACCACATGAACGTGCACGGATCGCAAGATTCCTCCCGAGGCGCTGCGGCTGCGAACTGACGCCGGAAGAACGTGGCTGTTCAGAGCGGCGTCACGGCCCGCGGGGAACGAACGCCCGCACACAGTTGCGACGCGGGCCCGGACCCCAAGGGCCGCGCGGAGACCGGGCGTTCGAACCACTCGGAGGTGTCGATGCCCCCCTTCGAGGGATTGCGCGCCTCCTCGCGGACCGGGCGTCTGCCGAACCCGGCGGAGGCCGCCCACCCGGTGCGGGGGAGCGGCCTCCGTGCGGTGGTGCGGGTGCTGCGGGACGGGCACGGGGAGCGGCGCCGTGCCGAGAATCGGAACGCTCCAACGCTGCGCGGCGGAAGCGTTCCAGTCGTAGAGCCACAGCTGCCGACCGGGGGTCGTGTCGTAGTTGCCGAGGTCGAGGCAGCGGCCGGAGACGGGGTTGTGGATGGTTCCGTCGGCACGGGGCAGGAACTTCTGGCTCGGCGCGTTGCCGTCACAGGCGCGGAGTTCGATGGGCGTGGTGTTGGCGGTACCGGCGGCCGTGGCGTTGAGGCATGCTCCGTGGGTCCGGATCGTGCCGTCGTCGCGGATCTGGACCTTCTGGGCGTCGGTGCCGTTGCAGCCGGCGATCTGGATTCTGTTGCCGTCGTCGGCGCTGTTCCCGTCGTTGTCTGCGCAGTTGCCGGCGGCCGCGGTCAGGTTGACGGGGCCGGCGGCCTCGGGGGCGGTGACGGAGGCGGCGTAGGGGTAGACCGCCGGATTGCTGATACCGCCGGTGAGGCCGGAGGTGGCGTCGCCCTCGTCGTACCGGCCCAGGGTGAGGGGGCCCGCGGGGGCCGGACCGGCGGAGGCGCTGTGGTGGCCGGTTCCCGCGAGAGTGCCGTTGACGTACAGGCGCATCTGCCCGGTGGTGTGGTCGTAGACGGCGGTGAGGCGGGTCCAGGTACCGAACGCGATACGGGTGGCGCTGTTGGTCTGCGCAGTGGTGTCGTAGGGCCAGCGGGCGGCGCCCGGGTTGCCCAGGGCGAATTCCCAGGTGTCGGTGAGGTGGTTGGGGAAGAGCAGCAGGGAGGTGCTCCCCTTCGGTCCCTGGCCGAGGACGATGCCTCCGGCCTTGGTGGCCATGGCCGACGTGCTGATGGTGAAGCTCTTGCGGGTGTCGATCACCGGACCGGAAATGCCGGACGTGGTGACGGAGGAGGACGGGCCGTCGAAGGCGGCGTAGGTGGTGCTGCGGCCGTCGATGGCGGCGCTGGGCCAGGTGACCCCGGTCGTCCAAGGCAGACAGAGGCGACACCGACGGCGAGGCGAGCGGCGGAGGGGCCGAGGCGCGCTCCGGCGAGTCGGCGGCGCCGTCGTGCACCAAGCAGAACAGCTTCCCCACGGGCAGTCGCGTGCAGATGGCCGACGGAACGAGCAAGGCCATCGAGACGTCGAGGTGGGCGACAGGGTCCTCGCCACGGACCCCCAGACAGGCGAAACCGCGTCCAAGACGGTCACGGCGACCATCATCACCCCCGACGACAAGGAATTCACCGACCTCACCCTCACCGACGACGCCAACCCCCGCGGCCCGCCGGCCACCCTCACCTCCACCGCCCACCACCCGCACTGGAGCGAAACCCGCCGCCAGTGGCTCGACGCCGGCGAATTCGCCCCGGGCGAGCAGCTCCGCAAGCCCGACGGCACGACCCTCACGGTCCAGACCACCCGCAACTACCCGTACGCCGTCACCACTTACAACCTCACGGTCGACGACTTCCACACGTATTATGTGCTGGCAGGCGCCACACCAGTCCTGGTTCACAATTGCGGCACCGACGAAGCCGCTGTCCACCTCGCGAACTATGCGGATGGCAGACAGCACGCTCATCACCATTCGTGATGCAGAAGGTGAGATCAGCACTCATCAGTTTGGCGATGTAAGTCGAAGCGATAACGGTGTTGAGGCTTTTAATCCCAGTGACCTTCCAGCCATCAGGTTGAGGTTGAACACAGCCTTCCCCTTGCGGGTCGGGATGTTCGTCGAGAACGCCCTCTTCAAAACTGGCGAAGGGCGATGGCCGCCGTACTCGCTGCCGGACCAAGGTTGCGTGACCTGCTGTGCCCAAGTTTTGCGAGCTGGTGGCCTGGATGGAGTTCCGTTGGATAATGATGAGGCGCAGAGCTGGCTGATGGGGAGATATGGATGATTTCGAGGAGAGGCAAGGGTAATGGTGGCTGCAGGTGGATCCCCGGACGGGGGAAAATGGGTCGTTCCGGATTCGCTGCAGGGCCCTGTTCGTCAGGTGCCGACGAATCTCGCCATTCGGATGCTTTCCTGTGAACTCCTCGATCACGAAGTCAAGGCGCTAGTGTGGGAATTTATTACAGAGGCGTCTCTCTGCTATCTGCGGCCGGTAGAGGCGCCCATGAACTTCGATCGACAGGGTCGGTTTGGGGACGCGCTCAGGAGGTCGACCCGCATCGTCTACGAGGGTTGGGAGGAGTTTCGAATGGCCATTGAAGGGGATGGGCATCCGGAAGAAGTTAGAGAATCTATCCGTCGGGGCAAAGCCACGTTGATTTCGCGCCTGCAAGCTGCCGTCGACCGACTGCGAGCGCTTCCGGATAGCATCATCTAAATCTGGATTGTACCCGGCGGGTGGTCCCACATGGTTTCGATGGGATCACCCGCCGGGTGCATTCTCGCACTCCCAGTCGGATGTATGCCGCCGGCCGGCTGCGGCAGTTTCGCCCCTCGGGTACGGCCGCAAGGCTCTGGTCCGGGGAGCCCGGAAGCTTGCGGCCGTCTGGTACCGAAGGCTGTCGACTGGGCTTATTAATATGTGCTGGCGGGCGCTGCTCTGGTCCTGGTTCATAACTTCGGTTGGAGCGAGCGTGCGGATTATCGTGCCCGTGAAGGAATGCCTGCCCGTGGCAGTTCGAGCGGGAATCCCGACGATGATACGTTCACGGCTGCGCGTATCCAGGTGGGTGGGCAAGTATTCTTCGGGCGAAACGCACATGGCGGGCGATAAATACCCGTGTTAATGCTCAGGCGAAGACCCATGCTGAAGCGGATGTATTTCAGCAGGCGAAAGACGTGGGCGACCGGAACCCGAGCCGTTATGCATGTAGACCGAGACTTCTGTAGGGGCGTGTGGTGCGACAGGAGGAGTGCCCCGGGGTTCGTTCGTGGCGGTCCGCCGAGAGTGCTTGCCGCCGGGGCCGTTGCGTCGCTGCTCGTGACCGGTGGTGTGGATGCAGGGAGGCTGCAGGTGGGGAAACGGATGCTGGGGCGGGGGGCGAGTGGGCAAGACTGCTTGCCGCGTATGCTCCGCCGCACCCGGACGGCGACTGGTTCCAGTTCCTGTTCTGGCCCTTGCTGCGGGCCGAGGCCGAACTGCCCGTGCTCCGGTGTGTCCGAGTCTCGCGCTCAACTGTCTCGTGGTGCACCACGGTCCGGACGTCTGGCGGTCAGATCCGGCGGATCGGTGGCCCGCGGTGTGTGTGGGATCCGATGGGGTCTACGCCGTCGTCTCGGATGCCTCGTCGAACGGCGCGGAGGTGTTGTTCGAGACGGTCGATCCGGTGCTCGTCGCGGTCGAGTGGGGGAGTGGATCGGTGTGCGTCAGGTTCGGGGTGAGTGAATTGGGGACCGCGGCGTCTCGTAGGGTTCGGGGGTGAATCGAGACAACTCAGCTGAATACAACACCGGTCATGGCGGCGAGAGCGCCGAGGAGCTGCTGCGCGGGGCGCACGCGCGGCTGCTGCCCGTCGGGTTGGTCACGCCCGAGGTCGCCGGCGGTATGCGGTACGCCCGGGTCGTCGCCGACGAACTGGTCTTCGCCTACGCCTTCGACGGGCCCACCAGCGTCCGCTCCCTCACCGACGCGGACGTGGAGCGCGTCGGGATCGAGGAGTTGGGGCAGGCGGCGTACGCCAACCTGATGCGGGTGCCCGTCTCGCACGAGGAGATCTCCCTGGAGGGGCATGCCACGCTGCAGTCCGTCTACGGCGACTCGCACTTCGTGGCCTCCAAGGCGCTCTACCTCGGGGAACTGGCGCGGCAGGTCACCGGCCGGTCGCTGCCGTCCGCCGGAGCCCTCGTCGTCGTCCCCACCCGGCACCTGCTGGCCTTCCACCCGATAGTCGACGGCTCGGTGGTCAGGGCCCTCAACGACCTGGCCATGTACGCCCTGGGTGCCTACGAGGACGGGCCCGGGCGCCTGTCGCCGCGGGTGTACTGGTGGCACCGGGGCAGTCTGACCTCGCTCACGGTCGTCGACGAGGACACGCGCACGCTGTCGCTGAAGCCGCCGCAGGAGCTGATCGCCCTGATGAAGGGCCTGGTCGGTCTCGACCGCGCGGGCCGGATCGCCGTTGAGGGTCCCGCTCCGGATCCGGTCGCACTGACCCGTACGACCATCGAGTCGGTGGCGCGGCTCGCGCAGGATCCGTCGGGGCTGGGCGACGCCTTCGCCTCGGCCCTGGCGCTGGCGCATGTCCGCTGCACCGCCGATCCCGTCGTGTCCGAGCTCGACACGTGGGACGCGTGGGCGACGGCCGTGCGGCTCGGCTCCGCGCTGTTCACCGGATCCGAGCCGGAGCAGTGGTTCCTGGGCGAGGAGAACACCCTCCGGTTGCCCGCCGCACCCGCCGCCCCGCCCGCCGACGCCCGTGCCTGGCTCGACGCCGTCTACCTCGCGCTCGCCTGCCGCGCGCACGACCAGGTGTCCCGGCTGTGCCGGGTGCCGCTGGAGACGCTGCGGCAGGACGAGACCGTCGACGCCTACGTCCTGCACTGGGTCGAGACCCTGCAGACCTACCTCTCCGGCGGTACCGGCGACGCGGTCGTGGAGAAGCTGCTCGCCACCATGCAGGCCTCCCTCCCCGAGACGCTGACGCACTCCCCGGACGAGTTCGTGAACCGCGTCGACTACCAGCCGGTCGCGCTCTTCCACCGCCTCTTCACCCGGGACCACGAGGCCTTCGGCGAGGTGCTGGCCGAGGCCCTCACCGAACATGGCGGCTACTGGGGGGATTCCGGGGCGCCGCGCGCCCGGGTGGCCCTCGGTCCGCTCGCGCTGGCCTGCCTCGCCCACGACCAGGGCTTCCCGATCGACCCGGAGCGGCTGCCGCACCTGCCCCGGTACCTCGTCGACGGCAAGAGGGTCGAGGACATCTCCTGACACACCGGCGGCGTGCCGCAGCGCGGACTGATTGTCTGATTGGGTTAGGTTTGCCCGCGTATGTGGTGCCGATGTTCCCGGAGGGACACTCATGGCGATCGATCTGGACAAGGTGCTCGACAAGGCGTGGGCCGACAAGCCGCTGGCCGACGTGCTCGCCGCTCCCGTCGCCGCGCTGAAGGGCGTCAGCGAGAAGGACGGCGAACTGCTGCACGAGGCGTTCGGCGTCAAGACCGTCGCCGACTTCGGGCAGCTGAAGTACGTGCGCTGGGCGCAGGCGCTCGTCGCGCTGAACCAGACCGTCAAGGCGTAGCCGGCCGGCGGTCCGCGTACTCGGGGTACGCGGATCCGACCGCGCGAAGGCCGTCCTTCCCACCCGCTCAGCGGGTGCGAAGGACGGCCTTCGTCGTCGGACGGCTACGGCCGGCGGACTAGTCCGCCTCACCCTCCAGATTGCCCTCGGTGTCCAGGTACACCTGACGCAGCGCTTCGAGGATCTGCGCGTCCGGCTTCTCCCACATGCCGCGGGACTCCGCTTCGAGGAGGCGTTCCGCGATGCCGTGCAGGGCCCACGGGTTCGCCTCCTCCAGGAAGGCGCGGTTGACCGGGTCCAGGACGTACGTCTCGGTCAGCTTGTCGTACATCCAGTCCGCGACCACGCCCGTCGTGGCGTCGTAGCCGAAGAGGTAGTCCACCGTGGCCGCGAGCTCGAAGGCGCCCTTGTAGCCGTGGCGGCGCATCGCCTCGATCCACTTCGGGTTCACGACGCGGGCGCGGAAGACGCGGCTGGTCTCCTCGACCAGGGTGCGGGTCTTGACCGTCTCCGGGCGGGTGGAGTCGCCGATGTACGCCTCCGGGGCCGTGCCGCGCAGGGCGCGGACCGTCGCCACCATGCCGCCGTGGTACTGGAAGTAGTCGTCCGAGTCCGCGATGTCGTGCTCACGGGTGTCGGTGTTCTTCGCCGCGACCGTGATCCGCTTGTAGGCCGTCTCCATCTCGTCCCGGGCGGGGCGCCCTTCGAGGCCGCGGCCGTAGGCGTAGCCGCCCCACACCGTGTAGACCTCCGCCAGGTCGGCGTCCGTACGCCAGTCGCGGGAGTCGATCAGCTGGAGGATGCCCGCCCCGTACGTGCCCGGGCGCGAGCCGAAGATACGGGTCGTCGCGCGGCGCTCGTCACCGTGCAGGGCCAGGTCCGCCTGGGCGTGCGCGCGGACGTAGTTCTCGGACTCCGGCTCCTCCAGCGAGGCGGCGAGCCGCACCGCGTCGTCCAGCAGGCCGATCACGTGCGGGAACGCGTCGCGGAAGAAGCCCGAGATGCGCAGCGTCACGTCGATGCGGGGCCGGCCCAGCTCCACGAGCGGGATGGCCTCCAGCCCGGTCACGCGGCGCGAGGCCTCGTCCCAGACCGGGCGGACGCCGAGCAGCGCGAGGACCTCGGCGACGTCGTCGCCCGCCGTGCGCATCGCGCTCGTGCCCCACAGGGACAGGCCGACCGAGGCCGGCCACTCGCCGTTGTCGGTGCGGTAGCGGGTGAGCAGGGAGTCCGCCAGGGCCTGGCCCGTCTCCCACGCGAGGCGGGACGGGACGGCCTTCGGGTCGACCGAGTAGAAGTTGCGGCCCGTCGGCAGGACGTTGACCAGGCCGCGCAGCGGCGAGCCCGAGGGGCCCGCCGGGACGAAGCGGCCGTCCAGGGCCGCGACCACGTGCGCGATCTCGTCCGTCGTGCCGGCCAGGCGCGGGACCACCTCGCGGGCCGCGAAGGACAGCACCTCCGCGACGTCCGCCGGGTGGTCCGCCGCGACCGAGGCCACGGCGGCCGGGGACCAGTCGGCGTCCTCCATCGCCTGGACCAGGGCGCGGGCCTGCTCCTCGACGTCGTCCGCGGAGGTACGCGTGGCCTTGGACTCGTCCAGGCCCAGCGCCTCGCGCAGGCCCGGGAGGGCCGTGGTGCCGCCCCAGATCTGGCGGGCGCGCAGGATCGCCAGGACCAGGTTGACCCGGGCCTCGCCCGTCGGGGCTCCGCCCAGCACGTGCAGGCCGTCGCGGATCTGGGCGTCCTTGACCTCGCACAGCCAGCCGTCGACGTGCAGCAGGAAGTCGTCGAAGCCGTCGTCGTCCGGGCGCTCGGCCAGGCCCAGGTCGTGGTCGAGCTTCGCCGCCTGGATCAGCGTCCAGATCTGCGCGCGGATGGCCGGCAGCTTCGCCGGGTCCATCGCGGAGATCTGGGCGTACTCGTCCAGGTGCTGCTCCAGGCGCGCGATGTCGCCGTACGACTCCGCGCGCGCCATCGGCGGCACCAGGTGGTCGACCAGGGTGGCGTGCACGCGGCGCTTGGCCTGGGTGCCCTCGCCCGGGTCGTTGACCAGGAAGGGGTAGACGAGGGGGAGGTCGCCGAGGGCGGCGTCGGGCGCGCACGCAGCGGACAGGCCGGCGTTCTTGCCCGGCAGCCACTCCAGGTTGCCGTGCTTGCCCAGGTGGATCATCGCGTCGGCGCCGAAGCCGCCGTCCTCCGTACGCGCCTGGATCCAGCGGTACGCGGCCAGGTAGTGGTGCGAGGGCGGCAGATCGGGGTCGTGGTAGATCGCGATCGGGTTCTCGCCGAAGCCGCGCGGCGGCTGGATGAGGATCAGGAGGTTCCCGCGGCGCAGGGCCGCGAGGACGATGTCGCCCTCCGGGTTCGCGGAACGGTCCACGAACATGGTGCCCGGGGCCTCGCCCCAGTGCTCCTCCACGCTGTCCCGCAGCTCGGCGGGCAGCTCGGCGAACCAGCGCCGGTAGTCGGCGGCGGGGATGCGGACCGGGTTGCGGGCGAGCTGCTCCTCGGTCAGCCAGTCCTGGTCGTGGCCGCCGGCCTCGATCAGGGCGCGGATCAGCTCGTCGCCGTCGCCCGAGACCAGGCCGGGGATCTCGGGGACCGGGCCGAAGTCGTAGCCCTCGGCGATGAGGGTGCGCAGCAGCTCCACCGCGCTGGCCGGGGTGTCCAGGCCGACCGCGTTGCCGATGCGGGAGTGCTTGGTCGGGTACGCGGAGAGGACGAGGGCGATCTTCTTGTCGCGGCGCTCGATGTGGCGCAGCCGGGCGTGCCGTACGGCGATGCCGGCGACCCGGGCGGCCCGCTCGGGGTCGGCCACGTAGGCGGGCAGGCCGTCCTCGTCGAGCTCCTTGAAGGAGAACGGGACGGTGATCAGACGGCCGTCGAACTCGGGTACGGCGACCTGGGTCGCGGCGTCCAGCGGGGAGAGGCCCTCGTCGTTCTCCTCCCAGGCGGCGCGGGAGCCGGTCAGGCACAGGGCCTGCAGGATCGGCACGCCGAGGCCGGCGAGCGCACCCGCGTCCCAGGACTCGTCGTCGCCGCCGGCCGAGGCGGTGGCGGGCTTGGTACCGCCCGCCGCGAGGACGGTGGTGACGACGGCGTCCGCGGAACCCAGGGCCGCGACGAGCTCCGGCTCCGGGCTGCGCAGCGAGGAGACGTAGAGGGGTACCGGCCGGGCGCCGTGGGCCTCGATGGCCTCGCAGAGCGTGTGCACGAAGCCGGTGTTGCCGCTCATCTGGTGGGCGCGGTAGTAGAGCACGGCGACCTCGGGGCCGTCCGTGCGCTGCGCGGTGCGCTCCAGGGGGCCCCAGGTGGGGGCGGCGGCGGGCGGCTCGAAGCCGTGGCCGGTGAGCAGGACGGTGTCGGAGAGGAACCGGGCCAGCTGCTCCAGGTTGGCCGGGCCGCCGTGCGCCAGGTAGGCGTGCGCCTCGGCCGCGATGCCGATCGGAACCGTGGAGGCCTCCATCAGCTGGGCGTCCGGAGCCTGTTCGCCGGTCAGGACCACCACCGGGCGGGTCTGGCCGGCGGCCAGCAGCAGGTCCAGGCCGTCCTGCCAGGCCCGCAGGCCGCCGAGGAGGCGTACGACGACCAGGTCGGCCCCGTCGAGGAGGCCGGGGAGGTCGTCGAGGGGAAGGCGGGAGGGGTTCGCGAACCGGTACGGGACGGGGGCGTCCGCCGTGTTCGCTGCGCGAGCGCTGAGCAGATCGGTGTCGGACGTCGACAGCAGCAGGATCATGCGGCGGCAGGCCTTCCTCGGGGTTTCCGCGCCCCGGGCAGTGAGGACAGCGGGAGTTCCTGACTCACCCGGCCGAGTGGCTCGGCCGGGTTCACAGTGGCGGGACCGCGCCGGATTCGCACCGGGCTTCCTCCCATGTCGCCGTCCTCGGCGACGGCGGACCGTGTGGGCCGCCGGAAGGTCATCTTAGGGGCGGGTGGATCGTGCCGGGGCGGGCGGGGCCGTGGTCGGGCCCGGTGCCCCTGCGGTGGCTCCGCCGGCGGGGCGGGGCTGTGGTCGGTGCGGCTCCGCTGCGGGGGCTCTGCCCCCGGACCCCCGCGCCTCAAACCCGGGCGGGGCCGGGATTTCCGGCGGTGCCGGGCGCGCGCCGGGTGACGGAGGGTGGCGGTGGACACAGTTCCGGTGAGGGCAATCGTGGGTATGCTCGCCGCCATGCCCCAGCCCCCCTCCGCCGTATCGCGGGACGAACCCGTCATACGGGACCGCGGTGACGCCTGCCCCGGCGCGCTCCGGCTCCACGCGGCGGACGACGGGCACCTCGCACGCGTCCGGATCCCCGGCGGGGCGCTGACCGCACACCAGGCCCTGCTGCTCGCGTCGGCCGCCGACCGGTTCGGCGACGGGCACCTGGAACTCACCTCCCGCGGCAACGTGCAGCTGCGCGGCCTCGCCGACGGCTGCGGTGCCGGCCTTGCCGCGCTGCTGGACGCGGCCGGGCTGCTGCCCGCACCCGGCCATGAACGCGTACGCAACATCGTGGCCACCCCGACCTGCCAGGACGTACTGCCCTGGGTCCGCGAACTGGACCGGCTGCTGTGCGCGAACGCCCGCGTCACCGCCCTGTCCGGCCGCTTCCTGTTCGCCCTCGACGACGGGCGCGGGGACGTGGCCGCACTGGACCCCGACGTCACCGTCCTCGGGCGGCCCGGCGGCCGGGCGCTGGTACGCCTCGGCGCGGCCGCCGGCGCCGTGGCCGTCGCCGCGCAGGACGCCCCGCGTGCCGCGCTGCTCGCCGCCGAGTACTTCCTCGAC
The DNA here is from genome assembly GCF_004795115.1 of Streptomyces sp. A0592. Lineage (NCBI taxonomy): Bacteria > Bacillati > Actinomycetota > Actinomycetes > Kitasatosporales > Streptomycetaceae > Streptomyces > Streptomyces sp. A0592. The sequence continues at coordinate 61,634 of NZ_SSBM01000006.1, forward strand.
GCCGCGGACGCGGCCGGTACCCGCGCCTGGCGCGTGGCCGAACTGCCCGCCGGACACGCCCTGGACGACGCCGAGTTCACCGCCCGCCTGGCTGCCGCCGGCATCGGCGCGGCCCGCGCCCCCGAGGTGGACTGGCCGTACACCGCCCCGCCCCGGCCGTGGGGCCGGGGGCCGGGCCCGCGCGGTGACCTGTGCGTCCTGCCCCCGCTGGGCCGGATGACCACCGGCCAGTGGCGGGTCCTGGCCGGGGTCGCCGGCCACGGCGACGGGCTGCGGATCACCCCCTGGCGCACCGTCGTCCTCCCCGACGCCCCCCTCCGCGGCCCCGTCGACGGCCCCGCCCTGCTGGAGGAGGCGGGCCTGGTCGTGGCCCCCGACAGTCCCTGGCAGTCCGTCACCTCCTGTACCGGGCGCCCCGGTTGTGCGAAGTCCCTCGCGGACGTACGCGCCGACGCGCGCGCCCTCGTGGACCGGGCGCGGGGGCCGCTGCCCGTGCACTGGTCCGGCTGCGAGCGCCGGTGCGGCCACCCGCGGGGAACGCAGTGGGTGGACGTGCTCGCCACGCAGGACGGATACCGGCTCTCCGTGGGCGGGCACACCCTGCCGCACCGGCCGGACCTGGCGGCCGCCCTCACGGCCGCCCGCGAGACCACCGCATCACCCCAGAGTCCGAAGACGCAGTGAAGAAATGAGCGAGTACACCGTGTTTGAGTACGAGAAGGACGGCGCCGCGATCTACCGCCAGTCCTTTGCCACGATCCGCGCCGAGGCGGATCTCTCCGGGCTGCCCGCCTCGGTCGCCCAGGTCGCGGTGCGCATGATTCACGCCTGCGGGATGACCGACCTCCCGCAGGACCTGGGGTACACCCCCGAGGTGGTGCTGCGCGCCCGCGCCGCACTGGAGGCGGGCGCGCCGATCCTGTGCGACGTGCAGATGGTCGCCAGCGGGGTCACCCGCAAGCGGCTGCCCGCCGACAACGAGGTGATCTGCACCCTCTCCGACCCGGCGGTGGTGGACCTCGCCGCGAAGATGGGTACCACGCGCAGCGCCGCCGCCCTCGAAGTGTGGCGCGACCGCGGCCTGCTGGCGGGCTCGGTGGTCGCCGTCGGCAACGCGCCGACCGCGCTGTTCCGGCTGCTGGAGATGATCGAGGAGGGCGCCCCGCGCCCGGCCGCCGTCATCGGCGTGCCCGTCGGCTTCATCGGAGCCGCCGAGTCCAAGGACGCCCTCGCCGCCCACCCGTCCGGCCTCGACCACCTCGTCGTGCGCGGCCGCCGGGGCGGCAGCGCCATCGCCGCGGCCGCCCTCAACGCCATCGCGAGCGTGGCCGAATGAGCGACGCGCAGCCCAAGGGCCGCCTCTACGGGGTCGGGCTCGGCCCCGGCGACCCGAACCTGATGACCCTGCGGGCCGTCGAGGTGATCGGCGAGGCGGACGTCGTCGCCTACCACAGCGCCCGCCACGGCAGGTCCATCGCCCGCTCGATCGCCGCGAAGCACCTGCGCGACCGCCACATCGAGGAGCCGCTGGTCTACCCGGTCACCACCGAGACCACCGACCACCCCGGCGGCTACCAGGGCGCGATGGAGGAGTTCTACGAGGCCGCCGCCGCCCGGCTGGCCGCCCACCTGGACGCCGGCCGCACCGTCGCCGTGCTCGCGGAGGGCGACCCGCTCTTCTACAGCTCGTACATGCACATGCACAAGCGGCTCGCCGACCGGTACGACACCGAGGTCATCCCCGGCGTCACCTCCGTCAGCGCCGCCGCCGCCCGGCTCGGCACCCCGCTCGTGGAGGGCGAGGAGGTGCTGACCATCCTCCCCGGCACGCTGCCCGAGGAGGAGCTGACCGCGCGCCTCGCCGCCACCGACTCGGCGGTCGTGATGAAGCTCGGCCGGACCTTCCCCGCCGTGCGCGGCGCGATGGAGAACAGCGGCCGGCTCGCCGAGGCCCGCTACGTCGAACGCGCCACCATGGAGGGCGAGCGCACCGGCGTCCTCGCCGACACCGACGCCGACAGCGTGCCGTACTTCGCCGTCGCCGTGGTGCCCAGCCGGATCGGCAACCCCGGCAGCGTGCCGTCCGGCCCCGGCGAGGTCGCCGTCGTCGGCACCGGCCCGGCCGGCCCGCTGTGGCTCACCCCGCAGACCCGGCGCGCCCTCGCGGACGCCGAGGTGCTGGTCGGGTACACGACGTACCTGGACCGGGTGCCCGTCAGGCCGGGCCAGGTCCGGCACGGCTCCGACAACAAGGTGGAGTCGGAGCGCGCCGAGTTCGCGCTCGACCTCGCCCGCCGCGGCAAGCGGGTGGCCGTGGTCTCCGGCGGGGACCCGGGCGTCTTCGCCATGGCCACGGCGGTCCTGGAGGTCGCCGGGCAGGCCGAGTACAAGGACGTGCCCGTACGGGTCCTGCCGGGCGTGACCGCGGCCAACGCGGCGGCCGCCGCGGCCGGAGCCCCGCTCGGCCACGACTACGCGACGATCTCGCTGTCCGACCGGCTCAAGCCCTGGGAGGTCATCGCGGAGCGGCTGCGCGCGGCCGCCGCGGCCGACCTGGTCCTCGCCCTCTACAACCCCGGCTCGCGCAGCCGCACCTGGCAGGTGGCCCGGGCCCGCGAGCTGCTGCTGGAACTGCGCCCGCCGCAGACCCCGGTGGTCGTCGCCCGCGACGTGGGCGGCCCCGAGCAGTCGGTGCGGATCGTCACGCTCGCCGAACTGGAGCCGTCCGAGGTCGACATGCGCACGATCCTGCTGATCGGCTCCTCGCAGACGCAGGTCACCGAGCGGCCCGACGGGTCGCGGATCACGTGGACGCCGCGCCGCTACCCGTGACCGGCTGAGAGGGGAACGGTACGGGCCTGCGCCCGTCCGGAGCTACGGCGCGGACCCGGCCGGGTCCGCGCCCAGCCAGTCCAGGACGACCTCGACCGAGTCCGTCTCCGGTACGCCCTCCGGGACCGCCGGGCGGCGCACCACGAGGACCGGGACGCCGGCCTCGCGGGCCGCCGCGAGCTTGGGGGCGGTGGCCGAACCGCCGCTGTCCTTGGTCACCAGGACGTCGATGCGGTGCCGGGCGATCAGCTCCCGCTCGTCGCCCAGGGTGAACGGGCCCCGGGCGAGCAGGACGTCCAGGTGAGGCGGCACCGCACCCTGCGGAGGGTCCACCGAACGCACCAGGAACCAGGTGTCGGTGAGGTGGGCGAAGGCGTGCAGGCCCATCCGCCCGGTGGTCAGGAACGCGCGGGAGCCCAGCCCGGGCAGCCGGTCGGCCGCCTCGTCGAGGGAGTCCACGAAGGTCCAGTCGTCGCCCGGCTGAGGCGTCCAGCCGGGGCGCCGCAGCGCCAGCAGCGGGACCCCGGTGAGCGCTTGCGCCTCGGCGGCGTGGAAACTCATCCGCTCCGCGAACGGGTGGGTGGCGTCGACGACACGGGTGACGTCGTGCGCGACGATCCAGCCCGCGAGGCCCGCGATACCGCCGAAGCCGCCGATCCGGGTGTCGCCCGGCGGGAGCACGGGCGAGGCGACCCGGCCCGCGAGCGACGTGGTCACGTGCCAGGAGGGGGCGCCGGCCAGCGCCTCCGCGAGACGGCGGGCCTCCGTGGTGCCGCCCAGGATCAGGACGTGGTGGGCCGGCCGGGGCGCCGGTTCAGCAGACATGCCGGTCGCGCTCGGGGGAGTACAGGTGGCTGTCGCGGAACTGCTCCGCGCCGAGCGTGCGGCCCACCACGATGACCGCGGTGCGCACCAGGCCGTGCGCCTTCACCTGTGCGGCGATGTCGGCCAGGGTGCCGCGCAGGATCAGCTCGTCGGGGCGGCTGGCCATCGCCACCACCGCGACCGGGCACTCGGCCCCGTAGTGCGGCAGCAGCTCGTCTACCACCCGGTCCACGTAGCGGGTGGCCAGGTGCAGGACGAGCAGCGCGCCGCTGCGGCCGAGCGTGGCCAGGTCCTCGCCGGGCGGCATCGGGGTCGCCTGCTGGGCGATCCGGGTGAGGATCACGGTCTGGCCGACGGTGGGCACCGTCAGCTCCCGCTTGAGGGCGGCCGCCGCGGCGGCGAAGGCCGGCACGCCCGGGACGACCTCGTAGGGAATGCCGACCGCGTCCAGCCGGCGCATCTGCTCGGCGACCGCGCTGAAGATCGACGGGTCGCCGGAGTGCAGCCGCGCCACGTCCTGGCCCGCCTCGTGGGCCCGTACGCACTCGGCGACGATCTCGTCCAGGTTCAGCTGCGAGGTGTCGACGAGGCGGGCGTCAGCCGGGCACTCGGCGAGCAGCTCGCGCGGCACGAGGCTGCCCGCGTACAGGCAGACCGGGGCGGCGGCGAGGGTCCGGGCACCGCGCACCGTGATCAGGTCGGCGGCGCCGGGGCCCGCACCGATGAAGTACACGGTCATGTCTGATCCTTCTCCTTCGTTGCCGTCAGGGGTGCCGTTGCCGGCTTCGTCACCGACCACTGGGTGACCGCCATGGCCTGCCGCCAGCCCGTGAAGCCGCCCACCGGCACGGCGTGCGCGACGGCCAGCTTCACCAGGTCGCCGCCGTGGCGCCGGTAGCGGTCAGCGAGGACCGCCTCCGACTCCAGCGTGACCGTGTTGACCACCAGCCGGCCGCCGGGGGCCAGCGCCGCCCACACCGCGTCGAGCAGGCCCGGAGCGGTCAGCCCGCCGCCGATGAACACCGCGTCGGGGGCCGGCAGCCCGGTGAGCGCCGCCGGCGCGGCTCCGACGACCACGCGCAGGCCGGGCACACCGAGCGCCGCCGCGTTGCGGGTGATCCGCGCGGCCCGTTCCGGGACGCGCTCCACGGCCACCGCCCGGCACGAGGCGTGCGTACGCATCCACTCGATGCCGATGGAGCCGGAGCCGCCGCCGATGTCCCACAGCAGCTCGCCGGGGGCCGGGGCGAGCGCGCACAGGGTCGCGGCGCGCACGTGGCGCTTGGTGAGCTGGCCGTCGTGCTCGTAGGCGGCGTCCGGCAGGCCGGGCGTCGCGCCGAGGCGCGGCCCGGCGTGGGCCGGGTCCCGGCGGCAGTCGACGGCCACCACGTTCAGGGGGTCGCCGGGCGCGCGGTCCCAGCCGTCGGCGGTGCCCTCGTACGCGTCCTCGCGCTCGGAGCCGAGCTGTTCCAGCACCCGCATCCGGCTCGGGCCGAAGCCGTGCTCGCGCAGAGTCGCGGCGATCTCGGACGGGGAGGCGGATCCGGCGCTGAGCACGAGCACCCGGCGGCCGTCGTACAGCGCGGCCGCGAGCCGGGCCACGGGGCGGCCGACCACGGTGACCACCTCGGTGTCCTCCACCGGCCACCCCAGGCGGGCGCAGGCGTAGGAGACGGACGAGGGGTGCGGGTGGACCAGCAGGGCGTGCGGACCGAGCTCCTCGGCGAGGGCGCGGCCGATTCCGTAGAACATGGGATCGCCGCTGGCCAGCACCGTGATGCGGCGCCCGGCGTGCTCGGCCATGAGCTTCGGCACGGCCGGCCGCAGCGGGCTCGGCCAGGCCACCCGCTGCCCGGGGCACTCGGCGGCGGGCAGCAGGTCCAGCTGGCGCGGCCCGCCGATCAGGACCTCGGCCGAGGACAGTGACGACCGCGCGGCGGCGGTGAGCCCGGCCCACCCGTCGGCGCCGAGGCCGACGACCGTCACGGGTATGGGGGGCGGTGCGGAGCTCACTGCGCTGTACCTCGGGGCGGGAAGGGGAAAGAGGACGGACCCGCAGCCTACTGGCCTGCGGCTCCGCCGCCCGCGCCCACCCTCGCGAGTCCCCGTGCGGCGTCCGGGTCTACGCTCGGTGACCCACTGCGATCGAGGGAGCCGCCATGCCCGCCTGGAACGCCAGGAACATCCCAGCCCAGAGCGGCCGGACCGCCGTCGTGACCGGGGCCAACAGCGGTATCGGCCATGTCACGGCCCGCGAGCTCGCGCGGTCCGGCGCCTCGGTCGTCCTGGCCTGCCGCAGCGCGGCCCGCGGCCGGGCCGCGCTGGTCCGGCTGCGGGCGGAGGTCCCGGGCGCCGAGGCGGAGTTCATACCGCTCGACCTGGCCGACCTGTCCTCCGTACGGGAGTTCGCCGCGGCGTACGGGCAGCGGCACCCCTCGCTGGACCTGCTCGTGAACAACGCCGGCGTGATGGCGCTCCCCTACGGGCGGACCGCCGACGGGTTCGAGACGCAGTTCGGCGTCAACCACCTCGGTCACTTCGCCCTCACCGGGCTGCTCCTGCCGAGGCTGCGGGCCGCCGCGGCCGGGGCGCGGATCGTCAACGTCTCCAGCGGCTTCCACGTCCTGGGGAAGATCACCTTCGGGGAGGACGGCCCCGACGGGACGGGCGGCTTCGGCGGTCCGGGCAGCGAGCACGGCTACCGCCGCTGGGTCGCCTACGGCCGCTCCAAGACCGCCAACCTGCTCTTCACCCACGAGCTGGCCCGCCGCTTCGCCGCCGCCGGCTCCACGATCACCGCGGCCGCGGCCCACCCGGGCTACGCCTCCAGCAACCTGCACTCCGGCGCGTCGAAGCTGGAGGGCCCCACCTTCCCCTCACGCATGGCGTCCCTCGGCAATGCGGTCCTCGCGCAGTCGACCGCCTCGGGCGCGCTGCCCACCCTCTACGCGGCCACCGCGCCCGGGGTCGGGCAGGACGCCTTCATCGGCCCGCGGTTCGGCTGGCGCGGAGCGCCGGCGCCGTCCTGGCGGGCGGGGTGGACCCTCGACGACACGGCCGGCGAACGGCTCTGGGCCGCCTCCGAGAAGCTGACGGGCGTCAGTTACGCGGCCCTGCCGCGCTGATCCGGAGCCCGCCCGGCATCCGACGTGAGCCCGTCCGCCCCCGGGGCGCACCCGGGCGCCCCACCACGTGCCTACCGCGCACCCGCCCGCCGACGCAGACTCGTCGCCATGGACGACGACGCTACGGACAACCACCCACGCCCCGTCGCCGCCGACACCCCTCAGGGGGTGTCCGCGCCGGGGTGGCCGAGGGCGGCCGCGGCAGTGCCGCGGAACGCCTTCACGGCTTGGTAGAGCGCGTGCTCGCACTCCGCGGCGAGAGCGGTGTCCGCCGCCTTGCCCGAGGTGTCCCCGGCGCGGGCCCGCTCCACCATGCGCCGCACGAGCGCGGAGAGTTCCTCCGACGCGCGGGCGACGTCGTCGGCGGCCGCCACCGCGGCCGCCGGCCCCTCCAGGTGGACGACCTCGGCGGCCCGGTGGACGGTACGCGCCAGCGCCACGAAACGCTCGACCCGCGCGTCCACCTCCGACGGGTCCGGACGGTCCGGGCGCAGCGCCTCCCGTACGGCGTCCATCGCGAGGTCGCGGTCGTGCAGCGCCCCGAGGTAGCCGGCGTACGCGTCCCGGCGTTGCTGCCTGCGCCACTGGGCGACCTGCGCGCGGGCCGTGTTGCGGCCCGTCAGCATCGTGGAGCCCAGGGTGGCGATCGAGCCCACGGCGGCGCCGATCAGTGCGGTGAGTCCTGCGTCCATGGGGCAAGTCTGCCGGGGCCCGTCGGGAGCGGGTGGGGCCGGGTCGGACAGGAGGGGGCGCCGGATGCGGTCAGGGCCGGACGGAGCGTTCGTAGAGGGCGCGGATGCCGTCGCCGAACCAGACGCTGTACGAGGTCTCGTCGTCGCCGCCCCCGTCCCGTCCGCCGATGACCCCGATGAGGGTGTGGCCGTCGGTCAGCACCGGGCCGCCGCTGGTCCCGTTGGGCACGTCCGCGCAGTCCAGCCGCAGCTGCGTCGGACCCGCCGGGCGGGCCGTGGTCCGGCAGTCCAGGGGCTGTTCGGAGAAGTTCGGGTAGCCCACGAGCCTTGCGGGCACGGGCAGTTCGGTCCCGAAGGCGATCGTCTTGCCGCCGGTGACGTCCTCCAGCCGCTGGCCGGGGTATCCGGGCCTGCGCAGCCGGAGGAACGCGATGTCGTAGTCGGGGTCCTGGTCCGCGGTCCAGCGCGGGTCCACGTCGATCCGGGTGGGGACCCAGACGCCGTACGGTGCGACCCCGTCCCGGTAGCCGGGGGCGAAGGCGAGGTTGGTGCGGAAGCCGCCGCCGTGGACGCAGTGGGCGGCGGTGGCGACGAGGTCGCCGCCGGGGGAGTGGACCACGACGCCCGAGCAGTGGTGGTCGGGGTCGCCGTCGTTGCCGGGGGAGAAGAGCGCGCCGATCGCGGGTTCGGCCGGGGCGGGGCGGGCCTCCAGCGGATCGGAGGGCTCCCAGCCGCCGGAGCGCCAGTTCACCGCACCGCTCCCGGCGAAGGCCTTGCCGTCCGTGGGGGGTTCCAGCTCCTCGCGGACGATCCCGTCGAGCACGGCCGATGCCGTCCGGTCGGCACGCTCGGGGTCCTGCTGGTAGATGCCCTGCGCCGGATCGCCGTCGGCGCGGTTGGCGGCGATGCCGTGCAGCTCCCAGGCGACGTACCCGGCCCCCGCGAGGACCAGGGTGCACACGAGGCCGACGGCCACGCCGCCCCGCGCCGCGGCCCGGCCCCGCTCCCGCCCCTCGCCCCTGCTGGACATGTGGCCCCTCCCATCCCGCGTACGCGTCCGACTCTCGGTTCGATGGGGGGAGCGCGGCCCGGGTTCCGAGGGAGGGACGTGTCCGTTCTCACAACCGATCCCACCGTGGCGTGCACGCCGTGCACGGGCCTTCCGGACGTCACCCGACCGCCCTGCGCTCCGGGCGACTTGAGCAGCCGGCGAAGCGACGGGCCCGGCCGCCGTCGCTCCGCGCGGCGCTGACCCGGCCCGCCCCGAAACCGGATGCGGGACGCGCCCGCGGTTGAAAGGGTGACGGGATGGACGACACGGCACAGAACGCATCCCCCGACGGCATCCCCGGCCGGTTCACCACACCGGTCGGGCCGGAACTCCTGCGCGGCGCGCTGGAAGTGGAACGCACCGACCACGGCGTCCTGCCGTACCGGCTGCCCGCATGGGCCCGCCGCCAGGCCCCCGCCGAGCTCACCGAGGTCGTGGCCCAGCCCGCCGGCGTGCGGCTGGCCTTCCGCACCAGGGCCACCGCCGTCGAGCTGGACGTCCTCGCCACGACGACGGTCTACCGCGGCGCCCCGCAGCCCCCGGACGCCGTGTACGAGCTGCTGGTGGACGGCCGCCCGGCCGGCCGGGCCGTCGCCGACGGCGGCAACGTCCGTACGGTCGACGTCGCCACCTGGGCCGAGGTCCTCACCCCGGGGCCGCCCGGCACCGTCCGGTTCACCGGACTGGCCCCCACGGCGAAGGACATCGAGATCTGGCTGCCGTACCGGGGGATCCACGAACTCATCGCCCTGCGCACCGACGCCCCCGTCGAGCCGGCGCCGGACCCCGGCCGGCGCGTCTGGCTGCACCACGGCAGCTCGATCAGCCACGGCTCGAACGCCGACGGCCCGACCGGCACCTGGCCCGCGCTGGCCGCCGCCCGGGCCGGCGTGGAGCTCGTCAACCTCGGCTTCAGCGGCAACGCACTGCTCGACCCGTTCACCGCACGGACCATGCGGGACACCCCCGCCGACCTCATCAGCCTCAAGATCGGCATCAACCTCGTGAACCACGACGTGATGCGCCTGCGCGCCTTCACCGCCGCGGTCCACGGCTTCCTCGACACCCTCCGGGACGGGCACCCCACCACGCCGGTCCTGGTCGTCTCCCCGCTCCACTGCCCGATCCACGAGGACACCCCGGGCCCTGCCGCCCCCGACCTCGGCGACGGCAGGCTGCGCTTCCGCGCCCTCGGCGACCCGGCGGAGGCCGCCCGGGGACGGCTGACCCTGCGCGTCGTCCGCGACGAGCTCGCCCGCATCACCGCGGCGCGCGCCGCCCACGACCCCCACCTGCACCACCTCGACGGGCGCACCCTGTACGGGGAGGCCGACTTCGCCGAGTTCCCGCTGCCGGACGACCTCCACCCGGACGCCGACGGCCACCGCCGCATCGGTGAGAACTTCGTTGCACGAGCATTCGGCTCCGCCTGGGCCCGGTGACGCCGAACCCGGCGTTCCCTACCCCCTGCCGAGCGCCCGGCGCTATCGTGCCGGGGCGGAGGGGCGACTGCACGAGGGGGGCGGGGCGGCGATGCGTTTTCTCTTTGTCCACGGCACGGGGGTACGGCGCGAGCGGCACGACCGGCTCTTCGCCCTGGTTCGCGAGCGCCTGACGGCCAGATTCCCCGACGCCGCCGTCGACTCCTGCTACTGGGGCGACCGCTTCGGGGCGACCCTCGGCGCCGGCGGCCGGTCCGTGCCCGGGCTGAAGCCCGCGCCCGACGGGATCGAAGGGATCGACGGGATCGACGCCGAGACGGCCGAGTGGGCCCTGCTGCTCGCCGACCCGCTGTGCGAGCTCCGGGTCCTCGCCGAGGCCGGCTGGCCCGCCGGCGCCGGGGGCGACGCCGCGGACGACGACCCCTTCGCGATGCCCGGCGTACAGGCCGCCGGGATCCGGGTGCTCGCAGCTCTGGCCGCCTTACCCCCGGCGCCGCCCCACCCCGGGGACGAGCTCGGCTCCCTGCTGCACGGCACCGGCCTCGCCGCGGACTTCCCCGCCGCCCTGGACGCCGCCGCCCGCTCCGCCGAGGCGGTCCGCGCCGCGGAACGCGCCACCGGCGACCCGCAGGCGCGCGAGCTGGCCACCGCCCTCGCCCGGGCCGTGGCCGCCGGCGCCCTCGCCGCCGCCGGAGCCGACGCCGACTGCACCGGCACCGAACGCGACCGCCTCGTCGAACTGCTCACCACCCGCCTCGGCGGCGACGCCCGTGTCCCCGGCGCCCGCGCCGCCGCCTTCCTCGGCCGGCTCGCCCAGCGGGTCACCACCCAGCCCCTGCTCAACGCCTGGCGTGGCTCCCTCACCGTCGGAGCCACGCCCGCGCTCGGCGACATCCTGCGCTACCAGGCCCGGGGCCACGACCTGCGGGAGTTCCTGCACGCCCGGATCACCGCGGCCGCGGGACCGACCGTGCTCATCGGCCACAGCCTCGGCGGGATCGCCCTCGTCGACCTCCTCGCCCTCGCCGCCGCCCGCGGCGAAGCCGTCCCCGGCACGGAACTGCTCGTCACCGTCGGCTCCCAGGCACCCTTCCTCCACGAGCTCGGCGCCCTGACCGCGCTCGAACCGGGCGCGAAACTCCCGTACGGCTTCCCGCGCTGGCTCAACGTCTACGACCGCCAGGACGTGCTGTCCTACCTCGCCGGGCCCGTCTTCCCCGGCGACCCCCGCATCACCGACCACGAGATCGGCAGCCGCCAGCCCTTCCCCGCCTGCCACAGCGCCTACTGGAAACAGGACTCCCTCTACGAACGGATCGAACAGGCGGTGGCCGAAGCGGAGATCGGGTGATCCCCGCCGGCTTCCTGCCCCCGGCCCTCGGCCCGCAGCGCACCTTCGCGCTCGTCGCCGGCGTCGAGCGCTACGACATCAGCCACCGCTGGAACCTGCGCGGCCCGGCCCGCGACGCCCTGCGCTTCGCCCAGTGGCTGACCGGCCCCGCCCAGGTGCCGCCCGGCAACCTCCGGCTCCTGCTGTCCCCGCTCGACGACCCCGGCGCCCTCGACTGGCCGGACTCCCCGGCGATGGCCGCCCTGCGGGCCGCGTACCGCCCGGCGACCGAGGAGAACGTCAAGGCGGCGCTGCTCGACGAACTCCCGCAGTGCGACGGCGATCTGCTGTGGATCTTCTGGGCGGGCCACGGCTACCTCGGGCCGCGCCAGGAGCTGATGCTGCCCTGCGCCGACGCCCGTCCCAGCCAGATCCGCCACCTCAACCTCGATTCGGCCCTGCGCTGGTGGCGCACCGACCTCGTCAAACACCGCAGCTTCCCGCTCCAGGCCGCACTCGTCGACTCCTGCCGGGTCGACGTGCCCCGCGATCTTCCGATGAACTTCGGCAGCACCGACTACGGCGGCGGGAGTTCGGTGCCGGGACGCCGGCAGTTCCGGCTCTACGCCTCCCGCGAGGGCGAGGCCGCGCAGAACGACGCCGAGCGCGGCGCGGGCCGCTTCACCGAGGCCCTCCTGGCGGAACTCGGCCCGCGCTCCGTACGGGAGAGCGTCAGCGGACTGCCGGCCGCCGCCCGCAGCATCCACCGCACCTTCCAGGACCTGCGCGCACGCGGCGAGGGCTGGCAGCTCCCGCAGTTCCTCGTGGACCGGGACTGGGACGCCTGCTCCTTCCTCGACGACGACCTGACCGCCCCCGCGCCGCCCGGAGCGGCCCGGCTCGACCAGCAGGCCTGGGACGGACTCGGCGAGCTCTGCGAAGGCCGCGAACTGCCGCGCTGCGCCTACGAGGCCTACGCATGGGCGTTCAAGGCGGCCGGCTGCACCACCCCGGTCGGCGGCGGCCTGCCGGGCGACGGCCTCCTGGAGGTGGTCCAGGACCTGGACGAACGCCAGGGCGGGCGCGGCGGGATGCCGCTGGCCGTGCCCTTCGTACGGTTCCTCGCGGACCGGGCCGGCACGGCGGGCGACACGGCGTGGGCGGGCCGGCTGAAGGACTGGGTGCACACCACCCGCGAGCGGCTCGCCCTGCCGGTGCTGCCCCCGCCCCCGCCACCGGCGCGCACGACGGTCGTGCACGTCGGGCTGGAGCCGCCGCCGGACGGCGGCCCCGGCTTCCGGGCCAGGATGTGGCTGAGCGGCGAACGCACCGAGCAGATATGGGAGTCGGACGGCGCCCCCGTCCGGCTCGACGCCGTACGGGAGGAACTCCTGCGGCAACTCGCGCTCGTCGGCGCGGCACCGGCCGACGGCGGCGAGGCCGGGCCGCGCACCCGGGGCGGCGTCGACCGCATCGAGTTCCACGTGCCGTACGAACTGCTCGACACCGACTTCGACCAGTGGCCGGTGCCCCGCGGCCCGGCCGGACGGCACCGCGCTCTCGGCCTGCTCCACCAGGTCGTGGTGCGCTGCCCGCAGGAGCGCCTCGACACCCGCGCCGAGTGGCGGACCAGCTGGCGCTGGCTGTGCACCCGGGGCGGCCGGCACCCCGAGGCCGTCCGGGTGGTGCAGGAGGCCGAGGTCACGGACGTGCTGGGGATGCAGCTGGCCGAGCGCCCGGCGCCCGCGTGCGTCCTGGCCCACACCACCGCCGCCCCGCACGCCGGACTGCTGGAGGCCGTGCTCGAAGGCGGTGTCCCGGTCGCGGTGTGGCGGCGCGGCGGCGGAGCGCCGGCGCCCCCGCTCCTCGACCTGCTGGCACCTGCCGGGCCCGACGGGCGCCCGGACCCCGGCGCACTCGACGTACTGGCCCTGCCCGCGCGCGTGCGGGAAGTGCGCCGGGCGGCCGCCGGAGCCGCCGCGGGAGCCGCGCGCGCCGCCGCGGAGGGCAGCCAACAGCCCGCAGGGGAAGACCAGTTGGTGCTCCTGTGGGACGATCCCGACGACATACCGGGCTTCCGGTCCCTGGCCTGACCCCGACCACTGACAGACGGCGACACGACGATGGAGGCAGAGGCAGTGGTGAAGGACTGGTGGCTGTACCACGGGACCGGTGAGGGCGCGGACCGGCGCGCCCGCCTGGAATCCGGATCCCCGCCGCCCTGGCGGGACTTCACCGGCATCCCCGACCCCGGGTACGCGCCCCCCGGGTGCGAGGGCCCGGCCTGGGAGCGCACCCGGCGGCGCGGCGAGGGCTACGTCCCCGACGAGCAGGAGAAGGACGTCGTCAACACGGCCCTGCACCTGCGCAGGCCGCTGCTCATCACCGGGAAGCCCGGCGTCGGGAAGTCCACCCTCGCCCACAGCATCGCCTCCGACCTCGACCTGGGCCCCGTACTGCACTGGCCCATCACCAGCCGGACGGTGCTCCGCGACGGCCTCTACCTCTACGACGCCATCGGCCGCCTCCAGGAGGCCGGCCTGGAGCAACTGCGCAGGCCCGCAGGACCCGCAGGCCCGGTGGGCCCGGCGGCGGCCGTGACCGCCGGGGCGACCACCCCTGCGCCCGAACCCGAGCCCGCCCCCGCGCCGTCGATCTCCCGCTACCTGCGCCTCGGGCCGCTCGGCACCGCCCTGCTGCCGCAGGACCGCCCCCGCGTCCTGCTCGTCGACGAGATCGACAAGAGCGACATCGACCTCCCCGGCGACCTCCTGACCGTCTTCGAGGACGGCGGCTTCGTCATCCCCGAACTGGCCCGCCTCGCCCAGGAGGACCCCACCGTCGCCATCGGCACCGACGACGACCCGGACGCCGCCGTACACATCACACAGGGCCGCGTGCAGTGCCGGTACTTCCCCGTCGTCGTGCTCACCAGCAACGGCGAACGCGACTTCCCGCCCGCCTTCCTGCGCCGCTGCGTCCGCCTGCACCTGGAGCCGCCCGGCGAGGAGAAGCTCGCCCTCATCGTGCGCCGCCGGCTCGGCATCGACGTCGAGGCCGACGGGGAGTACCAGGAACTCGTCCGGGACTTCATCGACCGCGCCGGGGACGGAGACCTCGCCACCGACCAGCTCCTCAACGCCATCCAGCTGCGCCTCGCCGGAGCCTGGTCCGCCCCCGGCGACCGCGACCGCTTCCTCAAGACCGTCATGCAGCACCTGACCGGGCCCACGGCGTGATCGAGGAGCTGCTCGCCGCCCTGGCCGACGGCGCCGAGGACGCGGGCCCGCGTCCCGGCATCGGGGCGGAGGAGATCGCCGACATCCTGTGGCTGGCCGCCCGCGTGGATCCCGCCGGGCCCCGCCCACCCGCGGTGACCCCCGGCGACTTCGCGGGCCTTCCGCCGCCGGCCGCCGACCCGCCGGCCCCCGAGGCCGCCACGACCCCCGGCGGCCCGGCCGACGGGCAGCCGGCCGTCAGGATCTTCCCCGCCTCCGTGCCCGCCCCGGCCGGGAAACCGTCCGACGACGGCGCGGGCCGCCGGGGCTCCCCCGTACGGCTGCCCCGCGCCGCCTCCCTCGACGACCCGCTCGCCCTGATGCGCGCCCTGCGCCCCGTCGGCCGTCGCTCCATCGGCGGCCCCGGGGAGGAACTGGACGAGCAGCTCACCGTCGAGCGCAGCATCGAGCGGATGGTGCCGACCCCCGTCCTGCGGCCGGCCGAGAGCCGCTGGCTGGACCTGGCCCTGGTCGTCGACACGCACCACTCGATGCTGCTCTGGGCGGACCTCGTGGACGAACTGCGCCGCGTGCTGACCCGCAGCGGGGTCTTCCGCGACGTACGCACCTGGCGGCTGACGGGCACCGGCTCCGGCGCCACCCCGATGCTCACCCGCGGCCGGTCCGGCGCCCCGCGCAACCCGCTGGAGCTGGCCGACCCCGCCGGCCGCAGGCTGATCCTCGTACTCTCCGACACCGTTGCGGGCGGCTGGCGCGAGGCCTCCGTACAGGGCGTGCTCCGGCACTGGTGCACGCACAACGCCGTGGCCGTGCTGAACGTCCTGCCCGAACGGCTCTGGACGCGCGGGGCCGTCCGGCCCGTCCCCTTCGCCGTCCGGGCGGACCGGCCCGCGGCCGCCACCCGCTCCTGGCAGCGGGCGGCGACGGCCCGCCGCTCCCGCGCCGGCCGCCGGCGCGCACCCGACGTCGTCCCCGTGGTCGGCGTCGCCCCGGGCAGCCTGGCCCGGCTGGTGCGGGTGGTCTCCGGGGACGGCCGCTGGCGGCGCCTGGCCTGTCTGCGGCTGGACGCGGAGCCGGATCCGGGGACGGATACGGGGATGGGGACGGCGCGGGTGCGCGAGGCCCTCCCGGCCGGTCCGCACAGCGCGCTGGAGGTGGTGGAACGCTTCCGCGCGAGTGCCTCGCCGACCGCCCAGCAGCTCGCCGCGCACCTGGCCGCCGTACCGCTGACCCTGCCCGTCATGAACCTGGTCCGGCGCTCCCTGCTGCGCGACTCGGAGCACGGCCACCTCGCGGAGGTCGCCCTCGGCGGGCTGTTCGCGCCCTGGGACCACGAACGGGACGCCGAGGAGATGGAGTTCGCATTCCTGCCGGGTGTCCGGGAGGCGCTGCTCGGCTCACAGCTGCGCGGGGACGTGGCCGCCGTACGGGAGCTGGTGCGCCGCCGCGTGTGGGAGTACATGTCCCGCAGCCGCGGCACCGGGCCGGACTTCTCCGCGACCCGCGTCACCGACGGGCGGGAGGGCCGCCGCGGCGTCGCCGAGGGCACCCTGCCCTTCGCGGCGCGGCCGCCGCAGGACCCCGGGCTCGCGGACCGGGTCGTACGGGTCCGCTACGACCCGATGCCCGAGCCGCAGGAGGTGGGCACCCTGCTGACACCGCGCCTCGTCCTCACGGTCGGGGACGCGCCGCTGCCCCCGGGGACGGCGGCATGGGTGCGGGCCGGCGACCGCGAGGTCGCCTGCCGCGCGGTGTGGGCGGACGACGCCCTGCCCCGGGTGTTCCTCCTGCTGTCCGACGAGGATCTGGTGGACCCCGCGCCCTGGACGGGGGCGACGCCCTGGGCGCGGGCGGAGCCCCAGGTGGTCCGGGTCCGGGTCGACGGCGCCACGGACCAGGGCCGCCCCGTCGCGCTGACCGGCGAAGCGGTTCCCCACGGCGGCGACCGCAACGGCGAGCTCGTCCGGCTCTCCCCGGAACCGGAGGCCTGGACCCACTACCGCGGCGGCCCGGTCTCCCACGAAGGCGCCCTGCTCGGCGTCGTCCACGGCGTCTGGCCGGACCGCCTGGTGTTCCTGTCGGGCCGCGCCCTGCTGGAACAGCCCGGCTTCCGGGCGGCGATGGCGGAGCACGGGCGGATCCGCCCGGTGGCGACCACCTTCGTGTGCCTGGCGGTGCTGCCGGGTGACGACGGCGTGTACCCGATCGGGAGCTCGCCCCACGCGGAGGCGGTGGAACTGCTGAAGGGGCTCGTCGCCGACGCGGGCCTCACCGAGCGGCTGGCCGGCAGTCGGCCGGGAGAGCCCCTCTTCCTGCTGCTGCAGGGACCGGGAGCCCTCGGCAGGGCCGGCCGGCTGCTGAGTCGACTCCCCACCTCAATGGCCCGGTTCGCGACCCGCGGAGCGGACGCCGGTCCCCTCTCGCTGGACGTGGCCGTGTCCGCGGGGCCCATGGGACCCGCCCTGACGGACGGCGACCTCACCGGGCTGCCCACGTCGGAGGCCGCCCGGATCGTCCGCCATCCCGGGATGGCGGACCGGCAACGGCTCCAGAGGGGGTCCCTCGCCGTCGCCCTGTCGGACCGCGTGTACGAGACGCTCGGCGAGCTGGTCGGTCCCACGGCGACGCGCGCGCTCGTCCCCCTCGGCGGTGAGACGGAGGGCTGGTTGTGCACCGGGGGTCCGGAAGATCTCGGCGAGGCCCTGACGGAGGCGGACGGTCTGCAGGACGCGGGAGGCGTCGCATGGCCGGTGTGCGGCCGACGTACGGTGGAGGCGGAGGACCACCACGCCCGGTGCACGGGGATCCGGCTGCCCGGCTACGACCGGTGCCTGGCCCATCTCGACCCCGACGAGGAGTATGCGTACCTGGGCACCCTGGGGCCCGGATCCCCGGTGGACCTACGGGGCACCACCTTCAAGGGGGGACTGCTCCAGCGGCTCCTGGACTCCCTGCGGGAGTCGCGCTCGCATCCCGTCACGCTGGGCGAGGCGGCCTTCGACCACGCCACCTTCGTCGACGACTGGAACGAGGGCGGCATCGATTTCTCGTCCCGGGCCTGCTTCTCCCGGGCCGTTTTCGCCGGGCGGGCCAGGCTCGGGGACTCCACCTTCGCCGGCGAAGCCTCATTCGACGGCGTGGTCTTCCTGGGCGTCGGCGACTTCGACCGCAGCCGGTTCCACCGGGGAGCCGATTTCCGTCGTGCGCAGTTCCGCGGCCTGGCCGGCTTCTCGGACAGCGTCTTCCTGGACGAGGTGGCCTTCGCCCGGGCGGTGCTGGAAGCCTCGGCCGACCTGAACGGCATGCAGGTGGCCGCAGCGGCGGACTTCTCGCGCGCGGTGTTCTGCGGACTGACCGGGCTGAGCGGGGCCTCCTTCGCCGGCCCGGTCTCCTTCGCCTCCACGACGTGGGAGCTGGGACTGGTCTCCACCGGTGCCGTGTTCGACGGACCGGTGCACTTCGGCGGAGCCACGTTCCGGGGCAGGGTCCGTCTGGAGCAGTTGCGGCTCCGGGGGGCACCCGGGCCTGCCTTCGAGGGCAGGCCCGGTCACTGGGCCGTCCACCAGCGCCCGGACGGCACCTGGGACATCCATCGGCTGGGCACCACGGAGCCGTGACCGCAGCGCCCGGTCGGTCAGGAGCCGCTGTGGGAGGCCTCCAGGCGGCGTGGGGGGCGGCCGTCCTGGGCGGGGAGGCTCGCCTCGATCTCGTCCAGGGCGCGCCGGGCCGTCGCGATGCGGTCCCGGACGTCCCCGTCGGGACCCGCGGCCGGCGGCGGGCCCGGCTGCTTGCGATCACGGGCGGCCGCGTCCTCGATCTCGCGGGCCTCGTCGAGGGAGTTGAGGACCACCCCGATGAGGACGTTGACCAGGACGAAGGAGGCCAGCAGCGCGTAGGAGGCGTAGTAGACGATGCTGAGGCGGGAGATCTGCAGGCCCGCGCGGACGGCGTCGGTCAGGCCGTCCAGGGTGGTCAGCAGGAACAGCGTGAGCATCGCGCGGCCCACCGAGCCGTAGTGCCCGGGGTCCGACTCGGCGAAGCAGACCCAGCCGACCATGGCGTACACGTACAGGACCAGTCCGCCGACGAACAGGAAGCTGGCGGTGCCGGGCAGGCTGCGGCCGACCGCGATCAGCAGGATGCGCAGGTGCGGGAGGAAGCGGGCCGTGCGCAGGACCCGGGCCAGCCGCAGCAGCCGCAGCAGGGTGGTGTTCTCCCGCACGAACGGGACGAAGGCGGAGGCGACGACCGCGAGGTCGAAGAGGTTCCACGGGTCGCGGAAGAATGCTTTCGGCCGGTCCGCGAAGGCGCCGATGCGCAGCACCATCTCCAGGGTGAACAGGGCCAGGCAGCAGTGCTCGGCGGTCCGCAGCAGCCGCTGGTACTCCGCGGCCAGCCCGCTGTACGTCTCGACACCCATCAGCGCGGCGTTGAGCAGGATCACGCAGAAGACGACCAACCCGAAGGCGGGGGCCTCGGTGGCCAACCGGCACCGCGCTGCCAGCTTCATCCGACGGCGTCCGGCCGGCCTGGGGTCTGTCATCGTGCTCCTCGTGCTCTCGCGTGCATCACGGGCGAACGGCGGCCCACCTTCCCTAACGCCCCACAGCCGATCGGGTTTCACCCCTGCGTGCGCCGCAACGCGCCGAGGCGTGCGCCCCCACCGTCCGAACGGCGGTGGGGACGGACGGCCGCACGCCAGGTGCCGCCCCACCAGGCCCTGGGCCGGGTCCGCAGAGCCCGCCCGCCCCCTTCCCGATCGGCTCCTCCGGCGGTTCCCAAGTGCGTTGGATGAACAGTCGGTTGATCCCCGTATGGAGCGGCCCGCCGACGCATATGCTCGGCGCGTACTTCCGTACACCTGAGCACCGGCACGTCCGTGCGCCCGCACAACTGTGCACCCGCACGCCCGTGCACCGTACGTCTCACGAACCGTTAGGGGACCGCGCCGTGAGTGTCCGCATTCAACCCTCCTCGCAGGTCGACGAGAGCGCCGAGCTCGGCGAGGGGACCACGATCTGGGATCTGGCGCAGATACGCGAGGAGGCCCGGCTCGGGCGCGGGTGCATCGTGGGGCGCGGCGCGTACGTCGGGCCCGGTGTGCGGATCGGCGACCACGTGAAGCTCCAGAACTACGCGCTCGTGTACGAGCCGGCGGAGCTCGGCGACGGGGTGTTCATCGGCCCGGCGGCCGTCCTCACCAACGACTTCTACCCGCGCGCGGTCGACCCGGACGGCACGCTCAAGCGCGACGGCGACTGGGAGGCCGCCGGGGTCGTGGTGGCCGAGGGTGCCTCGCTCGGGGCCCGTTCGGTGTGCGTGGCCGGGGTGCGCGTCGGGCGCTGGGCCCTCGTCGCGGCCGGGGCGGTGGTCTCCAAGGACGTGCCCGACTTCGCGCTCGTGGCCGGGGTGCCGGCCCGCCGGATCGGCTGGGTGGGTCGGGCGGGGGTCCGGCTGGTGGAGCGCGAGGACGAGCCGGGCACGTGGGAGTGCCCGCGCACCGGGGCGCTGCACGACGAGAAGGACGGAACCCTCACCGAACGAAACTGACGGAATGTCGGCAATTTAGGCCACAAGCATTTCCTCAAAACCACAATCAATGAACATCCGTGGGCATAACGTGTCCCTGCACACGGGATCTGAGCAGGCAACAGGCCTTGTTCAGTGGGGGGTTGTGTACGACGAGGGCACCGCGGGCAGCGCCCGGCGGAGCACGGTTCCACCGTGCCCGCCGTCACTGCCGTGCGCGCGTGTCCCGGTCCGAGGCATCGCTGGGGGGATCCAGACGGCAGCCTGGGACGGCTCGTGCCCTCGGCGTCGGACGCCGAGGGCACGGGCGCCGTCACGCGCAGTCCCCCTCCGCGGAATGACGACCGCCAGGTCCGTCCGAGGAGCGATCAGAGGGGGTAGGTGTGTTGGAGCCGAAGAGCTCGGACATGCGGGGTGCGAGCGGCACCCGGGGAGTCGGGGTGGGGACCCGATGACCACCACACGATTAGGAGCACTGGCCGAAGAGGACCCGAAGCTGCACGCGTTGGCGCAGCGGCTGCTCGGGCTGGCCGAGGCGGGTCTGCCCGCCATGTATCTGCCGGAGGCCGAGACCTTCGCCTTCACCAGGGCCGGAGCGGTCTCGCCCGAGGGCACCCGCCGCCTGGAACTGCGGGGAACCAGCACCCGGTACGCGGCCATCACCGCGCTGGGCGCCCGGTTCCTGCCGAAGGAGCGGCAGCGCGCCCTGTTCGGCGGACGCTCCGCCGGGGAGTTCACCGGACTGCTCGTGGAACGGCTGCCCGGGGTGGTGAACCTCGGCGACGCGGCGCTCATCGCCTGGGCCGCCGCCGAGACCGGCCACCCGAAACTGTCCGACGCCCTCGACCGGGTCGCCGCCCTGGACCCGCCCGGGCGGCCGCAGTACACGGTGGAGGCGGCCTGGGTGCTCTCCGCCCTCGCGGCCGCGCGCACCGTGGCGGACGTGGAGGACCGCCTCGCGGCCGCCCGCGACCGCCTGCTGGCGGCTCGGACCGGCACCAGTCCGCTGTTCCCGCACGCCACCGGCCCGGGACTTGTGCCCGGCTACCGCGCGCACGTGGCCTGCTTCGCCGACCAGACCTATCCGCTGCAGGCGCTGGCCCGCCTGCACGCGAGCGGCGCCGACCCGGAGGCCCTCGCGGCCGCCGACGCCTGCGCCGCCCGCATCGTCGACCTCCAGGGCGACGGCGGACAGTGGTGGTGGCACTACGACGCCCGCGAGGGCGGCGTGATCGAGGGCTACCCCGTCTACAGCGTGCACCAGCACGCGATGGCCCCGACCGCCCTGTTCGACCTCGCCGAGGCGGGCGGCACCGACTTCGGCCCGGCGATCCGCCGCGGACTGCGCTGGATGACGGAGGTCCCCGAACTCGCCGGCCCCACCGGGACCCCGCGCGAGCCGATGATCCGCGAGGACCTCGGCATCACCTGGCGCAAGGTCTACCGAGGCGACCCGAAGAAGGCCGTCCGGGCCGCCCGCGGGCTCACCACCCGGGTCGCCCCGCACGCCCGGCTCGCACCCCTGGACCTGCTCTTCCGCCCCCGCGCGGTGGACCGGGAGTGCCGCCCGTACGAGTTCGGCTGGATGCTGTTCGCCTGGTTCGGGGGGCCGCAGAGATGACCCGTCACACCCTCTTCGGGGTCGCGCTCGACCCCCTGACCATGGACGAGACCGTCCAGCGCTGCCTCGACGCCGTACGCCGCGGCGAACAGATCGAGATCGGCATGGTCAACGCCGCCAAGCTCGTCAACATGCGGCGCGACCCGGCCCTCGCCGAAGCGGTCGCCGGCTGCGACCTCGTCCTCGCCGACGGCCAGGCCGTGGTCTGGGCCGGCCGCGTCCTCGGCGTCCGCCTGCCCGAACGGGTCGCGGGCATCGACCTGTTCATGCGCCTGCTCGCCGCCGCCGAGGTCGCGGACATCCCCGTCTACCTGCTCGGTGCCCGGCAGGAGGTGCTGGAGATGATGCTCCGGCAGATCTCCGAACGCTTCCCGGAGCTGCGGGTCGCCGGCAGCCGCAACGGCTACTTCGGCGACTCCGAACAGGAGGAGATCGCCGACTCCGTCGCCGACAGCGGCGCCCGCCTGCTGTTCCTCGGCATGACCTCGCCCAAGAAGGAGATCTTCACCGCGGGCCACGGCAAGCGCACCGGCGCCCACGTCGTACACGGCGTCGGCGGCTCCTTCGACATCCTCGCCGGCATCACCAAGCGGGCCCCGCTCGTCTGGCAGCGCATGGGCCTCGAATGGTTCTACCGGACCCTCCAGGAACCGCGCCGCCTCGGCAAGCGCTACCTCACCACCAATGCCGCCTTCCTCGCCATGACGGTCCGCGAGCTCATCCACCGCACACCGTCTGCCGGTTCCGCGAACAGGAGTCACTGCTGATGCGCGTCGTCGTCGTGGGACAGGGATACGTCGGACTTCCGCTGGCCGTCCGGGCCGCCGAGGTCGGCCACCAGGTGATCGGTTACGACGTCGACGAGCGGCGGGTCAAGAGCCTCGCCGCCGGAGAGTCGTACGTGGAGGACGTCACCTCCGAACGCCTCGCCCGCGCCCTGGAGCGCGGCACCTACCGCCCGAGCGAACTCGCCCGGGACTGCGGCGGTTTCGACGTCGCCGTCGTCACCGTCCCCACCCCCTTACAGGACGGGGCGCCCGACCTGCGCTACATAGAGGAGTCGGCCCACACCCTGGCCCGCTTCCTGCGCCCGGGCGCGACCGTGATCCTGGAGTCCACCACCTACCCGGGCACCACCGAGGAGCTGTTCGCCCCGATCCTGGAGGACGGCTCCGGACTCACCGCCGGCGCCGACTTCCACCTGGGATACAGCCCCGAGCGCATCGACCCGGGCAACACCGTCTGGGGCTTCCAGCAGACGCCCAAGGTCGTCTCCGGCGTCGACGCCGCCTCCCTGAAGGCCGTCGAGGCCTTCTACGGGCAGCTCGTCGACACCACCGTGCCCGTGCGCTCGCCCAAGGAGGCCGAGCTGGCGAAGCTGCTGGAGAACACCTTCCGGCACGTGAACATCGCCCTCGTCAACGAGATCGCCATGTTCGCCCGCCACCTCGACATCGACGTCTGGCAGTCCATCGAGGCCGCCTCCAGCAAGCCGTTCGGCTTCATGAAGTTCACCCCCGGCCCGGGCGTCGGCGGCCACTGCCTCCCCATCGACCCCTCGTACCTGAACTGGCGCGTCCAGCGGGAACTCGGCCAGAACTTCCGCTTCGTCGAACTCGCCAACGACATCAACAACCACATGCCCGAATACGTGACGCGCCGCGTGATGGACGCCCTCAACGCCAAGCGCCGCTCCGTCAACGGCTCCCGGATCCTGCTGCTCGGCCTCGCGTACAAGAAGAACACCGGCGACGCCCGGGAGTCGCCCGCCGTACGCATCGCCGAGCTGCTCCTCGACATGGGGGCCAAGGTCCGCGCCGTCGACCCGCACGTCGTCGAGAGCGTGAAGGTCGATGCCCGCCTCGCCCGGGTCGAGGCGACCCGCAAGGAGCTGGCCGCCGCCGACGTCGTCGTCCTGCTCACCGACCACGACTGCTTCGACTACCAGACGATCACCGAGCACGCCTCCTTCGTGCTCGACACCCGCAACCGCATGACCGGCCCGAAGGTGGAGGTGCTCTGAACCCATGACCAGGATCGTCTGCGTCGCCGGGGCGCGCCCCAACTACATGAAGATCAAACCGGTGATGGACGCACTGGAGCGCCGCGGCGCCGAGGTGGTCCTCGTCCACACCGGACAGCACTACGACGAGTCCATGAACGACGTGTTCTTCCGCGACCTCGGCATCCGGCCGCCCGACCGGTACCTGGGCGCCGGCTCGGGCAGCCACGCCCAGCAGACCGGCCGGGTGATGGCCGCCTTCGAGCCGCTCGTCGAGGAACTGGCCCCGGACGCCGTCGTGGTCGTCGGGGACATCAACTCCACCCTCGCCTGCGCCCTGGTGACCGCGAAGGCCGGCCCGCTGCTGGCCCACGTGGAGGCCGGCCTGCGCAGCCGCGACTGGAGCATGCCCGAAGAAGTCAACCGGGTCGCCACCGACCGGGTCAGCGACTACCTGCTGGCCCCTTCGCCCGACGCCGCCGTGAACCTGCGCGCCGAGGGCTACCGCGAGGACCAGATCCACGTCGTCGGCAACGTCATGATCGACACCCTCCTGGCCAACCTGGACCGGGCCAGGCAGTCCGACGTCCTGGACCGCTACGGGCTGACCCGCGGCGGATACGGCCTGGTCACCCTGCACCGGCCGGCCAACGTGGACGACCCCGGCGCGCTGCGCGGCCTGCTCAAGGCCCTCGGCGAGATCGCCGGCCGCTGCCCGCTCCTGCTGCCCGTGCACCCGCGGGCCGCCGAGCGGCTGGCCGACCTGGGCGTCCCCGACGGCATCCGGCTCGTACCGGCCGCCGGGTACCTCGACTTCATCGCCCTGCAGGACTCCGCCCGCCTGGTCCTCACCGACTCCGGCGGCGTCCAGGAGGAGACCACCGCGCTGGGCGTCCCCTGCGTGACCCTGCGGGAGAACACCGAGCGCCCCGTCACCGTCGACGAGGGCACCAACGTCCTCGCCGGCACCGATCCGGACCGGATCGTCGCCACCGTCGACAAGGTCCTCGACGATCCGCCCGCGCCGCGCTGCCCCGCCCTGTGGGACGGCCGCGCCAGCGAGCGCATCGCCGCCGTCCTCCTCGACGGCGGCACCGCCCGCACCCGGCCCAGACCCACCGACCTCGTGCCGGCCGCCGGGCACGGACCGCAGTAACCGGAACATCCGCAACAAGGGGGAAGACCATGGATCTCGCCGAGATATGGCGGGTCATGCGCAGGCGCTGGTACGTGCTGCTGCCCGGACTGCTGCTGACGGCGGCACTCACCACCGCCGTGCACCTGCTGATCCCGGTGGAGTACCAGTCGCAGAGCACCGTGACGCTGCTCAACTCGTCGAAGGCCACCGAGGCCTTCGACGGCAACCCCTTCCTCAGCACCCAGGCCTCGCTCACCGGCATGGCCGACGGCCTCGCCCGCAACCTCAACTCCGACGGCGCCAAGGCCGACCTGAAGGCCCTCGGCGTCACCGGCACGCACGAAGTGAAGATCGCCGACAACGCCCAGGGCCCCTTCATGTGGCTGACCGCCACCGGCACCGACCCGGCGGCCGTCCTGAAGTCCGACGAACTCCTCGCCTCCTACGCCGACAAGCGGCTCAAGGAGTTCCAGACCCAGCAGTCCGTGGCCCCCGAGGCCATGATCCGGATGGCGACGATCGTGCCCCCGCAGAAGCCGGAGGCACAGACCAAGACCCGGCTCCAGTACATCGTGATGGCGGGCGCGCTGGGCTTCGTCCTCAGCCTGGTCGCCGTCTTCTTCGTGGAGGCCCGGCGGCGCACCCCGCGCCAGAAGAACCGCCCGGCCCCCGCCGGGACGCCCGCCGCAGCGGCCCCCGTCCCCGTACCCGTCGGCGCGGCGCCCGCCGCGACCGACGAGACCATGGCCCTGCGCACCGTCGGTCCGGGCGGGACGGGGGCGACGTGACCGACACCGACACCGACACCGACACCGACAACGACACCGGCACTAGCACGAGCACGCAGACCGCGCCCGGGGCGCCCTCCCTGGGGCGCAAGGTCGGCTCCGCCGCCAAGTGGAGCCTGATCAACACGGTCGTGATGCGCCTCGGCAATTTCGCGACCGGCATCGTCCTCGCCCGCTACTTCCTCGGGCCCGAGGCCTGGGGCGTGTACGGCATCGCCCAGACCGTCCTGCTCGTCCTGCTCTCCGCGAACGAACTCGGCGTCTCCCTCGCCATCGTCCGCTGGGAGGGCGACCCGCGCCGCTTCGCCCCCACCGTCCTGACCCTGAGCGCGGCCTCCAGCTGCCTGCTGTACGCCGTGCTCTTCGCGACCGCCCCGGCCGTCGCCGACGTGCTCGGCTCACCCGAAGCCTCCGGGGTCCTGCGGGTCATGTGCCTGTGCGTGGTCCTCGACGGACTGTCCCAGGTGCCGGCCGGCTTCCTCACCCGGGAGTTCGCGCAGGGCCGGCGGATGGCCGTCGACGGGCTCAACTTCGCCCTCAGCACCGCCGTGACCCTGCTGCTGGCCGTCCAGGGCTGGGGCGCGATGAGCTTCGCCTGGGGATCCGTCGTCGGCAACGTGGCCGCCCTCATCGGCTGCTGCCTCGCCGCACCGGGCACCCTGAAGTTCGGCTGGGACCGGGAACAGGCCCGCGCCCTGCTGAAGTTCGGCCTCCCGCTCGCCGGGGCCAGCATGCTCGCCCTCGGCGTCGTCAACGTGGACACCATGGTCGTGGGCTCCACCCTGGACCCCCTCGCCCTCGGCTTCTACGTCCTCGCCTTCAACATCTCCGGCTGGCCGGTCCGCATCATCTCCGAGGCCGCCCGCCGCGTCTCCTTCGCAGGCTTCTCCCGCCTGGCCGACACACCACAGGCACTGGCCGCCGGATTCGCCCGCGCCCTCGGCGTGGTGACCGCGGCCACCGTCCCGCTGTGCGTCCTGCTGGCCGCCCTCGCCGCACCTGTCATCGGGCTCGTCTACGGAGAACGCTGGCTGCCCGCGGCCGGCGCCCTGCCCTGGCTGATGGCCCTGGGCCTGGTCCGCATCGGCTGCGAACTCGCCTACGACTGCCTGGTGGCCATCGGCCGCCGCCGCTCGCTCATCGCGGTCCAGGGACTGTGGCTCGTCCTCCTGATCCCGGCCCTCGTGATCGGCGCCCGCGGCGGCGGCATCGTCGGCGTGGCCCAGGGCCACGTCGTGGTCGCCGGCGCCGTCGTGGTCCCGGTCTTCCTGCTCGCCCTGCACCGCGGCGGCATCCGCCTGGGCACGGTCGCCCGGGCCTGCGCCTGGCCGCTGCTCGGCGGAGCCGTGATGGCCGCGGCGCTCCTCGTACTGGAGCGGTACCTCGGCGACTCCGTGCCCGCGCTCCTCGCGACCGCGACCGCCGGCACCCTGGCGTACGCCGTGTGCCTCCTGCCCGCCCGAAAAACGCTCCGAGGATAGGCGACCGGCCATGTTACGGAACCGAAGGCGCCTCGTGGCGTGGCTGCTCGCCGGGGTGGTCCTGGCCGTCGTCCTCACGCTCTACGACGCCGACCGCACCGGGGTGAGCGACCCGAAGGCCGCGCCTTCCGCGGCGCCGTCGGCCGCCCTGCCCGGGACAGCGACGCCCGCCCCCACCGCCACGCCGAGCCCGTCGGCCACACCCTCCCCGACGGCCCCGCCGGGAGCGGGCGGTCCGTCACCCTCCGCCTCCGCCACCGCCTGCACCTCACCCGGTACCTGCGGATACCCCGACGCGAACAGCACCGGACCGCGGATCGCCCTCGAACGGCACGACACCGGCAACATGTCGATCAAGAAGGACGGCACGGTCATCAAGGGCTGGGACATCCGCGGCTCGCTCGACGTCTACGCCAACGACGTCACGATCATCGACAGCAGGATCACCTCCACCAACTGGTGGGGGGTGAACCTGCGCCCCGGCTTCAGCGGGCTCAAGGTCCTGCACACCACCATCACCGCCGTCCCGGGCAAGGGCCCTGACAACGGCGGGGTCAACTACGCCGTCTCGAACATGGGCGGCAGCTCCATCGAGGTCGGCTGGTGCGACATCTCGGTGTTCGGCAACGCCCTGTCCATGGGCCAGGGCGACCTGCACGACAACTACGTGCACGACCTCGTCGCCTTCCGCAACCAGGGCGGCGAATGGCAGCACATCGACGCCGTCATCAGCGGCGGCGGCAACAAGGGCCGGCTGACGATCCGGCACAACACCCTGCTGAACTCCACCCCTGTGGACAAGGGCGCCACCGCCGCCGTCGGCCTCTTCGCCGACACCGGGGTCGTCTCCTCCGTCGTCGTCGAGGACAACTGGCTGGCCGGCGGCGCGTACGCGCTCTACGGCGGCGGTCCGGGCGCCACCGGCATCCAGGTCACCGGCAACGTCTTCTCCACCCAGTACCACCCGGCCAGTGGCGCCTACGGGCCGGTCACCGCCTGGAACGCCGGCGGCGCCGGGAACGTGTGGAAGGACAACCGCATGTCCGACGGCCGCCCGGTGGAACCCGCCACCTGACCCCCCTCACACGACAGAGAGTGCGACATGCGCCGTATCGCCCGGGCCCCCTGGGAACTGCTCAAGCGGGCCTTCGGCTGGCTGGTGCTCTTCGAGGCCCGCAACAAACTCCTGCTGCTGCCCTCCGCCGTACGGCTGAGGCGCTTCGAGGACGCCGAGACCACGCGCCTCGCCGCCCTCCTGGGCCGACCGCCGTACGCCCGGGTCGCCACCGTGATCGCCACCCACCGCCGCCCCGACGCACTGCGCGCGGCGGTCCGCTCCGCCCTGGCCCAGACCGTCGCCGACCAGGTGGTCATCGTCGTCGACGACGGCGCCGGGCTGCCCGAACTGCCCGCGGATCCACGCCTGTTCGCCGTCTCCCTGGCCCGCAACACGGCGACCGCCGGAGTCGTGCGCAACGTCGGCATCCGGCTCACCCGCTCCCGGTACGTGGCCTTCCTCGACGACGACAACCTGTGGGAGCCGGACCACCTGGAGCAGGCCCTGGCGGCCCTGGACGCGCCCGGCGGACCCGACGCCGTCTACACCGCACTGCGCAGGGTCCTGCCCGACGGCACCGAACGCGACGTCCTGTCGGTGCCCTTCGACCGCCGCCGCGCCGCCCATGAAGCCTTTCTGGACACCAACGCCTTCGTGGCCCGCCGCAGCCGGGCCCTGCACTTCAGCCGGCTGCGGCGCACTCCCGAGGTGCTGCCCCGCGAGGACTGGGAGCTCATCCGCCGCTACGCCCGCCGCCACGAGGTGCGCCACCTGCCCCGCCCCACCGTCCGCTACCTGGTCAACCCCGGCAGCTTCTACACCGCGTGGGACGGCGCGTGAGGAGGGGCGGGAACGGCGGGGCTCACCGCAGGGCCAGCGGGATCTCCGACGCCAGGCGGGCCAGCTTCTCCGGGTTGCGGACGTAGTAGAGGCCCGTGATGCGGGAGTCCTCGACCCGGACCGTCATGATCCCGTCGAGCTCCCCGCCCAGATGGACGGCCAGGGCCGGGCTGCCGTTGACCACCGTCGGCGCGAGGGTCATCGGGAGGTTGTTCCTGTCGTTCTTGCCGATGCCGCCCACCATGAAGCGGGCCACCTTCTCGGCACCGGCGATCGGCCGCAGCGCCGCCTGCTTGATGCCGCCGCCGTCCGCCACGAGGACGACGTCGGGGGCGAGCACGGCGAGGAGGTCCCGCGGGTCGCCGGACTCCAGCGCACCCCGGAAGGACTCCAGGGCCGCCCGCGTCTGCGCGGCCGAGACCGCCTGCCGGGGGCGCCGCGCGTCCACGTGCTTGCGGGCCCGGTGGGCGATCTGGCGGACGGCCGCCGGGCTCTTGCCCACCGCGGCCGCGATCTCCTCGTGGCCGACGTCGAAGACCTCCCGCAGCACGAAGACGGCCCGCTCGGTCGGCGACAGCGTCTCCAGGACGAGCATCAGCGCCATCGACACGCTCTCCGCGAGCTCGGCGTCCTCGGCCACGTCCGGCGTGGTGAGCAGCGGTTCGGGCAGCCAGGAACCGACGTACGCCTCCTTGCGGCGGCTCATCGCGCGCAGCCGGTTCAGCGCCTGCCGGGTCGTGATCCGGACCAGGTACGCACGCCTCTCGCGCACCTGCTCCAGATCGACCTCGACCCAGCGCAGCCAGGTCTCCTGGAGGACGTCCTCCGCGTCGGCCGCCGATCCGAGCATCTCGTAGGCCACGGTGAACAGCAGATTGCGGTGCGCGACGAAGGTCTCGGTCGCCGTGGCGGCGCCGTCCTCGCTCATGGTGTCTCCTCCGGTTCCAGGGGTACGACCACAGGACACCGGCCGATCCGCATTTGTGACACCACGCTACGCGCCGCCGTGCGGCGCCGGGCGGCCGGCCAGGGCCCGGGCCGCCGCCAGGCTCGCCGGGCGGCCCAGGGCGGCCCGGGAGGACTCCCGCAGCAGCACGGCCGCCCGGAAGGCGGTGGTGGCCGCCAGACCGTGACGGCGCCGGTAGAGGCGGACCCGGTTGACGGTCAGCAGGGTCCACAGCCGCGGCGACACCTGGGAGTCCCCGCCGAGGTGGGTGGCCGAGGCCGAGGGCTCCAGCCGGGTCACGAAGCCCATGTCCCCAGCCCGCAGACAGTATTCGGTCTCCTCCGAGTACAGGAAGAACGACTCGTCCCACGGCCCGCATGCGGCCAGGCACTCACCGGACAGGGCCATCAGCGCGCCCGTCGCCCAGTCCGCCACCGTCTCCCGCTCGTACGCCGCAGGGTCCGTGACCAGCTCGCTCCAGGCCGGGAAGCGGCCCGCCCGGCGGTTGCCGATCACCGCCTCGCCCAGCGCCCGGGTCACGCTGGACGCGCGGCGCAGCGAGTGCAGCAGCGTCCGGCCGTCCTCCTCGTACAGCAGCGGGACGCTGATCCCGACCCGGCCGCCGCCGGGGTGCGCCTCGCCCAGCGCGTCGACGAGCAGCTTGGCGCAGCCCTGCCGCATCCGGATGTCCGGATTGCACACCAGGGCGGCCCGGAAACCGCCCTCCCACCCGGCGGCCGCCGCCAGCGCGGCGTTCACCCCGGCCGCGTATCCGGCGTTGCGGCCGGTCTGGACGACCGTCGTGTCCGGGGCCAGGGAGCGGATCACCTCCACCGTGCCGTCGGCGGAGTCGTTGTCGGCGACGACGAGGCGCCAGTCGAGCCCGGCCATGCCCTCCGGCAGCGAGGCGAGGAACTCCGGCAGGACCTCCGCACTGTTCCAGGTGACGACGAGGACCGCTACCGGACCGGAGCCGGTGCCCGCGAGGGGGCCGGGGGATGCTGATCGGCGGGAAGACATGGGAACTCCACGGATCGGGGCTTCGGCGCCGCGCGCCGGATGAAGCCGAGGTAACTGCCTCCGGCGGCGATCGTCAGGAAGAACATCCCGGCGAACATCGGGAAGCTGAGTGCGTCGAAGGTGGCGCTGACGACCAGGGCGACGAGGGCGGACGCGAAGAACGCCTGCCCCAGCTCCCGGTCGGACTCGCCGGCGGCCAGCCGGCGGATCGCCCCGCCCTGGTGGATGCCGGTGAGGAAGAGGAACAGGAGCGCGAGCAGCCCCAACAGCCCCATCTCGGCGAGGGTCAGCATGTACTGGTTGTCGGTGAAGAAGTAGAGCTCGGGAATGAAGGTGCCCAGGCCGCGCCCGAACAGGGGCCGTTCGTCCAGGTAGGGGACGATCGCGCTGTACTTGACCGTACGGGCCTGGGTACTGCTGTCGGAGTTCGACAGGAAGGACGCGAACAGGGCTGTGATGGTGCCGATCAGCCCGGGGATGATCACCTTGAAGCAGGCGACCGCCCCCACCAGCACCCCGATCGCGGTCCACCGCCGCTGCGGCTTCCAGCGCGGCACCATCACCAGGATCACGATCAGCGCCCCGATGATCGAGGTGCGCGACACCGTCAGCGGAAGCGCCCCGCCCATCAGCGCCACCGGCGCCCACCGGCGCCAGGCCTTCAGGTGGCGCCGTACCGGATCGAAGGCCTGCTGCACGGCGAAGGGCAGCAGCAGCGCCAGCATCCCGCCGAACTCCAGCGGCTGCGCCGTCGTGGACCGGGGCCGGGTGAACGCCCCGCGGTCGAGGGTCGTGATCTGCGGGACGCTCGACGACAGCCCCGGGATGCTGATGCTGTCGGCGATGTTGGTCGCGGTGAAGAAGTCGTAGAACCCTATGGCCGCCACGACCGTCCCCATCACCACGGCCCGGCGCAGCAGCACGTCCAGGCGCGCCCGGTCCTGGATCCCGGCGGAGACCAGCACCACCAGCGACACCCACACCAGCAGGGCGATCAGGCCGCGGTCGGCCCCGAGCAGCTCCTTGCGCACGCTCCCGCGGCCGGCGTTCGCGATGTAGGAGGCCAGCACCGAGACGGTCAGCAGCCACATCGCCACCCGGGGCAGCCGGGTCCCGGGCGCCGGCCGGATCCGGCCCGCGAGCCAGGTCGCCAGATACCAGAACAGGGCCAGCAGGGCGAACACGTTGGCCGGGGTCCCCACCCCGCCCAGCCCCGGCAGCGTCAGGTTCGACGGGATGAAGAAGGCCAGCGCCAGATACCCGGTGAGCAGCGCGGTGGCGTCCACACGGCGGCCCCGGGACCTGCGCCGGCCGGCCGCCCGGCCCGGCCCGGCCGAGTCCCCGCCCGAGTCCCCGGCGGAGCTCTCCCGCCGGCGCCGCCGGGCGTTCAGCAGCGCGTCCGCGACGAAGGAGAGGGTGAAGCCGCTGCCGACGCCGACGATGAGGACCCCCAGCACCTGCTGGTAGCGGCTCTTGAGCTGCGGCACCGGGGTCTGCGGCAGCACCACCGGAGCGGTCTGCACCATGTACGCGGGCTGCACCTTGGCCGCGGCCTGGAGCGCGTTGAGCTGCTCCCCGGCGAAGCCGGTCAGGATGTTGGTCTCCTCAAGGACCTTCTCCCGGTCGGTGCCCGTGACCGTCAGCGTCAGCAGCGGGCCCGAGGTGTTCGCGGCGAACCCGACGGTGTAGGGGTCGCTCACGCCCAGACTGTGCAGCTCACGGGCGGAGTCCGCCCCCGACAGCGTCCTGATCAGCACGTCCGCGGTCACCACCAGGGCGCCGCCGGCGTTGGAGATGGGATTGCCGAAGGAGGGCGGCAGCTTGGAGGCCGCCGAGGAGTCCAGCAGCGCCACCGAACTCTGCGACTGGTACGCCACCGGCACCGACCGGTACAGGTGCAGCGCCGCCAGCAGGCTGAGCACGATCGCCGGCACGATCACGTACCAGCGCCGCCGCAGCACCGCGACCAATTCACGAATGCTCACGAACACCCCTGCCGGGTAACGGATTTGATGGCGGGCCTACCCGGGTCCTGCAAAGATCGGACATGAAGGAAAGGATCCCCGTGTCGCCTGGTGAGTTGGTCCGTGCGCTGCGTCGGCGCTGGTACGTCCTGGTCGTGGCGGCGCTGCTCGCTGCCGCCGGAGCGACGGCGGTCCTGCGGCCGGAACCGGTCCATCTCAGCTCCGCGATCGTGGTGCTCAAGCCGCCGGTGACCAGCAGGCAGCCGAACCAGCTCGCGAACCTGCAGCCGCCCCTCGCCGCC
Source organism: Streptomyces sp. A0592 (assembly GCF_004795115.1). Lineage (NCBI taxonomy): Bacteria > Bacillati > Actinomycetota > Actinomycetes > Kitasatosporales > Streptomycetaceae > Streptomyces > Streptomyces sp. A0592. The sequence continues at coordinate 94,858 of NZ_SSBM01000006.1, forward strand.
GTCTCGTACGCCGTCGTGCAGCAGCTGGACTCGCCCGCGGGAGCGGCCGAGCTCAAGGCCGCGGGGGTCGGCGGCACCTACCGGATGACACCGCGCAACAGCGGCACCAGCGTCACCCCGCGCCACCTCATCCCCTCGCTCCAGATCCAGGTGGAGCACTCCGACCCCGACGTGGCAGACGCCTCCGTACGGAAGATCATCGAGGTCTACACCCGGCACCTGACCGAGCTCCAGACCGAGCAGGGCATCCCGGACGCGGCACGGATGAGCGTGGACCTGCTGGTGCAGCCGCACGCGGTCGCGCGGACCGGCGACCGGATGAGGTCCCTGGCCGGAGCGGCCCTGCTGGCCGTGGTCGGCGGTGTGGCCGCGACCCTGTGGACCGACCGGCTCCTGACACGCCGGAACCGGCGCCGGCGCGAGAGCGCCGACGCCGGTCCCGAAGGCCCCCCGGCGGAACCGGTGGAGACGGGGCATCAGATCCCTCGGCGCTTCCAGGAACGCCACCACAGCCACTCGCGCCCCCGGTCGGCGACCGCCGACAGCACCAGCGGCTGAAGGTAGGGCATCACGCCCGGACCGATCCGCCGGCGCAGCCGCAGCGCCCGGTACTCGCCCAGCGACGTGTAGCCGTCGGGCAGGCACTCGGCCGCGAACGCCACGAGCTCGTCGACCGGGACCACCGCGGTGCGGCCCCGGTCGTACGCCCGGTAGGCGCGCCGCAGCGCGTACCGGGCGAGCCGGGTGCGCGCCGCCGACGCCAGCCGGTCGGACCCCGGGAGCAGGTCGCCGCACTTGACCAGCACCGAGTCGAAGGCGACGAGGCGCTGGCGCAGGTCGTCGAGCTGCCCGCCGAAGTCCGTCGTCGACATGTTGTCGCCGTGGACGCGGTAGAAGGCCTGGTCGGCCCCCTGGACGTAGCCCACGTCGGCGTGCGCCGCGAGCCGCATCCACATCTCGATGTCACCGGCGTGCGGCAGCTCCGGGTCGTAACCGCCGACCTTGCGCTGGAGGCTGGTACGGACGACCACCTCGGGCGAGGTGATGCAGCCGGTGCCCTCCCGGAACCGTCGGTCCAGCCACCACCGGCCCGGGTATACCACCGACCCGGTGGAGCGGGTACGGGCCGCCGGCAGCGGGCCGCCGTGCAGGAAGCGCAGCGGCCTGCCGTAGGCGAAACCGGCCTCCGGATGGGCGTCGAGCAGGGCGGCGGCGCGCACCAGGGCCCCGGGGACGAGCCGGTCGTCGGCCGAGAGCAGGGCGACGTAGTCCCCGTCGGCCCACTCCAGCAGCCCCTCGTTGTAGGTGGCGATGTGCCCCTGGTTGTGCTCGTGGACCCGCACCTCGATCCGCGGGTCGGCCGCCGCCAGCGCCCGCGCCACGTCCGCGGAGTCGTCGGGCGAGGCGTCGTCGATGATCAGCACCCGGACGTCCACGCCCTCCTGCTCGTCCAGGGCGCTTCGGACGCAGTCGGCCAGGAAGTGGCCGTACTTGTAGCAGGGGATCACCACGCTGACCGTGCTCACTGGCCGGACACCTCCGTGGACCCGTCCGTCGACAGGAGGGCGTTCGGCAGGGTGGTCGTGAAGATCGGGCCGACCCAGTAGTTCACGGATCCGAAGGTGTTCGACGGGAACGCCGTGGCGGAGCCGTACTTGTAGAGCCCGTTGCCGCTGCCCGGCGCGTCGGCCGGGGCCACCAGCGGGTAGGAGCGGTGGGCGCCGGCGAAGTAGCCGCCGTCCACGGAGTAGTTGCCGTTCGGTGCGTGGTAGGAGGCCACGTACGTGGTGCCCGCCGTGATGGGCACGGGGGTGGTGAACTGCAGCTGCTGCCAGCCGGTCAGGGTCTCGCTGCCGAAGGTGCCGGTGGCCAGCAGGGTGCCGGAGGCGGACCACAGGCTGCCCGTGTGGGTGCCGGTGTTGCCGGGGCCCTTGTAGAAGGTGACACCGGTGATGTAGCCGTTCACCGCCGACTGGAAGCGGGTCCCCAGCTCGACCGAGTTGATGTCGGAGCCCACGTTGGCGGTGCTAGGCGTCGCGGTGCCGCTCCACAGGGTGCAGGGGCAGTTCACGGTCGGCGGGCTCGCGCTGGTCGTGAAGTTCCACGTGACCGGCGCGTTCATGGCGTTGCCCCACAGGTCGGACGCCTGCACGGACGCCGTGTACGTGGTGTTCAGGGCCAGTTCGGAGGACGGGGTGAAGGTGGCGCTGTTGGAGGCGCCGAGGACCTTGGTGCCCGGCACGGTGGCGCCGCCGGAGTCCTTCACGGTGAAGGTGAGCGTCTCCGCGTCGACGGCCGTGCTGAAGGTGGCCGTCACCGCCGCCGTGATCTGGGTGCCGGTCGCGGCGGACTGCGGCGAGGTCCCGGTGACGGTGGGCGGGGTCGTGCTGGCGCCCGAGGTGTCCAGGACCGCGTCCACCCAGTAGTTGCTGCCGGACGACGCCTTGTTCGGGAACCCGCCCGTGCCGCTGTAGCGGTAGACGCCGTTGCCGCCGTCGGTCCCGTTCTTCAGCGCGGTGAGCGGGGCCAGGCCCGCGTCGGCGGCGGCGAAGGTGTTGTCGAAGGAGTACCCGCCGTTGGGGGCGAAGTAGGAGGCGATGTAGGTGGTGTTGGGCTTGATCGGGATCGGGCTGGAGAAGTTCAGCTGCTGCCAGCCGGACGCGGTCTCGTTGGTGAAGGTGCCGGTGGCCAGGCGCTGGCCGGTGCTGCTCCACAGGCTGCCGGTGTGGGTCCCGGTGTTGGCGGGGGACTTGTAGAACCGCACGCCCGTGATGGAGCCGGCCGCGGAGGAGCGGATCTTCACGCCGAGCTCGACGGCGCTGCCGTCACCGGCGTTGACGGTGCCCGGCACGGCCGCGGCGGGCCACACGGTGCATGGGCACTGCTGGGGCCCGACGGTCAGCGGGACCGTGGTGGTCGCGCCGATGTTGACGCTGTCGTCGACCGCGCGCACCTTGATCTGCACGGGGCCCGGAGTGGTCGGGGTCCACGTGTAGCTCCAGGTGGCCAGCCCCGTCGTCGCCTTCCAGGTGGTTCCGCCGTCGGTGGAGACCTCGACCCGGGCCACCACGCCGCCGCCGGTGTCGGTCGCCGTACCGGTGACGGTCACGGGCCGCAGGGCCGGGACGGTCGCGTTCGCCGCCGGGCTGGTCACGGTGATGCCGGGGCCCACCGTGTCCGTGGACGCGGTCGAGGCGATCAGGTCGCTCTGCAGGGACCTGGGCTGGACGCCCATGTCCGCGAAGACGTTGACGGTGGCCTGCTGCATCCGCTTGTCGGCGGTGACCACGGTGTCGTCCGGGTTGCTCGTGGGCATGTTGGTCAGCCCCCAGGACCACTGCACCGTGCCCGCGCCGAACACCAGCGCGTGCGAGGTCTGGTCGCGGAAGGCCACCAGGCTGTGCGTCGCGGTGCCGTTGCCGTAGGTGTTGCCGTAGTCCTTCAGCAGCTTGCCGTCCTCGATGTCGACCGTCGTGGATGACATCTGGATCTGTCCGGCCGGGCGGCTGGCGTTCTCCACGTCGCTGTCCCACTCGTAGCCGAGCGTCCCCTGCGGGAAGGTGGCGGTCTGCGTGGGGGTGAGGTTCGCGACGGAGGTGTTGCGCCACAGCCGCTGCTTGGCGAAGGTGCCCGGCACGGTGATCGCGTCGCTGCGGTAGCCGTTGACGCTGAACATCGAACCGGTCAGCTGGTTCTGCGGCTGGAAGGGCCGCCCGTTGGTCGCGCTCGCCGGGTCCATGAAGGTGCCCGTCCAGATTCCGCTCGGGTCCGGGACGCCGTTCGGCTGCGGGAAGGACAGCTTGGTCTCCTTGTACGAGACCAGCGTCCGGTTGGCGGTGTTCGTCCCGTCGATGCTCGGTGTGAGCCGGGTCTTCCAGAAGATCTCGTTGCCGGCGAAGTACGTCTGGTGCTGCCCGGCGCGGCGCGCGTTCAAGGCGTTGGTGAACTGGTCCTGGGTCCAGTACTCGTCGTGCCCGGAGGACAGGAAAACCTTGTGGTTCTGCAGCAGGGTCGCGCCGCGGACCGACATGTCGATCCCCGACATGTAGCTCACGTCGTAGCCGTTGCGCTCCAGCCACGCGACCATCTGGAACTCGGACCCGTAGATCCCGTTGTCACCGCCGATGTCCATCGGCCGGTTGTAGCTGACCTCGTAGGCCCGCCCGTCGGGTGCGGGACCGCCGCCGTCGTAGAGGTCCTGGCCGCCGTAGTTGTTGTACGCCTGCCAGGTCTGGTCGCTGGTCTGCACGACGATGTCGGAGTGGCTGGAGTCCTTGCGGACGACGAACGGGTACGGCATCACGCCGTTGCCGTCTGCCTGGTCGAAGTTGGCGATGTAGAGGCCGGAGACGGCGTCGGCCGGCACGCTCCACGTCACGGTGACGGGCCAGTTGCCGCAGTCGACCAGGCCGGTGGAGGCCTTGGTGGTGCAGGCGGCCGGGTTCCCGCCGGGCGCGAAGTTCGCCGGGTACGTCTGGGTGGCCTGGGCCGCGGTCGACATCAGCCGGGCCCCGTTGCCCCCGTAGTGGCCGAGGCGGTAGACCGAGACCTTGTACGCCGTCGGCGACTGGACCTTGAACTGGACCGTTTCGCCGGGCTGGACGCTCGTCCGGTCGGGGAAGCCCTTGATGTCGCCGTACGCGCTCGGCGCGAACCACTCCTCCATCGGGGTGCCCGGCTTGGAGTTCTCGCAGACGATCGCATTCGTGGTGGGACCGCAGGGATCGGCCGCCCCGGCCACCGCGGCCGGGGGCAGGACCGTGGCCATCAGGGCCGCCACCACGGTGAAGAGACCATAACGGAGCAGCTTTGTCCGTCTGTTCATGTGGACCTCATTGATTTCGCGCCGGCACGTATCAGCGCAGGGCGTCGGAGAACGCTTCCACGACCCGCTGCTGCTGGGCAGCGGTGATCTGCGGGAAGAGGGGGAGGGAGAGCATGCTGTCCGCTGCCTGCTCCGCGTGCGGGAAGTCCCCGCGACCGTGACCGAGGTGGCCGAAGGCCCCGGTGAGGTGGACCGGAGCCGGGTAGTGCACGCCCGCGCCGATCCCCTCCGCGTTCAGCTTGCCGACGACGGTGTCGCGGTCCGCTCCGGAGATCCGGACGACGTACAGGTGCCAGACGTGGACGTTGCCCTCCGTCGTGACCGGCAGTGCGACGCGACCCGCCGCGGCGAGATCGCCGAGCAGCTCGTCGTAGCGGGCGGCGGCGGCCCGCCGGGCCGCGTTCCCCTCCGCCAGACGGGCCAGCTTCGCCCGCAGGACCACGGCCTGCAGACCGTCCAGCCGGCTGTTGAAACCGGCCACGTCATGGCGGTACTTGGCTACGCCGCCGTGATTGGCGATCGCCCGCACGAGGTCGGCGCGCTCCTGGTCGTCGGTCACCACCGCGCCGGCGTCCCCGTAGGCCCCCAGGTTCTTGCCCGGGTAGAAGCTGGTGGCCGCGATCGTCCCGCTGCCGGGGGAGCGGCCGTCACGGGTCGCCCCCTGGCTCTGCGCCGCGTCCTCGACGACCTTCACGTGCGACGGGACCCGCTCCGCCAGTTCCGCGGCGGCCGCGCACTGCCCGTACAGGTGGACGGGCACCATCGCGCGGGTGGCCCTGCCGACCGCGTCCAGCGCGGCCTGCGGGTCCATCAGCAGGGTGTCGGGAAGGCAGTCGACCAGCACCGGCCTGGCGCCGATCCGGGCGACGGCGCCCGCGGTGGCGATGAAGGTGTTGGCGGGCAGCACCACCTCGTCGCCGACGCCGACCCCGGAGGCGCGCAGGGCCAGTTCGAGGGCGTCCGTGCCGTTGGCGACCCCCACGCAGTGGCGGACCCCGGCGAACTCGGCGTACTCGCGCTCGAAGGCCTGGACCTCCGCACCGCCGATGAAGGCCGTGCCGGCCAGCACACGGTCGAATCCGGCCCTTAACTCCTCGGCGACCTCGGCGTGCGCCGCCTTCAGGTCGACGAGCGGTATCTGGTTCATACGACGGGACTCTCCATCCGTGTCTGCGGCCGCCGGCCGCTGGGGCCGGTGCCGTCCTCCGTGCCGTGCGCCGGCGCCCCGGCCGGCATCGGCGCGTCCCCGGCGCGGCCGCACAGGGCCCCGCCGGGTCCGCTCGCATCGCGGGCCAGTTCGGCGAGGGCGGTGGGCCCCGCCGGCCGCAGGAGGCGGGCCGGGCTGCCGGCCCACACCTCCCCGGCCGGAACATCCGCGAGGACGGTGCTGCCCATGCCGGTCAGCGACCAGGCGCCGATCGCGGCGTACTCCCGGACCAGCGCCCCCGCCCCCACGTACGCACCGCGCCCCACCCGCACCCCGCCGCCCAGGCGGACGCCCGAGGCGAGGGTGGCGAAGTCCCCGACCTCGTCCTCGTGGGTGAGCACCACCTGCGGCATCACCGCCACGTGCGACCCGACCCGGACGCCGGCCGTCAGCACGCAGTGCGCGAGCAGCACCGAGCCGGGGCCCACGGCCGAGGAGCCCGACACCGCCGCCGCCGGATGCACCACGGTCGCGTACCGGTCCGCCGGCAGCCCCAGGCGCCGCACCAGGCGGGCCCGCACCGCGTAGTCCCGCGGACTGCCCACGCAGACCACCACCCGGGCGGACGGCAGCTCGTGGACCAGCTCGCAGCCGCCCGGCACCGGCACCCCGTCGACCTCCCGGCCGTGCAGCGCCGGATCGTCGTCGAGGTGCCCGGCGAGCCGCCACCGCGGCGCGCGGCCGCGCGCCACGTCGGCCGCGGCCACGTCCCGCACGGCCTGCGCGGTCTCCCGCGCGAACCCGCCCGCACCGACGATCAGCAGGTCCTCGGTCACCGGAGCGCTCATCCGCCGGCCTGCTCCCGGAGCACCGCCACCACCCGGTCCTGCTGGGCCGCGGTCATGGTGTGGAACAGCGGGAGGATCAGGGAGTCGCGGCTGATCCGCTCGGTCACCGGCAGCGCCGCAGCGCCGTGGCCCTCGTACGCCGGCTCCAGGTGCGAGGCCATGATCCCGCGCCGGGCCGAGATGCCGGCCTCGGAGAGCACCGCGAGCAGCTCGTCCCGGCCCACGGGGAAGTCCTCGGCCAGAAGCACCCAGTACGACTGGAAGTTGCCCTGCCCGTGGGCGGGATCGCGGACCGGGCGCACGCCCGGGACCTCGCGCAGCAGCTCCGCGTACCGGGCGGCGAGCGAGCGCCGCCGGGCCACGATCTCGTCCAGCCTGCCGAGCTGCACCAGGCCGACCGCGGCCTGGATGTCGGTCATCCGGTAGTTGTAGCCGACCTCCAGGTAGCTCTCGACGATCGGCTTGCTGCTCGCGTGACGCTGGGCGGCCGACACGTTCATACCGTGCTCGCGCAGCCGGCGCAGCCGCTGCGCCCACTGTGCGTCGTCCGTGGTCACCATGCCGCCCTCGCCGGTGGTGATCACCTTGCGGGGGTGGAAGGACCAGGCGGCGAGCAGCGCCCCGTGGCCGACGGACTTCCCGCCGACCGTCGCGCCGATGCCGCAGGCGGCGTCCTCCACGAGGGCGACCTCCCACTCGGCGCACGCCGCGCGCAGCGCGTGCACGTCGGCGGGCACCCCGCCCTGGTGGACGGCGAGCACCGCCTTCGTGCGGGGGGTGCGGACCGCGTTCACGGTGGCCGGGGTCAGGTTCCCGGTGGCCTCCTCGACGTCGGCGAACACCGGCCGCGCGCCCACGTAGCGCACGGCGTTGGCGGTGGCGATGAATGACAGGGAGGGGACGATCACCTCGTCGCCCGGCCCGAGGTCCAGCGCGACGAGGGCCAGGTGCAGGGCGGTGGTGCACGAGCTCACGGCGATGCCGTGCTCGGCGCCCACCCGCTCCGCGAAGGCCCGCTCGAACTCGGCGACCCGGGGCCCCTGGGCGACCCAGCCCGAGAGCACCGCGTCCGCGGCGGCCTTCGCCTCCTCCTCGCCCAGCCAGGGCACCATCACGGGGATCCGGGCGCCCGCGTCCGGGGCGCTCATCGGCCCGCCCCCGCCGCCGCGTCGGCGGCGCGCTCGGCCCGCCACCAGTCCACCAGGTCCCGCAGACCGGTGCGCAGGTCGATCCCGGCCGTGAAGCCGAGGCGCTCGGAGGCCTGCGCGGTGTCCGCGAGGCGGCGGGTCACGCCGTTCACGGCGCGGGCCGGGCCGTGCTCCGGCACCAGGCCGTCCGCGCCCATCGCCTCCAGCAGGCCGTTCGCCAGCTCCAGCAGGCTGGTCTCCGTCCCGCTCGCGACGTTGAACACCTCGTCGGTCAGGTCCGATTCGGCCGCCAGCAGGTTGGCGCGCGCGATGTCGCGCACGTCCACGAAGTCCATCGTCTGCAGGCCGTCACCGAGGATCAGCGGCGGCTCGCCCGAGGCTATGCGCTCCATCCAGCGGATGAGCACCTCGGTGTAGAGCCCGTGGATGTCCATCCGCGGCCCGTACACGTTGAAGTAGCGCAGCGCGACGTAGTCGAGCCCGTACATCGAGTGGAAGCTGCGCAGCATCCCCTCGTTGAAGGCCTTCGCCGCGCCGTAGAAGGTGTCGTTGTTGTAGGGGTGGTGGCGCTCGGACGTCGGGAACTGCTCGGCCAGCCCGTAGACGGATGCCGAGGACGAGGCGATCACCTTGCCCACCCCGGCGGCTGCCGCCGCCTCCAGCACGTTGAACGTGCCGTCCACCATCACCTCGTTCGCCAGCCGCGGCTCCTCCGCGCACTGGGTGATCCGGATGGCGGCCAGGTGGAAGACCAGGTCGGCGCCCTCCGTCACCTTCCGTACCGCCGCCACGTCGCGGATGTCGCCCTCGACGACCTCGACGACGCCGCTCGGCAGGGCGCGGGCCAGGTTGGCGGTCCGCCCCCGCACGAAGTTGTCGAGCACCACGATCTCGCGTGCCCCGTTGTCCACCAGCTGGTCCACCACGTGCGAGCCGATGGTGCCCGCTCCGCCGGTGACCAGAATCTTCTTGCCTCGTACGCTGCTGCTCAACGCCCTGCTCCCACTGGATCGGTCGTGGTCCTGCGTGTGACGGAATGCGAAAGGCCCCGATGGGGACCTGGATCGGACCGCGAGGGGTCAGCGCCCGGTGCGCAGCCCGACGACCGCGCCGCGGAACTCCAGGCTCCTGGAGGCCGCTTCGAGGATGTCCAGCACCTTCAGGCCCGCCCGGCCGTCGGTCAGCGGCGCCCGGCCCGTCCTGATGGCGTCGGCGAACTCCTCGACCATGCTGCGCAGGGCTTCCTTCTCGCCGATGGCCGGCGCCACCATGTCGCCCGACCGGTAGGAGACGAGCATGTCGCGGCGCTCGTCGGCGCCGATCTCCTGCGGGGCGCTCAGCTCCACGCCCCGGTCGAACACCGAGACGCGCTGGGTGGGGTTGAGGTCGTCCCAGACCAGGGTGCGCTTGGAGCCGCCGACCATGGTGGTGCGGACCTTCGTCGGGGAGAGCCAGTTGACGTGCACGTGCGCGATGGCACCGGTGTTCAGCTGGAGGGTCAGGTAGGCCACGCAGGACTGGCCGGCCCCGATCGGGTCGGCGCCGGTCGCCGCGACGGCCACCGGCTGCACGTGGTCGGGGAGGATGAAGTCGAGGACCGAGAGGTCGTGGGGGGCCAGGTCCCACAGGACGTCGACGTCCTTCTGGACGAGCCCCAGGTTGATCCGGACCGAGTCGACGAAGTGGATCTCGCCCAGTTCCCCGGAGCGGACCATCTCGCGGATCCGGCGCACCGCAGGCGTGTAGCAGTAGGTGTGGTCGCACATCAGGGTGAGACCGCGCTTCTCGGCCTCCGCGACCAGCCGCATCCCGTCCTCGTACGTGGCGGCGAGCGGCTTCTCCACGAGGACGTGCTTGCCGGCGCGCAGGGCGGCCAGCGCGACGTCCAGGTGCGTCCCGGCCGGGGTGGCCACGGCGACCGCCTGGACGGACGGGTCGGCGAGGACCGCGGCGTAGTCCGAGGTCGGCTGCACCGTGGAGTACCGGCCGAGCACCTGACGCGCCCGGTCGAGGTCCAGGTCGCAGAGGTATCGCAGCCGGTACTGCGGGCTGGACTGGAAGTTGCGGACGAGATTGGGGCCCCAGTAGCCCGCCCCGACCACCGCGATGCCTAACGGCGCCGCGGACCCCCGGCCCGAGATTGCGGCACCCTGCCCGACGGTCCGGTCGGCGCTCTGCGCGCCGTCCTTGGAGGTGTCCTTCACAGCGTTCCCTTCCTTCCGCGCACGCCGGCTGGCGTGTCGACAACCCATGGCCGGGGACGCGTGGGGTGGAGGTGGAACGCCGTCGTCGAGGGCACGCCGGACGCCTGCGCGTCCCGTGCGTGACCTGCTCAACGGTGATGGCCCCCCACAACCGATGTTCTGCGTGCATCGCATATGCCGCCCCCCGGCCCGACCGCCTGTTCCCCACAAGCAGCCGAACCCGTACCACCCTTGCCGGTTCCGGATCGCGCCGGCCGCGCCGCAGCGCGCCGAAATCCGGTCGGCGCCGCTCAATCTAGTCCACCGGGCGTACCCCCGGGCAGAGTTGGCGGAATCGCCGGGAGCTGGTGTTCGAGCGTGCATACTGCCCGGGTGACCAGCATCGTGATACCGGCCCACAACGAGGGCCGGGTCATCGGCCGGCTCCTCGACGCGCTCCTGGCCGACTCCCCGTCGTCCGGGCCCGACATCGTCGTGGTGTGCAACGGCTGTACGGACGACACCGCCCGGGCGGCGGGCGCGCGCGGCGACCGCGTACGCGTCGTGGAGATCCCGACCCCCTCCAAACACACGGCACTTCGGGTCGGCGACGAGCACGCGCGCGGCTTCCCCCGGCTGTACGTGGACGCCGACGTCGTCCTCGGGGCCGCCGACGTACGGGCCCTGACCGGCGCGCTCGCCGCGGACCCGGACCTGCTCGCCGCCGCCCCCGGCCGGGACATCCCGCCGACCGGCTGCGCCTGGCCGGTCCGGGCCTACTATCGGGTGTGGCAGCGGCTGCCGGCCGTCCGCGAGGGCCTGTTCGGCCGAGGCGTCATCGCCGTGACCGAGGAGGGGCACAAGCGGATCGCCGCACTGCCCCCGCTGATGGCCGACGACCTGGCCGCGTCCCTGGCCTTCGGGCCGGGGGAGCGGCGCGTGGTCGAGGAGGCCCGGGTCGTCGTGCGCCCGCCGCGCACCTGGTCCGACCTGATCCGGCGCAAGGTTCGCGCGGCGACCTCCTCCGCCGAGTTCGAGCGCTTCCAGGCCGCACGGGAGGCCTGTGCGGGAGCCGCGCCCTCGGCGCGCACCGGAGCGTCCGACCTGCGCGCCCTGCTGCGCGCCGATCCGGAACTGCTGCCCTCGGTCCTGGTGTTCGCGGTGGCCGCGCTCGCCGCCCGCCGGGGCGCCCGCAGGGCCATCCGCGAGCAGGACTTCTCCACCTGGCTCCGGGACGAGAGCAGCCGCCGGTGACACACCGGTGCGTACGGCCGAATCGCGCCGTACGCGCCACAGTTGGCCCGTACACGTACTAGGGTTCGGGATCGACCCGCACGTTCGAACGACCTCAGACCGTCTGCACGGGGGAGCTCCAGAGCATGTACCTCGCGGACCGCTCCGCGCCCTCGGGCGCGAAGACCGCGCCGCCGGACCGGGGATCCGGCAGGGCCGCGGCGGTCGCCCCGACCGTCCTCGCGCTGGGCACCGTCAGCCTCATCACCGACGTCTCCTCCGAGATGGTCACCGCCGTCCTGCCCCTGTACCTGATCGCGGGGCTGGGCCTGAGCCCGCTCGGATTCGGCGCCCTCGACGGGGTCTACAACGGCGTCAGCGCCCTGGTGCAGCTCACCGGCGGCCACCTCGCCGACCGGGTCCGCAACCACAAACTGGTCGCCGGCATCGGCTACGGCCTGTCCGCCCTGTGCAAGCCCCTGCTGCTGCTCGCCCACAGCCTGGGCCCGATCAGCGTGATCCTCGCGCTGGAACGCACCGGCAAGGGCCTGCGCACCGCCCCGCGCGACGCACTCATCTCCCTTTCCACACCTGACCGGTTACAGGGCCGGGCCTTCGGCGTCCACCGGGCCATGGACACCACCGGCGCGCTGCTCGGCCCCCTCGCCGCCTTCCTCATCCTCGGCGTGGCCGTCGACGGCTACGACGCCGTCTTCGGCGTCAGTGCCTGCGTCGCCGTACTCGGCGTCGTGGTGCTCATGCTGTTCGTCCCCTCCGGCGCGGGCGACACCCCGCCCCGGCCGGCCGCGGCCCCGGCCGCCGCCCTTCCGGCCGCGGCCCGACCGAACCCCGTACGCCTGCGCGACGCGGCGGCCCTGCTGCGCCTGCCGCGGCTGCGCGCCCTGGCGCTCTGCGCGGTCCTGCTCGGCCTCACCACCGTCAGCGACGCCTTCGTCTACCTGCTGCTCCAGCGCCGGACCGGCATCGACGACCAGTGGTTCCCGCTCCTGCCGCTCGGCACCGCCGCCGTGTTCCTGCTGCTGGCCGTCCCGGCCGGCGCCCTGGCCGACCGGATCGGGCGCCGCACCGTCTTCCTGACCGGGCACGCCCTCCTCCTCGCCGCCTACGCCCTGCTGCTGTGGGCCCCCGACCAGCCCGCTCTGCCCTACCTCGTACTCGCCCTGCACGGCATGTTCTACGCCGCCACCGACGGGGTACTGCCCGCCGCCGTCGCCGCCACCGTCCCCGAGTCCCTGCGCGCCACCGGGCTGGCCCTGGTCGGCACCGGCCAGGCGCTGGCCCGGTTCGCCTGCTCCCTCGCCTTCGGCGGGGCGTGGACCCTCTGGGGCACCGGCCCGGCACTCGCCGCCGCCGCGGCCGGTCTGCTCTGCTGCGCGGCCGTCGCCGGCTACGTCCTGCGACCGTCGCCGCCCGTGCCCACCACACCCGCCGCACCCGCCGCACCCGCTCCGCCCCGACATCCGTGAGGAACCCGATGACACGCTCCCGCCGCCTGCTCGTCCTCGCGGTGGCGGTGCTGCTGCTCGGTGGCGTCGGCGCCGCCCTGGTGCTGCGCGCCGCCTCCCGCGCCGACCGGCCGCAGACCGGCGGCCCGGCGGCGACCGCGGGGGCCGTCACGCTGACGGCCGGACGGGACACCCTGACCTTCCTCGGCAGCGGACAGGGCCCGCACCGCGGGGCCCTGGCCTCCGTCCCGGCCGATGCGCCCGAGGGCACCCGCACGGTGTCCGACCTCACCTGCCAGCGCTTCCACGCCGCCGCGGGGACCGGCGTCTGCCTGCGCTCCAGCCCGGGCGCGCTCGCCCAGGACAACAAGGCGATCGTCGTCGACGCCGAGCTTCGCCAGGTGCGCACCTTCCCCCTGGCGGGCACGCCCAGCCGGGCCCGCGTCTCGCCCAGCGGCCGCTTCGCCGCCTGGACCGTTTTCGTCTCCGGCGAGTCCTACGGTGCGGCGTTCTTCTCCACACGCACCGCGATCCTGGACACCAGGACCTGGAAACTGGAGCCCAACCTGGAGGAGTTCGCCATCACCATGGACGGACGGGACTACCGCGCCCAGGACGTGAACTTCTGGGGCGTCACCTTCGCCAAGGACGACGACACCTTCTACGCCACCCTCGCCACGGCCGGCGAGACGCACCTGGTCAAGGGATCGGTCTCCCGACGCACCGTCACCACCCTGACCAAGAACGTCGAATGCCCGTCCCTGTCCCCTGACGGGACGCGCATCGCGTACAAGAAGCGGGTGCGGGCCGGCGCCTCCCTGTGGCGCGAACACGTCATGGATCTGGGGACGTTGCGGGACCACCCGCTCGCCGAGAAGCGCAGCGTGGACGACCAGGCCGCCTGGCTCGACGACGCCACTCTGGCCTACGGCCTGCCCGGCGACGGCGCCGCCGACCGCACGGACCTGTGGACCGTGCCCGCCGACGGCTCCGGGACCCCCCGGCTGCTGACCTCCGGAGCCTCCTCCCCGGCCCGTCTGGGCTGACGGGCGGCAGATCAGCCCCGGTCCACGAAGGTCCGTACCCGCTCGACGAGCGCGGCGCTGTCCCGGATCCACGCGTAGTGCCGGCTGCCCCGGGAGCCCTCGCCGAGCGCGAGCTCCCAGTACGTCACGCGCGCGCTCGTCAGCTTGTCCGCGAGCCCGCGCACCCCGGCGGGCGGGGCCATGGCGTCGCCCTTGATGGCGACCGCCAGGACCGGCAGGTCCAGCTTCGCCAGCGCGGGCTCGAAGTCCACCTCGGAGGACGGCACGTGGTAGCAGCCCGTCCTGACCTGCGTCGCCATGTCCTTCAGGACCTGCGCGGAGTCGTTGCCGAGCACGCCGATGCGGCGGCCGGGGAAGTACCCGTACACCGCGGAGAACGCGGCCGCGAACCGGAAGGCGGCGAGCATGCCCAGGCTCTGCGGGAAGGGCCAGCCGCGGTAGTGGCACGAGGGGGCTCCCACCAGGACCGCGCCCGAAGCCATGTGCGGTTCCTGGCTGAGGTAGAGGGTGCCGAGCTGCCCGCCGAGGCTGTGCCCCAGGAGGTGGCGCGGAGCCGCCGGGAAGGCGGCCGCGACGGCGCGGAAGAGCGCGGGGCAGTCGTACGCCACCATCTCGTGATAGCCGTAGCGCACCCCCCGCCCCACGCGCACGGAGCTCGTCCCCTGCCCGCGCAGCTCGCCGACCGCCACCTGGAACCCGGCCCCCGCGAGGGCGTCCGCGAGCGGGGCGTAGGCGGCGGCCCTGGTGCCCATGGCGGGCAGGCACACCAGGACCGGCGCCGACGGATCGTCGGGTCTGCGGTGCAGCAGAACGCCCGACGTGGCGCCGTCCTCGGCGCGCACGGTCTCGGTGGTCACCTCGACGGGCGGAATCACGTGGCTCCCGATGTCCGGTGGAAAACCTTGGGCCGACCTCAGTGTGCGGGATCTCGGCCGTTCGCCCGAGCGGGCGAACCAGGTGGTTCGAGGTACCCGGAGCGGGCAGGCGTGGGGGCATGACCTTTGAGCATCCCGCGAAAGAGGGCGAGGCGGACGAGCCCGGGCGATTCGCGAGGCTCGCGGAACTTGCCTCCAACTTCACCAGCTCCGCCGGCTTCTCCGTGTTCTGCGTCCTGCTCGTGGCGGCCTTCATCGTGGTCCACCTGCTCCATCTGGACACGAGCTGGCAGCACCTGGTCGGCGACGCGATGGGCGCGGTGGCCCTGCTCCTGCTGGCCCTGCTGAAGAACTCCGAACGCCGGGCGGAACACGCCATCCAGGTCAAACTCAACGCCATCGCGGCCGCCCTGCTGGAGCAACAGGAGGGCGAATGGGGCCAGGCCCACAAGGACCTCCAGAAGGCGATCGGCATGGAAAACCGCCAGTAGCCTCCCGGCGGGGCAGCAGGTTTCCGCGGGCCGGTCCGGCCGTTCGGCTCCCGCCGGGGGCGACCGAGTACCGGCGGGGCGGGATGGCACGGTGCGGCTCCCGCCCGGGGGTGGCCGGATACCGAGGGGCAGGAGGGCTCGGTTGGGCTTTCGCCGGGGTGGCCGGTTTTCCGCTGGGCGGGATGCCATGGGTGGGGCGGTGCCCCGCCGGAGTGTCTCCTCGGCCCTTCGGCTTTCGCCGGGGTGGCCGGGTTTCCGCTGGGCGGGATGGAACGGGTGGGGCGGTGCCCCGCCGGAGTATCTCCTCGGCTCGCGCGGTTCGGCATGTCGCGGCTGTACCCGGCGGTGCGCGCTCGTCCTGCGGGGACACTCCGCCGTGTCCCCACCCCACGCCAGCGCTTCGGTGTCCCCCGGAACCGGGCTCGTACAGCTGGAGCGGGGACGGGGAGGGGTGTCCCCGCAGGACGAGCGCGCAACCACCTCCCACAGCCGAGAGGTGCCCGCCTGGCGCGAGCCGAGGAGATACCCCTGCGCGGCACCGCGACCGACCCCCACCGCGCCCGGATCCCGACCCGCCGCCCCGCCAGGGGTACGGCACCGAGCCCGAACCCCGGCCCGGCTCCCCGCCAGGGGTACGGCACCGAGCCCGAACCCCGCCCCGCCGCCCCGCCAGGGGTACGGCACCGAGCCCGAACCCCGGCCCGGCTCCCCGCGAGGGGTGCGGCATCGCGACCGGATCCCGCCCGGCTCCCCGCGAGGGGGCCCGCAGGGGCCGCGGGCCCGGAGTCGGATCCCGCATCGCCCGGCCAGGGCAACGTCAAGGGTGGGCCGAGCGGCCGTGCCCCCCGGCGCTTTCGGGTGACATCGCCGCTCCGCTTCGGCCGCCCCCCGCCCCGAGGGGACGAGCATCGCAGGCGGCCGGTCGTGCTCCGGTCACCAGCCGCCGAACAGGCCCGGCACCCGCGACGCGGCGGCTCCGGGCCGCCGCCGGGAGACCACGTGTACGTCCTGCTTGTCGCGAGCGCGTTCAACAGCCTCACCCAGCGGGTCCACGCCGAGCTGCGCGACCACGGCCACCGGGTGGCCGTCGAACTGGCTCTGCCCGACGCCCCCCTGGGCGACACCGTGCGCCGCCACCGCCCCGACCTCGTCCTCGCGCCGATGCTGCGCACCGCCATCCCCGAGGACGTCTGGGCCGCGTACACCTGCCTCGTCGTCCACCCGGGGCCGGTCGGCGACCGCGGCCCGTCCTCCCTCGACCACGCCGTCCAGGACGGCGAGACCCGTTGGGGGGTGACGGTCCTCCAGGCCAACGCCGAGATGGACGCCGGCGACGTCTGGGCCACCGCCGACTGCCCGGTGCCCCCCGTCGGCAAGAGCGACCTCTACCGCGGTGAGATCGCCGACGCCGCGCTGGAGGCCGTTCTGCTCGCCGTGGAGCGCTTCGCCTCCGGTCGTCACGTCCCGCGCCCCCAGACCGGCGGCCGGGCCCGGCCGCCGGTGCGCCAGGACGACCGCCGGATCGACTGGGCGGCGGACGGCACCGAGCGCGTCCTGCGCGTCCTGCGCGCCGCCGACTCGCAGCCCGGCGTACGCGACCACCTGCTCGGCGCCGACTGGTACCTGCACGGCGGCCACCGCGAGGACGGCCTGCGCGGCCGCCCCGGCGAGCTCCTCGCCACCCGGGCCGGTGCGGTCTGCCGGGCCACGGCCGACGGGGCCGTGTGGATCCCCGAGCTGCGCGCCCCCCGCACAGCGGGCGCCCCGCCCACCCCCAGGCTCCCGGCCACGCTCGCGCTCGCCGACCGGCTGAGCGACCTGCCCCCGCTGCCCGAACTGCCCGCCCCGCCGGCCGCCGGTCCGTACCGCCCGGCCTGGTCCGACATCGGCTACCACGAGGAGGGCCGCACCGGCTTCCTGACGTTCTCCTTCCCCGGCGGCGCGATGAGCACCGCGCACTGCCGCCGCCTGCTGGACGCGTACCGGACCGCCTGCACCCGCCCCACCACCGTCCTGGTCCTGGGCGGCGGCCGCGACTTCTTCTCCAACGGCATCCACCTGGGCATCATCGAGGCCGCCGCGGACCCCGCCGAGGAGTCCTGGGCCAACATCAACGCCATGAACGACCTGGTCGAGGCGGTGCTGACCACCACCGACCGCCTCGTGGTCAGCGCCCTCGGCGGCAACGCCGCCGCCGGCGGCGCCATGCTCGCCCTCGCCGCCGACGAGGTCTGGTGCCGTTCCGGCGTCGTCCTGAACCCGCACTACCGCCTGATGGGGCTGTACGGCTCCGAGTACTGGACGTACACCCTGCCCCGACGCGTCGGCCCCGCCCTCGCGGACCGCCTCACCACCGAGGCCCTGCCGCTGGGGGCCGCCGCCGCGCAGCGGATCGGGCTGACCGACCGTACGGTGCCCTGCGCTCCCGGCGACTTCCCCGGCGAGGCGCAGCGCCTCGCGGTGCGTCTCGCGGACCTGCCCGGCACCGCCTCCCGGATCGCCGCGAAGAAGGCCGCACGCGAGCGCGACGAGGCGCGGCGCCCGCTGGCCGCCCACCGGGAGGCCGAGCTGGCGCTGATGCGGCGGACCTTCTTCGACCCGCACGCCCCCTACCACGCCCTGCGCCGCGCCTTCGTCCGCAAGGAGCGGCCCTCGGCGACCCCGCCCCACCTCACCCGCGCCGCCGCGGACCGGCGCGGTGTCACTGGACTGGCCGCACCAGACGCGGCGTCCGGCCCCGGCAGCTGTTAGCAAGAAATGTGGAGCCGAGGCAGACCGCCTCCCCTCCCACCCCTCTCACACCCTGATCCCCTCCCCGAGGAGGCAGCGCATGGCCGCAGTGACGAAGGACCCGGTCGAAGACCCCGTGATCCACATCCTCTGGATCAACGCGGGTCTGAGCTGCGACGGCGACTCCGTGTCCCTGACGGCGGCGATGCAGCCGAGCATCGAGGAGATCGTCACCGGCACCCTGCCCGGTCTCCCCAAGATCGCCGTGCACTGGCCCCTGATCGACTTCGAATGCGGCCCGGTCGGCGGCGCGGACACCTTCATCGAGTGGTTCTTCAAGGGTGAGCGCGGCGAGATCGACCCGTTCGTCCTCGTCGTCGAGGGTTCGATCCCCAACGAGTCGATCAAGCCCGAGGGCTACTGGTGCGGGTTCGGCGACGACCCGGCGACCGGCCAGCCCATCACCACCAGTGAGTGGATCGACCGGCTGGCCCCCAAGGCCCTCGCCGTCGTCGCCATCGGCACCTGCGCCACGTACGGCGGCATCCACGCGATGGAGGGCAACCCGACGGGCGCCATGGGCGTGCCCGACTACCTGGGCTGGGACTGGAAGTCGCAGGCCGGCATCCCCATCGTGTGCGTGCCCGGCTGTCCGATCCAGCCGGACAACTTCTCGGAGACCCTGACGTACCTGCTCTACCAGGCGGCCGGCTCGGCCCCGATGATCCCCCTCGACGACAAGCTGCGCCCCACCTGGCTGTTCGGCGCGACCGTGCACGAGGGCTGCGACCGCGCCGGCTACTACGAGCAGGGCCAGTTCGCCCACACCTACGACTCCCCGAAGTGCCTGGTCAAGCTGGGCTGCTGGGGTCCCGTCGTGAAGTGCAACGTCCCCAAGCGCGGCTGGATGAACGGCATCGGCGGCTGCCCCAACGTCGGCGGCATCTGCATCGCCTGCACCATGCCCGGCTTCCCCGACAAGTTCATGCCCTTCATGGACGAGCCCCCCGGCGCGAAGGTCTCCGCGACCGCGAGCGGCGCGTACGGGGCGCTGATCCGCAAGCTCCGCTCGGTCACCGCCCACACCGTGGACGAGGAGCCGAAGTGGCGGCGTGCCGGCCGGAGCCTGACCACGGGCTACCGCCCGCCCTGGTGACGGACCGCTCCTCCCGCCCCCTCCCGCAGACAACGCCCCGCACGTACCGAAGAAGGGTCACGGCAGAAACGATGGCACCGAACACGAAGGCGGCCGGTGACGGCAGCGGCCTGGTGGAGATGGCCTGGGATCCGATCACCCGGATCGTCGGCAGCCTCGGCATCCACACGAAGATCGACTTCAAGCAGAAGCGCGTCGCGGAGTGCTACAGCACCTCGTCGGTCTTCCGCGGCTACAGCGTCTTCATGCGCGGCAAGGACCCCCGCGACGCGCACTTCATCACCAGCCGCATCTGCGGGATCTGCGGCGACAACCACGCCACGTGCTCCGTGTACGCGCAGAACATGGCCTACGGGGTGAAGCCGCCGCACCTCGGCGAGTGGATCATCAACCTGGGCGAGTCCGCGGAGTACATGTTCGACCACAACATCTTCCAGGAGAACCTGGTCGGGGTCGACTACTGCGAGAAGATGGTCCGCGAGACCAACCCCGGGGTCCTGGAACTGGCCGAGCGCACCGAGGCCCCGCACGCCGGCGACCACGGCTACCGCACCATCGCCGACATCATGCGCTCCCTCAACCCCATCGAGGGCGAGTTCTACCGCGAGGCCCTCCAGGTCAGCCGCTACACGCGCGAGATGTTCTGTCTGATGGAGGGGCGCCACGTGCACCCCTCCACGCTCTACCCGGGCGGCGTGGGCACCGTCGCCTCCGTCCAGCTCTTCACGGACTACATGAGCCGGCTCATGCGGTACGTCGAGTTCATGAAGCGCGTCGTCCCGCTCCACGACGACCTCTTCGACTTCTTCTACGAGGCCCTGCCGGGCTACGAGGAGGTCGGCCGCCGCCGGGTGCTGCTCGGCTGCTGGGGTGCGCTCAACGACCCCGAGCACTGCGACTTCACCTACGCCAACATGACCGACTGGGGACGGAAGATGTTCGTCACCCCGGGCGTCGTCGTGGACGGCAAACTCGTCACCAACGACCTCACCGAGATCAACCTCGGCATCCGCATCCTGCTCGGCAGCTCGTACTACGACGACTGGGAGGGCAAGGAGCAGTTCGTCACACACGACCCGCTCGGCAACCCGGTCGACCCCCGCCACCCGTGGAACCAGCACACCATCCCGGCCCCGCAGAAGCGCAACTTCGACGACAAGTACAGCTGGGTGATGTCGCCCCGCTGGTTCGACGGCAAGGACCACCTCGCCCTCGACACCGGCGGCGGCCCCATCGCCCGCCTGTGGTCCACGGCCCTGTCCGGCCTCGTCGACGTCGGCTACGTCAAGGCCACCGGGCACAGCGTCGTCATCAACCTGCCCCGCACGATGACCAAGCCCGAGACCCGCTTCGAGTGGAAGATCCCGAAGTGGAGCAACGCGCTGGAGCGCAACCGCGCCCGCACCTACTTCCAGGCGTACGCGGCCGCCATCGCCCTGCACTGCGCCGAGAAGGGCCTCGCCGAGGTCCGCGCGGGACGCACCCAGACCTGGGAGAAGTTCGAGGTGCCGGACGAGTCCATCGGCGTCGGCTTCACCGAGGCCGTCCGGGGCGTCCTCTCGCACCACATGGTCATCCGCGACGGCAAGATCGCCAACTACCACCCCTACCCGCCGACGCCGTGGAACGCGAGCACCCGCGACACCTTCGGCACACCCGGACCGTACGAGGACGCCGTGCAGAACACCCCGATCTTCGAGGAGAACACCCCGGAGAACTTCAAGGGCATCGACATCATGCGCGCCGTGCGCAGTTTCGACCCCTGCCTGCCCTGCGGCGTCCACATGTACGTCGGCGGCGGCAAGACCGTGAAGACCATGCACGTCCCCACCGGCCTGAGCGGACTGGGCGGATGAGCGCGGCCGTCGACGCCCGGGAGGCGGGCCGCCGCGTCGAGGAGGTCCTCGACCGGCTGGCCGCCACCGGGGACCGCGAGGCGTGCGCGGCAGCCGAGGAACTCGTGCGGGTGCTGATGGAGTTCTACGGCGCCGGGCTCGCCCGGATCGCCGAGAAGCTGGGGGACGGTCCGCTGGCCGCGGCCGCGGACGACGAGCTCGTGGCGAGCCTGCTCTCCCTGCACGGCCTGCACCCCGAGGACGTGCACACCCGGATCGCCCGCGCCCTGGCCGGCGCGGCCGACCCGGTGGAACTGCTCGGCTTCGACGAGGCCACCGGTGTCCTGCGGCTGCGCCCCGCGGCCGCACCCACCGGCTGCGGCTGCGGCCCCGGCGGCGAGGAGGGCGCCCGGCGGACGCTGGAGGACGCCCTGACCTGCTTCGCCCCCGAGGTCACCGGCGTGGAGATGGAGCCCGCCCCGGCCCCGCAGCCCGCGCTGCTGCAGATCGGCACCCGGCCGCAGAGCCCGGCGCGGGTTCCGTGAGCGGGCCCGCCC
The DNA here is from genome assembly GCF_004795115.1 of Streptomyces sp. A0592. Classification (NCBI taxonomy): domain Bacteria; kingdom Bacillati; phylum Actinomycetota; class Actinomycetes; order Kitasatosporales; family Streptomycetaceae; genus Streptomyces; species Streptomyces sp. A0592. The sequence continues at coordinate 116,398 of NZ_SSBM01000006.1, forward strand.
TGCGTACGGGGGGCCCGCGCGGCCTGCGCCGGTTCGCAGGCCCGCGCCCGCCCCGGCCCGAGACCTGCGAGCTGTGCGGGGTGGCCGTGCCCCCGGACGGGCACCGCCACCTGGTGGAGACCGAGAAGCGGACGCTGGTCTGCGCCTGCACCGGCTGCTCCCTGCTGTTCGACCGGCCCGGCGCCCGGACCGGCCGCTACCGGACGGTCCCCGACCGCTACCTGACCGACCCGGACCACCGGCTCGACGCCGGGGTGTGGGAACGGCTCCAGATCCCCGTCGGCGTCGCCTTCTTCTTCCGCAACGCCGCACTGGACCGGCTGGTCGCCCTCTACCCCAGCCCCGCCGGGGCGACCGAGAGCGAACTCGATCCGCAGACCTGGCAGCAGGTCCTCGACGGCGGCCCGCTGGCCGCCCTGCTCGAACCCGACACGGAAGCCCTGCTCGTGCACCGCTGGGAGGGCCGCTCCGGCTGCTACCTCGTGCCGATCGACGTCTGCTACGAACTGGTCGGCCGGATGCGGATGCTGTGGCAGGGCTTCGACGGAGGGGCCGAGGCGCGGGCCGCCCTCGGCACCTTCTTCGACGACGTCGAACGGCGGGCCAGGCCCGTGGCCCCCGCAGCCCCCGCGGGGGACCGGTCATGACGGGCTTCGGCTTCACCTGCACCGGCGTGCGGGCCGACCCGTACGCCGCCGGCCCCACCCTCGTCTTCCGGTTGCGCGTCACCGCCGACCCGGACACCCGGGTGCACGCCCTCGCCCTGCGCTGCCAGATCCGCATCGAACCGGCCCGGCGCGGCTACGGCCCCGCCGAGGCGGAGGGCCTCGCCGACCTGTTCGGCGAACGCTCTCGGTGGGGCACCACGCTCCAGCCCGTGCAGTTCGCCCTGGTGTCGGTGATGGTGCCCGGTTTCACCGGGGAGACCGAGACGGACCTCGTCGTGCCCTGCACCTACGACATGGACATCGCGGCGACCCGGTACTTCGAGGCCCTCCAGGACGGCGAGGTCCCGCTGCTGATGCTGTTCTCCGGCACCGCCTTCACCGGCGAGGCCGGCTTCCGGGTGGAGCCCGTGCCCTGGGACCGCGAAGCCGCGTACCGGATGCCCGTGGCCGTCTGGCGCGAGATGGTCGAGCAGCACTTCCCCGGCTGCGGATGGCTCCGGCTGCCCCGCGACACCATGGCCGAGCTGCTCGCCCACCGCTCCCGCCACGCGCTCGCCTCCTGGGAGGCGACCGTACGCTCCCTGCTGGACGCGGCCGATCCCGCGCCCGCGGCCGGACCCCCGCCCCCGCCCGGGGCCGTCCGGCCGGGTGCGCTGCGTCCGCGCCTCACCGAGAGGACGGCCCCGTGACCACGACCACCACCGCGGACGCCCGCTTCGCCGCCGCCCGGCAGGTGGCCGACGCCGTCCTCCTCGAGGGGTACGTGCTCTACCCGTACCGGGCCTCCGCCGCCAAGAACCGGATGCGCTGGCAGTTCGGGGTCCTCGTGCCCCCGGCATGGGGTCCGGCCCACGGCGAGCACGCCTTCCAGCGGACCGAGATCCTGATGGAGCCGAGAGGCGACGCGACGCTCGCCCTGGAGCTTCGGTTCCTGCACGCGCAGCGGCGTACGGTCCAGCAGGCCCTGGACGGCGGCGGCTTCGCCGACGTCGACGAACTGCACCTGGCCGACCGGGTCCTCGTCCCCTGGGACGAGGGCACCGAGGAGCACGTCGAACTGGCCGTACCCGTAAGCGGGTTGGCGGGTGAGGGCGTCTGCGTGCCGTTCGCCCGCCCCGCCCGCGACGACATCGAGGCCGTCCTCGACGCCGACGGGCGGACGGCGGGCCGCCTGGTGCGGCGGACCGAGGCGATCGAGGGCGTACTGCGACTGCGGGCCGTGGAACTCGACGGCGCCTACCGGGTGTTCCGGCTCACGGCCGTCGTGGAGAACACCAGCCCGTGGACCCCCGCGGCCGGATCCGGCGCCGACCGCGAGGCGGCTCTGCCCCGCTCGCTGGTCGCCGCCCACCTCCTGCTCGGACTCGACTCCGGTTCCTTCCTGTCGATGACCGACCCGCCCGAATGGGCCCGGGAGGCCGTCGCCGCCTGCGAGAACCGCCACACCTGGCCGGTGCTGGCAGGCGAGGCGGGCCGCGCCGACGTGGTCCTGTCCTCCCCGATCATCCTGGAGGACCACCCGGCCATCGCCCCCGAGAGCGCGGGCGCCATGTACGACGCCACCGAGATCGACGAGATCCTCGCCCTGCGCACGGCGGCCCTGACCGACCAGGAGAAGCGCGAGGCGCGAGGCACGGACGCCCGGGCAGCCGCCGTCATCGACCTCGCCGACTCCCTGCCCCCCGAGGTGCTGGAACGCCTGCACGGCGCGGTGCGCTCCCTGCGGGAGGTCACCGGCCCGGACGGTCCGGAGCAGATCTGCGAAGTACCCGACGAGGAAGCGGTGTTCAGGCCGGACACCCCCTGGTGGGACCCGGCCGGGGCCGACACCGCCGATCCGGCCCGCGACCGCGTCACCATCGACGGCGCCCCCGTCGGACCCGGCAGCCGCGTCCTGCTCCGCCCCGGGCCGCGCCGCACCGACGCCCAGGACCTCTTCCTGCACGGTCGCTCCGCACAGGTCGAGGCCGTCCTGCACGACGTCGACGGGGGAGTGCACCTCGCCGTCACGGTGGAGGACGACCCCGGCGCGGACATCCGCCGGGAACAGGGCCGCTTCCTCTACTTCCAGCCCGACGAGGTCACCCTGCTGGAGGACGCGTGAGCCCCAAGGTCCTGATCGCGGGCATCGGCAACGTCTTCCTCGGCGACGACGGGTTCGGCGTGGAGACCGTCCGGGCCCTGTCCGCGCACCCCCTGCCCGACGGGGTCGAGGTCGTGGACTTCGGTGTGCGCGGGATCCACCTCGCCTACCAGCTCCTCGACGGCTACGACACGCTCGTGCTGGTCGACGCCACCGCCCGCGGCGGCGCACCGGGCACGCTCTACCTCATCGAGACGGAAGCGGGCGCGGCCGACGGGGCCGGCACGCGGGCCGCAGGACCCGGCGAAGGGCCCGTGCTCGACGGCCACCACATGTCGCCCGACACCGTCCTCGCCCTGCTGGGCGCCCTGTGCGCCGGAACCGGCGCCACCCCTCCGCGGCGCACGCTGGTCCTCGGCTGCGAACCGGCCTGCGTCGAGGAGGGCATCGGACTGAGCCCGCCCGTCGCCGCCGCCGTGCCGGAGGCCGTCCGCATGGCCCTGGACCTGCTCGACCGCCCGGCCCCCGACGAAGCCGGCGAACCCCGCCGCGAACTGAGGAGAACCCCATGAAGAAGGCCGTCATCAGCGGGGCCGCGCTCGCCGTCCTCGCCGCCGTCGTCCTCCAGGTCCTTCCCGACCTCAGGCGCTACCTGCGTATGCGCAGCATGTGACACCACGGCCGCCGCACCCCCCGCCGAACGGCGTACGGGGGGTGCGGCGCACCGGCGTGCCCGACCGCCGCACCCCCGTTCCGCCGGTGTAATGAGCCCCGGCAGGACGGAGTCCGATGCACGAGATGTCGATCGCCATGGCCGTCGTGGGCCAGGTGGAAGAAGCCGCCGGGGCGGCCGGCGCGCACGCCGTCACGTCCGTACGGCTCCGGGTGGGCGAGCTGGCGGGTGTGGTGCCCGACGCGCTGACCTTCTGCTTCGAACTGGCCTGTGCCGGAACGGTTCTCGACGGCGCCGAGCTCGTCACCGAATCCGTGGCGGCCCGCGCCCGCTGCGCGACCTGCCCCGGCACCTGGGCCGTGGGGATGCCCCCCGAGCTGTGCTGCCCCGGATGCGGCAGGGCCACGGACGTGGAACTGCTGTCGGGCCGCGAGCTGGAGATCCTCAGCGTCCGCTGGGAGGACGGCCCCGCCGGCGCCCGTACCCGCGAACCGATTCCCGAGGAGGCCTGAACCATGTGCCGAGTGGTCGATCTGCGGCAGGCGGTACTCGCCAAGAACGACGACGCCGCCCGGGCCCTGCGCACCGGACTCACCGCCCGCGGTACGACGGTGGTCAACCTGCTCTCCAGCCCCGGCAGCGGCAAGACGGCGCTCCTGGAGCGCGAACTGCTCCTGGCACGTGAACGATCGGTGCCGGTCGCCGCACTCACCGCGGACCTGGCCACCGAGAACGACGCGCTGCGGCTGGCCCGTTCGGGCGTACCGGTCAAGCAGGTGCTCACGGACGGGCTCTGCCACCTGGAGGCCGGGATGCTCGGCCGGCACCTGGACGGCTGGCTGCCCGAGGAGACCCGGATCCTCTTCGTGGAGAACGTGGGGAACCTGGTCTGCCCGGCGAGCTACGACCTGGGGGAGACGCTGCGGGTGGTGCTCGCCTCGGTGACCGAGGGCGAGGACAAGCCGCTGAAGTACCCGACCGCCTTCGGGCTGGCGCAGCTGGTGGTCGTCACCAAGACCGACATCGCGCAGGCCGTCGAGTTCGACGAGGCCGCCTTCCGCGCGAACGTCGAGCGCGTCAACCCCGGCGTGGAGATCGTCATGACCTCGGCCCGCAGGGGCGAGGGCCTCGGGCTCCTGCTCGACCGGGCGCTGGCCGCCGGGGACGGGACCGGGACGCACACCCCGGTGATGGCCGGCCGGCAGCAGGCACAGGGCCACGACCACGGACACGGGCACCTGCACGGACACGGACACGAACACGGGTCCGACGGCCATCACCACCACCACGGCGCCGGCCACTCCCACGGCCCGGACCACGATCACGAGCACGGCCGCTCCAACGGACCCGGGCACGCCCCCGCCCACTCCCACGCCGACCCCGGCCCCGATCACGCCCACGCCCACAGCGACGGCCCCGACCCCGTGTACGGCCAGGGCAACGGCTCCGGGCACGGGCACCCGCGCCCGCACGTCCAGCCCGCCGCGCAGCCCCGCTGATGGAGGCGGTCCAGCGCCGCCGCGTCACCGTCCGCGGCGTGGTCCAGGGCGTCGGCTTCCGCCCCTACCTCTACACCCGCGCGACCGGGCTCGGCCTCGCCGGACACGTCACCAACACCCCCGAGGGCGTCGTCGCCGAGGTCGAGGGCGCCCCGGCCGCCGTCTCGCGGTTCTGCGAGCACCTCGCGGCGGACGCGCCCCCGCTGGCCGTCGTGGACGCCGTCGACCACCACGAGGTACCCGTCGCGGGCGGCGCCGGATTCACCATCATCGCCTCCCGCACCGGTGGCCCCGCGCGGACCCTCGTCTCCCCGGACGTCGCCACCTGCGCCGACTGCCTCGCCGAGCTCGCGGACCCGGCCGACCGGCGCCACCGGCACCCGTTCATCACCTGCACGCACTGCGGGCCGCGGTTCACCATCGTCACCGGGCTGCCCTACGACCGAGCCCACACCACCATGGCCCGCTTCCCCATGTGCCCCGACTGCGCCCGCGAGTACGGCGATCCCGCCGACCGCCGCTTCCATGCCCAGCCGGTCGCCTGCCCGGCCTGCGGCCCCCGGCTGACCCTGCTCACCGGGCGGACCGGGCGGCCCCCCTGCGAGACCCCGGACGAGGACCCGATCGCCGGGGCCCGCCGGCTCCTCGCGGCCGGAGCGATCCTCGCCGTCAAGGGCCTCGGCGGCTACCACCTCGCCTGCGACGCCACCCACCCGCGCGCCGTGGCCGAGCTGAGGCGCCGCAAGGCCCGCGGCGACAAGCCCTTCGCCCTGATGGCCCGCGATGTCCGCGACGCCGAACGGTACGCGTACATCGGCCCCGAGGAACGCGCCCTGCTGGAGGGCGGCGTGCGGCCCGTCGTGCTGCTGCGCCGCCGCACCGCCGCCGACCCCGGGGGTCCGCCGGGCGTACTCGCCGAAGGGGTCGCCCCGCGCTGCCCCGACCTCGGGGTGATGCTCCCGTACACCCCGGTCCACCACCTGCTGCTCGGCCTGCCCGGTGACCCGCCGGGCCCCCGCCTGCTCGTCATGACCAGCGGGAACCTCGCCGGAGAGCCCATCGTCACCGACGACGACGAGGCCCTGGAACGGCTCGCCGGCCTCGCCGACGCCTGGCTCACCCACGACCGCCCCATCCACGTGCCCTGCGACGACTCCGTGGTGCGGGTCTGCGACGGTGAGACGCTGGCCGTCCGGCGCGCCCGCGGATACGCCCCGCTGCCGATGGCACTGCCGCTGCCGGTCCCCGCGACCCTCGCCGCCGGCGGTGACCTGAAGAACACCTTCTGCCTCGGCGAGGGGCGCCGCGCCTGGCTGTCCGCCCACATCGGCGACATGGACGACCTCGCCACCCAGTACGCCCTCGAACGCGCCGAGCGGCAGCTGGAGTCCATCACCGGCGTCCGCCCCGTACTCCTCGCGGCGGACCGGCACCCGGGCTACCGCTCCGCCCAATGGGCGCGGCGCACCGCCGGATCCCGCCCGCTCGTCCGCGTGCAGCACCACCACGCGCACATCGCCTCCGCCCTCGCGGAACACGGCCTCGACGGCGGACACCCGGTGATCGGCGTCGCCTTCGACGGCACCGGCTACGGCGACGACGGCGCCGTGTGGGGCGGCGAGGTCCTCCTCGCCGACTACGCCGGCTACACCCGCTTCGCCCACCTCGGCTACGTGCCGCTGCCGGGCGGCGACGCTGCCGTGCACCGCCCGTACCGGATGGCGCTGGCCCACCTGCGGGCAGCCGGCCTGGCCCGCACCCCGGACCTGCCCTGCGTCGCGGCGTGCCCGCCCGACGAACTGCGCGTACTGGAACGCCAGCTGGAGCGCGGCCTGAACTGCGTGCCGACCTCCAGCATGGGGCGGCTCTTCGACGCCGTGTCCTCGCTGGCCGGCGTCTGCCACCACGCCGGCTACGAGGCGCAGGCCGCGATCGAGCTGGAGGCCGCGGCCCTCGGCGCGGGCGCGGCCGGCCCCCACTACGCCTTCGGGCTGCGCGTCCCGCAGGGCCCCGGCGCCGGCCCGGTGGTCGCCGACCCGGCGCCGCTGCTGACGGCCGTCGTGGCCGACGTACGCGCGGGCACGCACCCGGGGACGATCGCCGCCGGCTTCCACGCCGGCATCACCGCCCTGGTCGGCGAGCTCTGCGCGCTCGCGCGCGAGCGGCACGGCCTGGACACCGTCGCGCTGACCGGCGGCGTCTTCGCCAACGCCCTGCTGTCCTCCGCGTGCGCCCGCACCCTGCGGGCCGCCGGGTTCACCGTTCTGCGCCACGGCCGGGTGCCCCCGAACGACGGCGGGCTGTCCCTCGGCCAGCTCATGGTGGCGGCGGCCGCCGCCCCGGAGCAGTACCCGCACCACCCACAGCAAGGAGAAGCCCATGTGCCTGGCGGTACCCGGCAGAGTGCTTGACATCGGGGAGAAGGACGGCACCCGCATGGCTACCGTCGACTTCGGCGGCGTGCAGAAGGAGGTGTGCCTGGAGTACCTGCCGGACCTTCAGGTGGGCGAATACGCCATCGTCCACGTGGGCTTCGCCCTCCAGCGCCTCGACGAGGAGTCGGCCCGGCAGACCCTCGCGCTCTTCGAGGAACTCGGCATGCTCCAGGAGGAGTTCGGCGATCCATGGGAGCAGGCGGCCGCCCAGGCCGAAGCCGACTCCCCCTGGCCCTTCGCCGACGGGCCGTTCGCCGGAGAGGCCACCGCACCCCAGCAAGCCCAGGAAGAAGGCCGGCCGTGAAGTACATCGAAGAGTTCCAGGACCCCGCCCTCGCGCGCCGGCTGCTCGACGACATCCACGCCACCGTGACTCGCCCCTGGGCCCTCATGGAGGTGTGCGGCGGCCAGACCCACACCATCATCCGGCACGGCATCGACCAACTCCTGCCGGAACAGGTCGAGTTGATTCACGGTCCGGGCTGTCCGGTGTGCGTCACCCCGCTGGAGGTCATCGACAAGGCGCTGGAGATCGCCTCCCGGCCCGACGTGATCTTCTGCTCCTTCGGGGACATGCTCCGGGTGCCCGGCACCGGCCGCGACCTGTTCCAGGTGCGCAGCGAGGGCGGCGACGTACGCGTCGTCTACTCCCCGCTCGACGCCCTGCGCGTCGCCCAGGAGAACCCGCAGCGCCAGGTGGTGTTCTTCGGCATCGGCTTCGAGACCACCGCCCCGCCCAACGCCATGACGGTCCACCAGGCGAAGAAGCTCGGCATCCACAACTTCAGCCTGCTGGTGTCCCACGTCCGGGTGCCCCCGGCGATCGAGGCGATCATGCAGTCGCCGAGCTGCCGCGTCCAGGGCTTCCTGGCCGCCGGGCACGTGTGCAGCGTGATGGGCGTGAGCGAGTACCCCGAGCTGGCCGCGCGCCACCGCGTGCCCATCGTGGTGACGGGCTTCGAGCCCCTGGACATCCTGGAGGGCGTACGCCGGGCCGTGCGGCAGCTGGAACGCGGCGAGCACACCGTCGACAACGCCTACGCGCGCGCCGTCCGCCCGGAGGGCAACCCGGCCGCCCTGGCCATGCTGGAGGACGTCTTCGAGGTCACCGACCGGGCCTGGCGCGGCATCGGCGTCATCCCGGACAGCGGATGGCGGCTGTCCTCCCGCTACCGCGACTTCGACGCCGAGCACCGCTTCTCGGTCACCGGCATCAACACCCGGGAGCCGGCCGAGTGCCGTAGCGGCGAAGTGCTCCAGGGGCTGCTGAAACCGCACGAGTGCGAGGCCTTCGGCACCCTGTGCACCCCGCGCAGCCCGCTCGGCGCCACCATGGTCTCCAGCGAGGGTGCCTGCGCCGCGTACTACCTCTACCGGCGGCTCGAACTGGGCACCGTGCCCGCCGCCGCGACCACCCCGCTGGAGGCGAGCCCCGTTGTCTGACGCCGCTACCACCGCCACCCCCACCCCCTCCCCCACCCTCGACGTCACGGGCTGGACCTGTCCGGCGCCGCTGCGCGACCGCCCGCGCGTGGTGATGGGCCACGGCGGCGGTGGCGCGCTCTCCGCCGAACTGGTCGAGCACCTCTTCGCCCCCGCGTTCGGCGGTGACGTGCTGGCCCAGATGGGCGACTCGGCGGCCGTCCGCCTCGGGGGCGTCCGGCTGGCCTTCTCCACCGACTCCTACGTGGTGCGACCGCTGTTCTTCCCCGGAGGCGGCATCGGCGACCTCGCCGTCAACGGGACCGTGAACGACCTGGCGATGAGCGGGGCGTGGGCGGCGTACCTGTCCTGCGGGTTCATCCTGGAGGAGGGCGTCGAGATGTCCGTGGTGGCACGGGTCGCCGAGACCATGGGCGCCGCCGCACGGGCGGCGGGCGTGGAGATCGCCACCGGCGACACCAAGGTCGTCGAGGCCGGCCACGGCGACGGCGTCTACATCAACACCGCGGGCATCGGGATCATCCCCGACGGGGTGGACCTGCGCCCGCAGCGGGTCGTACCGGGGGACGTCGTGATCGTCAGCGGCGAGATCGGCCTCCACGGAGTGGCGATCATGAGTGTCCGGGAGGGCCTGGAGTTCGGCGTGGACGTCGTGAGCGACTGCGCCGCCCTCGGCGGCCTCGTCCAGAGCATGCTCGCCGTCACCCCCGACCTGCACGTCCTGCGCGACCCCACCCGGGGCGGACTCGCCGCCTCCCTGAACGAGATCGCGGCCGCCTCGGGCACCGGGGTCGTGATCCAGGAGCGCAGCGTCCCGGTCCCCGCGGCCGTCGCCAACGCGTGCGCGATCCTCGGCCTCGACCCGCTGTACGTGGCCAACGAGGGCAAGCTGGTCGCCTTCGTGCCGCGCGAGCACGCCGAGGCCGTACTGGACGCCATGCGCGCCCATCCGCTGGGCCGGGGAGCGACGGTCATCGGCGAGGCCGTGGACGCCCACCCGGGCCTGGTCGTGGCCCGCACCGCCCTCGGCGGCACGCGCGTGGTCGACCTTCCGATCGGCGAGCAGCTGCCGCGCATCTGCTGACGTACGGGCCGGGCGGCGGCGGGCGGGGCGGGTCGGGTCAGCGGTCGTCCCGCATGTCGTCCAGGTCCCGCTCGCCCAGATCCCGCATCACGTCCCGCATCGTCGCGTCCTCCCGGCCCCGCTCGTGCGCGACCTCGTCCGGGGTGCGCGGCCGGCCGCCCGTCTTCATCCGGTCCGGATCCGGCGACCGCCCGCGGATCCGCTCCTTCTTGTTGCCCTTCTCGCCACCCATGACCGTTCACACTCCTTCCGTGCGTACCGGCCCCTGCCCTGCGGATACCCGTCCGACGCTGCCGGAACCGCGGGTCAGCCGGCCGGGTTGTGTCCCTCGGCGGCCGGCGCAGCAGGGCCGTCCACCCCCTTTCCGGGTGCCCCGGAAAGGGGCGGGCACAACCTCTGACCTGCCATGATGGATGTGACGTCACTCTCCGCGCGAGCGGCTGCCGGCATCCCCGGACGCCATGGCCGCGCGCACCTCGCGCACGGCCCGCTCCGGATCGTCGACGGAGACGGCGACCCGGCCGAAGGGCGCCCCTTCGGCCAGCTCCAGGCAGAGCACGGCGCTCTCCGCCTTCACCGCGACGAAGTCCTCCCCCGCGGGCCTCGCCCGGACCCCGCTGCACCGCCCCGGGGACCACCTGCCCGAACCGGGCTGCCCGCGCAGTACGCGCCACCAGCTCCTCTCGACGCGAACCTCGCGCAGCACCGACACGGGCACGCGCACCTGCCGCCGCCGCGCCGCCAGCCCCTCGCGCACCCCCAGCCGCACCACGACCTCGCCCCCGTCCACCTCCACCCGCGCCATGACCGCTCACCGCCTTCCTGCGGCGCGCCTCCCCAGGAACGCCGCACCCACACCCGTCAGCGCACGGCGGCCGGGTCGGCGCGCCCAGGACACCGTCATCATCCGATGAGCGGACGTGCCGACCCGGCCCTGGTGCTCAGGCGGGGAGGCCCACCTTCTCGTACGCCTCGTCGATCGCAGCCCGGGCGGCGGACTGCAGCGCGGTGTTGCCGAAGAGGTACGTGCCGGTGACGTCCCGCAGGGCGCGTCGCATGTCCGAGAAGTCAGACGTGCTCAGCAGCCGCACCAGGGCGAGGTAGATCAGCAGCGCCCACTCCTCGACCTTGAGGACCGGCCGGCCCGCCGCGTCCACCGAGGTGAGCAGGTTGAACATCGCCTTGTTGTGGATGTTGCTGTTGGTGTGCACCCCGCCGCTGTCGTGGGTCGTGTTCAGATAGTCGTCCATGTGGTCGGGATCGCCGGTCCGGGTGGGATCGCTCAGGTCGCGCAGCGGTTTCCCGTTGCCGCCCATCCCGGCCCCGAGCTCCCAGCTCCAGGTGCGGACGTCGTGGCGGTCCGGCGCCTGGTACCAGTTGGAGATGATGATGCCCATCGTGTCCGACAGCGACTCGTTCAGGGCGCCGGACTGGTCCTGGTAGATCAGGTTGCTGGAGGTCTCGATCACCCCGTGGGTCATCTCGTGCGCGATGATGTCGAGATGCCGGGCCAGGCTGACCAGCCGGCCTCCCTCGGACACCTGGCCGTACCACATCCGCCCCTTGAACCAGACGGCGTTGAACCACTCGGGTCCCGGTCCGTCCTCGTGGTAGGTGCAGTTGACCAGGGAGACCAGGTCCATGTCGGCGTCGTCGATGCCGTTGCGGAAGAGCTGGTCGCGGTAGTACTTCTCCACCCGCTCGGCATTGACGTGCGCGGAGACCCCGGCCCGGTGGCCGACACCGAAGTCGGCCTGCGGCGAGCCGATCGCCGCGGTCGGCGGCGGGGCGGTGTCGATGTCCGCGAAGCCCATGTCGTAGGTGGCGATCTGCCGCCACTGGTCGTGCAGGAGGAAGGAGCCGTTCTGCCGGCTGCCGTGGAACCGCTGCCGGGCGCTGACCTCGTCCTCGCCCTCCAGCCTGATCGGTACGGTGATCGTGGGGGACATCCCGTAGGACTTGAGGATCTCGCCGGAGTGCGCGTCGACGAGGTATCCGGTGAGCGGGAATGCCTCGCGCGGCGACGCGCCGAGGCCGTGGCCGCGCCGGCCTGCCTCACGGCGGTTCTCCGGCAGTTGGGCCGGCACCTCGCGCAGGTGCCAGGCCAGGTGCCACTGATCGTTGCGGCTGATGTACGTCAAGGTGGGCGGTGGCAGCTCCGCGGCGTCGACCGTGCTCCCGGTCGCCGACTTGACCCGCTCCAGAGCCTCCGTACCCGACAGCTCCGGCACGGGGGTGACGCCCGCCACCTCGCCGAGCCTGCCGTCCATCGACACCAGCCGCTGGTCCTCGTCGATCTCGACCAGCACCTCGGCGCCGAAGACGGGGATCTCCTGCTGGGTCTGCTCGAAGCGGACCAGAGTGGTGCCCGTACCGGCCTGACGGCGTTCCATGCTCAGCACGAGATCGGGCACCCGCTCGGGCCGGTCCTCGCGGACGGCCTCCCGCAGCGCCGGTGACTCCTCCACGGCGAGCTTCTCCGCCAGGTAGAACCGTGCGGCCGATTCGGCCGAGTTGAAACCGCGGGACCTTTCGACGCCCTCCGGGGCGCCCACCCCGCGCACCGACTCGGGCCCTGGAGGCCCGCCGTCCGCCTGCGGGTCGTCGGTGAAGTGATAGCGGAAGCTTTCGAGCTGTGACATGACTGATGACACGACCCTTCGTGCCGCTCCTGGTTGCGTCCCCGCTCCTGTTTCCCCTCCCCTTTGCGCGCGTCCCCTTCGCGGCCTCCCCTTCAAACGTCACATCAGGTGACACCGGCGGCAACCGGGCAGCCCGTAGGGATGCACTGTGCTCCTGCTCCCACAGCCGTCTCCCGTTCAACTGTGCCCCGTTCAACGGCATCCGCCGGGGATGCGGGGATGCGGGGGTGCCACCGCAAGACGACGATGGAGGGGTCGGGAGCCTGTTCTCGGAGCAGCGTGCCCGGCCGTTGGCCGGGCACGTGGCCGTCGGCCCCCCGGGCTCCCGGGTCACGGAGGACTTCAGATGCCTGTGTTCTTCTTCGACATAGGGGGCACCCTGGCCGATGCCCTGCTGGCGGCCGACGAATCGCTGACCCTCCGGCCCCGGCCGCGTGTCATGGCCGTCCTCGACTCCCTCGGCGAGGCCCCGAAGGGCATCCTCTCCGACCCAGGTACGCTTCCACCGGCCACCGTGGCGGCGGCCCTGCACGAGGCGTTCCCCGGCCGCTTCACGGACGACGCCCTCGTGCGCTGGGGGCCGAAGGGCAGCCGGAGCCCCTTCGACGAGGCGGTCGCGAGCGTCCAGCCGCCCGGCTCGGCTCCCGTCGCGTGCGTCTTCGTCGGCGAGGACCCCCAGGAGCGCGCGTTCGCCCGGGAGGCGGGGATGCGCACCGCGGCCCACCCCGTGTTCGCCCGCGCGGCCATGGAGAACCGTCCCGTCTTCTGGACGCGGATCGAGCTGCCGGAGGGACGGGAGCTGTCCGACCTGGCGGTGATCGCGAACGCCGCAGAGGTCGTTCCGGTGCATGTCGCCTCCGCGCGGCTCGTGCTCGCCATGGCGAGCACGAGCGGTGCGACCGCGCTCCAACAAGCCGGATTCACCACCGACTTGCGGGGGAGCGTGGAGGACACGGTGGCCTTCCTCCTCCGCGACAACCGCCCGCTCCCGGCCGTCGAAGCCTTCGAGGCGTTCGCCGGCGCTCCGCCCGGATCCCGGCCGGACGTCGAGGGGGCGCTGCGCGCCACGGCCGTCTTCGGCTACGTCGCCGACGAGCTGGCGGCGACCTCGGCCCCGCCGGTCGCTTCGCTGGGGCCCGCGCCCGGCGGCGTCTATCTCGCGGCGCCCGCCGGGGCCCCGGTGGAGGAGGTGCACCTGCCGGGCGCGAAGCCAGGACACACCGAACGGCTGCTGCCGGACCCGGCGCTCCTCGACTTCCGCACCGAGGCCCTGCCCGGACGCCTCGCGGCGGCGTTCGGGGACGGCCTCCCCTCCCCGGAGACGATCGCCGCGGTCCGCGCGGTCGTGACGTCCGAGGTGCTCAGCCGGCACGTGGCGCGCATCTCCGGCGTCGAGCCGCTGGTGGAGGGCGGACCGCTGAAGGTGCGCAGCCGGGACGCGTCGGCCGAGGACAACGCACGGGTCGTCGAGGCGCTGGCGCGCCGTTTCGAGGACTTGGGCCTGACCGTCCGACTGCACCCGTTCCGGTGGCGCGAGCACCGGCTGCTGAACGTGGAGGCCGAGCACAGCGTCCCCGGCGCGGACGCGACCGTACTCATCACCGCCCACATGGACTCCACTGCGGCGAACGGCGACTTCGTCGACGCTGACGGCGATCCGCGCCCCTACGATCCGGCGGTGGACCCCGCGCCAGGGGCCGACGACGACGGCAGCGGGACAGCAGCCGTCATGGCCGCGGCGGAGTGCCTGAGAGGCTTGCTCGACGACGGCAGGGAGCCCACCCGGAACGTGCGCTTCGTACTGTTCAACGCCGAGGAGCAGGGCCTGGTCGGGAGCAAGTTCTACGCACGGGCCGCCGCTGCGGCGGGTGACCGCATCGCCGGGGTCTTCCAGATGGACATGATCGCGGGCAGGCAGCAGGGGAGCAGCCCCGTCGTCGAGATCCACGCCGGGTCCCTGGTGGCGGGCCCGGTCGTGAGCGCGTCCGACGCGCTGGGCGAACGGGTCGCCCGTACCGTGCCGGTCATCGACTCCGCCGTGACGGTGCAGCAGCTCACCGGTCCCGCCGACCCGGCGGCGGGGCGCAGCGACCACGCGAGCTTCCACGAGCGGGGCTGGGCGGCCGTCGCCGTCTCCGAGGACCTGTTCTCCACGCCCGACGGAGACCCCGGCACCGGGACGCGGCAGTACCACACCCCGGGCGACACCCTCCTCGACCAGGACCACAACCCGGAGTTCGCGGCGACCGTGGCACGCTCGGTCATCGCGACGGCCCTGACCTTCGCCGGCCTGTGACGGCGGCGAGGGCCCTGACGGCCGGGCCGAGGGCTGCTGCGTCGTTCGGTACCAGGTGGCTCGGGTGCAACAGGGGAGTAGATCAACGGAGTTGACGGGGCGACTTTCTTGATTTCGTCGATGTCCGTCTGGACGCCCTGGCGCTGCCCCGTGTGGAGCCGGCGAACTCGACCTCCTCCTGCGCAGGACGGCGAAGAGGGAGTTCGGGTTACGGCGGGCGGTGCAGGGCGATCCGGGCCATCCCCGTCGCGCTCCTCGCGCAGCTGCCGGAAGGGGGCGGCCAGCGTCGAGGGGGAGGCGAACCCGCGGCCGTCGCGGGAGACGGCCCAGTCGTGAGGCGGAAGGGAGCCGGGCGCAGGTGGGATTTCCGGTGGCCTTCGATGCCGAGTTGCGGACAGTAGGTGTCCGCAAGGGCGGATAGCTTGCTGTCATGGCTTCCAGGACGACACATCCCGTACTCGACACCCGCGCGCTCAACCGTGCCACGCTCGCCCGCCAACTGCTGCTGGGCCGGGCCGAGATGTCCGCGGGGGACGCCGTCGCCCACCTCCTCGGGCTGCAGGCGCAGAACGTCAAGCCGCCCTACTTCCAGCTGCACGCCCGGCTCGCCGGCTTCGACCCCGCCGAACTGGCCGGCCTCATGGAGTCCCGGGAGGTGGTCCGGATGGTCACCATGCGCTCCACCATCCACACCCACACCGCGCATGACGCCCTCACCCTGCGCCCCCTCGTCCAGCCGGCGCGCGACCGCGAGGTCGACTACTTCCGCAAGGGTCTCGTGGGGGTGGACCTGGACCGGCTGGCCGACCGGGCCCGCGCCCTCGTCGATGGCGCGCCGCGCACCATGGCCGAGATCCGTGAGGACCTGCTGGAGGAGTGGCCCGACGCCGACCCGCAGTCCCTCTCCGTCGCGGCGCGCTGCCGGCTGCCGCTGGTTCAGGTCACACCCCGCGGGGTGTGGGGCCGCAGCGGGCAGGTGCGGCTCACCACCGTCGAGAACTGGCTCGGCGAGCCCGCCGGCGCGGCGCAGCCCGTGGACGACGTCGTCCTGCGCTACCTCGCCGCGTTCGGGCCCGCCTCCGTCAAGGACATGCAGACCTGGGCCGGGCTGACCCGGCTGCGCGAGGCCTTCGAGCGGTTGCGGCCCGGGCTGCTCGTCTTCCGCGACGAGAACGGCGTGGAGCTCTTCGACCTGCCCGACGCGCCCCGGCCCGACGCGGCCACCCCGGCGCCGCCGCGCTTCCTCCCGGAGTTCGACAACCTCCTGCTGTCGCACGCCGACCGGACCCGGGTGGTCGCCCCCGAGGTCAAGGGGCGCAGCTGGACCGGGAACCAGGCCCACTGCACCCTGCTCGTCGACGGGTTCCTCGCCGGCCTGTGGAAGCTGGAGGGCGCGGTGCTCAGCGTCGAACTGTTCGACCGGGTGTCGAAGGCGGCCGAGGAGGAGATCGTCGCCGAGGGGGAGAAGCTGATCGCCGGGATGGGCGGTCTGCCCGACGGGAGCGACCGGCCCGCCCCGTCCGTACGGTTCGCGCCGATCCGCCGCTGAGGCGCGCCCGAGGCGCCGCGAGAGGCAACTCGCGGCTGACGGAGCCCTGGTGGTGCGTACACCGGACGCGGCACGATACCTGCCATGACGACCGAAAGTGCCCGCAGCAGCGCCGTCGCCCAGTTCCTCGCCGCGCGCGACTTCCTGCTGGAGCGACGCGGCGACTACGAAGCCGCCCACACCGGATTCACCTGGCCCCGCCCCCACCGCTTCAACTGGGCCCTCGACTGGTTCGACCACATCGCCGCCGGCAACGACGCCGACGCCCTGCGCATCGTCGAGGAGGACGGCACCAGCGAGGCCCTCTCCTTCGCGCAGCTCTCCGCGCGGTCCGACGCGACCGCCAACTGGCTGCGCGGCCAGGGCGTCGCGCCCGGCGACCGGATCCTCGTCATGCTCGGCAACCAGCGCGAGCTGTGGGAGGTGATGCTCGGCGCGATGAAGCTGCGCGCCGTCGTCATCCCCGCGCCCCCCCTCCTCGGCCCGGCCGACCTGCGCGACCGCGTCGGGCGCGGCCACGTGCGCCACGTCGTCGCGCGGATCGAGGACACGGCCAAGTTCGACGAGGTGCCGGGCGACTACACCCGCATCGCCGCCGGGGACCCGGTCGACCGGGTTCCCGCCGGCTGGCTGCGGCTGGCCGACGCACCGGACGCCGAGGGAGGCTTCACCCCCGACGGGGAGACCCTGGCAACCGACCCCCTGATGCTCTACTTCACCTCCGGCACCACCGACCGCCCCAAGCTCGTCGAGCACACTCACGCCTCGTACCCCATCGGGCACCTCTCCACCATGTACTGGCTCGGTCTGCGCCCCGGCGACGTGCACCTCAACATCGCCTCGCCCGGCTGGGCCAAGCACGCCTGGTCCAACCTCTTCGCCCCCTGGAACGCCGGCGCGACCGTCTTCGTCCACAACTACGCGCGCTTCGACGCCGAGCGCCTGATGGCCGAGATGGACCGGCACGGCGTGACGACCTTCTGCGCCCCGCCCACCGTGTGGCGGATGCTGATCCAGTCCGACCTCACCCGGCTGGCCAGGCCCCCGCGCGAAGCCGTCGCCGCCGGCGAGCCGCTCAACCCCGAGGTCATCGAGAAGGTCCGCGAGGCCTGGGGCGTCACCATCCGCGACGGCTTCGGCCAGACCGAGACCACCCTCCAGGTCGGCAACTTCCCCGGCGTCCCCGTCAAGCCCGGATCCATGGGCCGCCCGGCGCCCGGCTACGAGATCGTCCTGCTGGACCCGGTCACCGGCAAGGAGTCCCCCGACGAGGGTGAGCTGTGCGTGGACCTGCGCGTACGGCCCGCCGGGGTGATGACCGGCTACCGGGACGACCCGGCGCGCAACGCCGAGGCCATGGCGGACGGGCTCTACCGGACCGGCGACATCGCCGCCCGCGACGCCGACGGGTACCTCACCTACGTCGGCCGCTCCGACGACGTCTTCAAGGCCTCCGACTACAAGATCAGCCCGTTCGAGCTGGAGAGCGCCCTGCTGGAGCACGAGGCGGTCGCCGAGGCCGCCGTCGTCCCCGCCCCGGACGAGCTGCGGCTGGCCGTCCCGAAGGCGTACGTCACCCTCGCGGGCGGGTGGGAGCCCGGGCCGGAGACCGCCCGGGTGCTGTTCGAGCACTCCCGCGCCGTGCTGTCCCCGTACAAGAGGATCCGGTGCATCGAGTTCGCCGAACTCCCGAAGACCGTGTCCGGCAAGATCCGGCGGGTGGAGTTGCGCGAGCTCACGGCGGCCGGCTCGGCGGCGGAGTACCGCGAGGCCGATCTGGCCTGAGCAGGGCGGCCGGGGCCGAAGCGGGGGCCGCCGAAGCCGGGGCCCGGCCGGGCCGCGGCATGCCGGGCGGTGCGGCGCCCGGCCGTACGCGGGCGACCGTACGTGAGCGCCCGTACGTGCGTGCTTACGCGGGCAGGTGCGCCTCGATCGCGGCGATGACCTCGGGGGCCTCCGGCTCGGTACGCGGGCGGAAGCGCGCCACGACCTCACCGGCGGGGGAGATCAGGAACTTCTCGAAGTTCCACTGGATGTCCCCCGCCTCGCCGTCCGCGTCGGGGGTCTTCACCAGCTCCTGGTAGAGGGGGTGCCGGTTCTCGCCGTTGACCTCGGACTTCTCCAGCATCGGGAAGGTGACACCGAAGCCGGCCGCGCAGAAGGTCTGGATGTCCTCGGCGTTGCCGGGCTCCTGCCCGCCGAACTGGTTGCAGGGCACGCCGATGACCGTGAAGCCCTTCGTCTCGTACGCGAACTGCAGGCGGGCCAGTCCCGAGTACTGCGGGGTGAGACCGCACTGCGACGCGGTGTTCACCAGGAGGATCGCCTTGCCCTTGTGCGCGGCCAGGCTGGTGGGCTCGTCGGACAGGGTGGTCAGCGGGATGTCGTACAGGCTCACGGGACTCTCCTCGGACAGTCGGCAGGTAATGCCCCGAGCCTAAGGGGTCGGCCGCTACGCCCCCGATCCGACCAGCGCGTCCGCCGGGTCGTTGACCGGCTGCGGCATGCCCGTGAGGTCCATGACGAACAGCGGTATCCCGAGTTCGTCCGCGCGGCTGCGGGCGTCCTCCGTGTACCCGGCGAGCGAGAAGTACACGCTGGTCGCCGAAGCCGTGAGCCCGTTCAGCCAGACGCACTCCACCGCCCGCAGCCCGGCCGGCGCGGTGGTCGGGTCCACCTGGGCCACCAGCCCCGGGGCCCGCAGGTCCACCGCCGCCGAGGGGATCGGGCGCCCGTCGGGCTGCCGTACGTCCTGGAAGCCGAGCCAGCGCAGGTACAGCGCGGCCGTGGCCACCGCGTCCCGCGCCGTACGGATGGTCACCGGCCGGAACGCGGGCCGCGGCACCGCCGTCGTCGGCGGCAGCGGTATGTGCGCCGGGTCCGCACCGGGCCGCGCGGCCGCGGCGCCGGCCGGAGCGGCGGCCGAGGCGGCACCTGCGGCGCCGCCGGGGGCGCCGCCGCGCTGATCCGCCGGGCCGCCCACGCCTCCCGGACCCGCGGCACCCGCAGTGCCCACCGCACCCGCAGGGCCCACCGGACCCGCCTGCGCCCCGGGACCCGCCGAGCCCGCCGTGGCCCCCGGTCCCGCACCCGGTCCCGTACCGGCCTCCGGCTGCTCCAGCGGGTGCACGGGAAGGCGTACCACCGTGCCGCACGATCCGCAGCCCACCTCGGGATGCGGCCACTCGCTCTCCCGCCCGCACGCCGTGCAGCGCACCGTCACCCAGCTGTCCGACCAGGTGCGGTGGGTCAGCAGCAGCGGTGGCGCCGACAGGTCCAGCGGGGGATTGACCGGGCTCCCGCAGGCGCAGGGGAAGACCGGCGCGGTGTAGCCGTTCTCGCGCAGGCACGCCGGGCAGCGCACCGGTACCGCTTCCGCCATGACACCTGGCCCCCTCCGTCGCCGTGCGTAGGTCCATGCTCCACCACCGGCGACCGCCGGGGCGAGCGCGCGCGCCATTTCCGCCCCGTTCCCGCCGACGGATCGGCGATTTGTACAAGTCGTCGAGCGAGATGCGGCTTTTGGTGGTTTCCGAGGTCCCCTACCGCCTTGACGCCGGAGGAGACGCCGCTTAGCTTGTTCCGTATAGCAGAACAAAACTTCCGGATTACGGAAAAGCCTGACCGCCAGACCCGCAGGAGAACCTGATGCCTCGTATGACAGCCGCCGCTGCTGCAGTTGAGATCCTCAAGCTCGAGGGTGTCGAACAAGCGTTCGGTGTCCCCGGTGCTGCGATCAACCCCTTCTACCGCGAGCTCAAGAACGTGGGCGGCATCAACCACACGCTCGCCCGCCACGTCGAGGGCGCCTCGCACATGGCGGAGGGGTACACGCGTGCCAAGGCGGGCAACATCGGCGTCTGCATCGGTACCTCGGGCCCGGCCGGCACCGACATGATCACCGGCCTGTACTCCGCCATCGCGGACTCGATCCCGATCCTGTGCATCACCGGTCAGGCCCCGGTCTCGAAGCTCCACAAGGAGGACTTCCAGGCCGTCGACATCGCCTCGATCGCCAAGCCCGTCACCAAGGCCGCCACGACGGTCCTGGAGGCCGCGCAGGTCCCCGGCGTCTTCCAGCAGGCCTTCCACCTCATGCGCTCCGGCCGCCCCGGCCCGGTCCTCATCGACCTGCCGATCGACGTCCAGCTGACCGAGATCGAGTTCGACCCGGCCACCTACCAGCCGCTGCCGGTCTACAAGCCGCAGGCCAGCCGCGCCCAGGCCGAGAAGGCCCTGAGCTTCCTGCTGGAGTCCGAGCGCCCGCTGATCGTCGCCGGCGGCGGCATCATCAACGCCGACGCCTCCGACCTGCTGGTCGAGTTCGCCGAGCTGACCAACATCCCGGTCATCTCCACCCTCATGGGCTGGGGCGTCATCCCGGACGACCACGAGCTGGCGGCCGGCATGGTCGGCGTCCAGACCTCGCACCGCTACGGCAACGCGACCTTCCTGGAGTCGGACGTCGTCCTCGGCATCGGCAACCGCTGGGCCAACCGCCACACCGGTTACAACCTGGACGCGTACCTGGGCGACCGCAAGTTCGTCCACGTCGACATCGAGCCCACCCAGATCGGCAAGATCTTCGCCCCGGACTTCGGCATCGCCTCCGACGCCAAGGCCGCGCTGGAGCTCTTCATCGAGGTCGCCAAGGAGCTCAAGGCCGAGGGCAAGCTGCCGGACTTCTCCGCCTGGGCCGCCTCCGCCCAGGAGCGCAAGGCCACCCTGCAGCGCCGTACGCACTTCGACAACATCCCCATGAAGCCGCAGCGCGTCTACGAGGAGATGAACAAGGCGTTCGGTCCCGAGACCCGATACGTCACCACCATCGGCCTCTCCCAGATCGCCGGCGCGCAGATGCTGCACGTCTTCAAGCCGCGCCACTGGATCAACTGCGGCCAGGCCGGCCCGCTCGGCTGGACCATCCCGGCCGCCATCGGTGCCGCCACCGCGGACCCGGAGACCCCGATCGTCGCGCTCTCCGGCGACTACGACTTCCAGTTCATGATCGAGGAGCTGGCGGTCGCCGCCCAGCACAAGGTCCCCTACGTCCACGTCCTCGTGAACAACGCCTACCTGGGCCTGATCCGTCAGGCGCAGGGTGGTCTCGGCATCAACTTCGAGGTCAACCTCGAGTTCGAGAACATCAACACCCCGGAGCTCGGCGCCTACGGCGTCGACCACGTCAAGGTCGCCGAGGGCCTGGGCGTCAAGGCCATCCGCGTCACCGACCCGAACGAGCTGGGCGCCGCCTTCGAGCAGGCCAAGAAGCTGGCCCAGGAGTTCCAGGTCCCGGTCGTCGTCGAGGCCATCCTGGAGCGCATCACCAACATCTCGATGAGCAAGACCGTCGACATGAGCGACGTCACCGAGTTCGAGGAGCTCGCGACCGAGCCCGGTCACGCCCCGACCGCGATCAAGGCCCTGCAGGTCTGATCCCCGGCTCCGGCCGTACGCCGCGCCCCCCGTCCCTCCGCGAGGAGGGCGGGGGGCGCGGCGCGTTCGGCCACCGCGTCCGTTCGGGTTCCGACTCGTGTGCGTCGGCCGCCGGCGGCCGGGCCGGCGCGCCGCGGCGCAGGACACTGGCCGGGGCCTCCGGCTGCCGCCGGGTGCCGGAGGAGAGCGAGGTGGCCGGGGTGGCGCAGGCATCGACGGGCGGACCGGACGGCGACAGCGGGGCCGTGGACAGTGGCGACGGGAGTGCCGGGGCCGACGTCGGGCTCGGCGGGTACCGGCAGGAGCTGAAGCGCACGCTGGGCTCCTTCCAGGTGTTCGCGATCTCGTTCGCCTTCATCTCGGTGGCGGTCGGCGTCTTCGCCACCTACGACGAAGTGCTGCGCAGCTCCGGGCCGGTGGGGATCTGGCTCTGGCCCCTCGCCGCGGTGGGGCAGACCCTGGTGGCGCTGGTGGTCGCCCAGTTCGCGGCCCGCATCCCGCTCAGCGGCTCCTCGTACCAGTGGGCGTCCCGGCTGGGCAGCACCCGGACCGGCTGGTGGTTCGGCTGGTTGACCTTCTGCTACCTCGCGATCGCCGTGGTGGCGATCGACAACGCGCTGGCGAGCCAGGCCTTCATGCCGCTCGCCGGTATCGCGCCGGACGAGGGCACCGCCCGGGTGATCACCCTCGTGGTGCTGTTCGTCCAGGCCGTCCTCGCCATCGCCTCGACACGCCTGGTCGGCTGGATCAACTCGGCCGCGGTGGGACTCGAAGTGGTGCTCGTCGTGGTGGTGGCGATCGCCCTCCTCGTCGCCGTGGCGGTCACGGGCGACGGCTCGGCCGGCAACCTCACCTCACGCGGCGTGGCCGCGCACGCGCCCGGCTACTTCGCCGTCGGCGGCGGGCTGATGCTGGCGATGATCATGGGGCTGGCCACCCTCGTCGGCTTCGACTCCGCGGCGAACCTGGCCGAGGAGGCCAAGGACCCCCACCGCAGCGTCCCCCGCGCGATCGTGGGGTCGGTCGTCGCCGCCGGGATCCTCGGCATGCTGCTCCTGATCGCCCTCACCGTCGCCGTCCAGGACCTCCCGCGGATCACCGCCGAGGGTTCGCCGGTCGCGGCGATCATGCGGGACCGGCTCGGGCCGTCCGCCGAGAAGGGGCTGCTCGTCGCGATCTCGTTCGCGTTCTTCGGTGCCGGGATCGTGGTGATGACCGCCTGCTCGCGGCTCGTGTACGCGATGTCGCGTGACGGGCGCTTCCCCGCGCACCGGGTGATGCGCCGGGTGGACCCCCGTACGCGGACGCCGGTCCCCGCGACCCTGCTGATCCTCGCGCTCGGGTGCGTCCTGATGGTCGCACTGCCCGGCGCGGCGCTGCTGGAGCTGATCACGGCGTCGACGATCCTGCCGGCCCTCATCTACGGCGCCACGATCGTCCTCTACCTGGCCGTACGCCGCCGCCTGGGCCGCCGGGAGGGCGCCTTCGACCTCGGCCGCCTGGAACTGCCCGTCGCGGGCTGCGCGCTGGCCTGGACGCTGCTCGCGCTGTTCGCCCTCGTGACCCCGCGGGAGGCCCTGGTCCCCGTCGTGGTGGTGGCCGGGCTGCTCGGGCTGGGAGGGCTGTTCTTCCTCGGCATGCTGCTGTTCGACCGCGAGTCCCTGGAGACCGAACCGGGCGCCGACACCGACTGGTAGGAGCCCTTGGGCCCCGTCTGCCCCGCGTGCGATCCTGGCCGGGCCGCGGCCCGGGCGGGTCGCGTGCCTGATGAGGGGAAGAGATGGCCGAGCCCGGACACCCGCGCGCCTGCGAGGAAGTCCTCACCGTCCGCAGGGAGCTGGCCGGGCAGGTCGTCCGGGCCCTGCAGGACGCGGGCCTGCCCGCCTTTCGCGAGGACGCTCCCGACGGCCCGGGCCGGATGGGTCCGAGGGTGATGGTCGATGCCGACGCCGAGCTGGGGTCGGCGGCCGTCTCCGTCAGCTGGACACCCGATTCCGGCATGGCCCGGGCGGCGAGGGAGGCCTTCCTCGCCGGCGAGGTCGAGGCGCCGGCCGTCCGGCTTTTCGCAACGGCGAGCACCCGAATGCAGGGCGAGCTGATCAGGATCCTGCTGGCGGCGGGGTTCCTCGCGACGTGGGAGAACGACGACATGAACCCGGACCACGTCCAGGTGTTCGGGCGGAAGTCCGACCTGCCGCCCGCCCTGCGGCCCACCTTCGTGCCACCGGCACGCTGAGGGCCGGGGTACGACAAAGCGCCGAGTCACGGGACCGTCCGTGACTCGGCGCTCTGGTTTGTTACCGCCCGACGGTGCGAGGCTGGCGCGACAGGACGTTCGCACCGCCGGGCGGAGTCTGTGGGGAGGAGGTCTCCTCTTCCTGCAGGGCGCTCTGTGCGCAGCCCCTGTAAGAAGAGGAGTGGCTGGGACCGTGGCGGGCGGGCGACGAGAACTCCGGCACCGTCTCCCTCAGGTCAAGAGACGGGCCTCGGAACCCATTACCACCGCACTGGCTCGCACGCTCGCCACGGTCCTCGTCCTGCCCTCGCCGCGTACCACCCCTCATCCGGGTCCACGGGTCGGGCTCAGCACCCGGGGCCTGACCTCCCGTCAGGCCCCCGGTACACCTGTGTGGCTCAGGCGTCGCGCAGGGCGCGCACGGCCTCCTCGACGCGACGGCCGTAGTCGGCGTCGGCGGCGTGGAAGTGAGCCAGGTTCTTCTCGATGACGTCCTCGAGGGTGACCTGGGAGAGGCCGCCGGCGATGTTCGCCACCAGACGCTGCTTCTCGGCCTCCGACATCAGGCGGAAGAGCTCACCGGCCTGGAAGAAGTCGTCGTCCTTGGTGTGGGCCGGGGCCTCGTGGGTGCCCGTGTAGCCGGAGACGGCCTTCGGGGCGCCCAGCGCCAGACCGGTCTCGGCCGGGCCCTGGTACGAGTTGGGCTCGTAGTTCTTGTCGTGGCGCGAGCCGTTGCGCAGCGCCATGACGCCGTCGCGGCCGTAGTTGTCGGCCTTCGTCGCCTTCGGGGCGTTGACCGGCAGCACGGTGTGGTTCACACCGAGGCGGTAGCGCTGGGCGTCGGCGTAGGCGAAGAGTCGGCCCTGGAGCATCTTGTCCGGCGAGGCGGTGATGCCCGGGACGAAGTTGTTCGGGGAGAAGGCGGACTGCTCGACCTCGGCGAAGACGTTGTCCGGGTTGCGGTCGAGGACCAGACGGCCCACGCGCTGCAGCGGGTAGTCGGCGTGCGGCCACACCTTGGTGAGGTCGAACGGGTTGAAGCGGTAGTCCGCGGCCTCGGCGGCCGGCATGATCTGGACGTAGAGGGTCCAGCTCGGGTTCACCCCGCGCTCGATCGCCTGCAGCAGGTCGGTCTGGTGCGAGTTCGCGTCCCGGCCGACGAGCTCGGCGGCCTGCTCGCCGGAGAGGCAGCGGATGCCCTGGTTCGTCTTGAAGTGGTACTTGACGAAGAAGGCCTCGCCCTGCTCGTTCGTCCACTGGTAGGTGTGGGAGCCGTAGCCGTTCATGTGGCGGTACGACGCCGGGATGCCGCGGTCACCCATGAGCCAGGTGATCTGGTGCGTGGCCTCGGGGGCGTGCGCCCAGAAGTCCCAGACGTTGTCCGGCTCCTGCTTGCCCGTGAAGGGGTCGCGCTTCTGGGAGTGGATGAAGTCGGGGAACTTGATCGGGTCCTTGATGAAGAACACCGGGGTGTTGTTGCCGACGAGGTCGTAGTTGCCCTCTTCGGTGTAGAACTTCAGGGCGAAACCGCGGGGGTCGCGCACCGCGTCCGCGCCGCCGAGGGAGTCGGCGACGGTGGAGAACCGCAGGAAGGTCTCGGTCTTCTTGCCGACCGTGTTCAGGAAGGCGGCGCTGGTGTAGGCGGTGACGTCGTCGGTCACCTCGAAGTAGCCGTACGCGGCCGAGCCGCGGGCGTGCACCACACGCTCCGGGATGCGCTCACGGTTGAAGCGGGCGAGCTTCTCAAGGAGCTGCTGGTCCTGGATCAGGAGCGGGCCACCGACGCCGGCGGTGGCGGAGTTCTGGTTGTCGGCGACCGGGGCGCCGGACTCGGTCGTCAGCGTGCGCTTCGACATGGTGACCTTCCGTACGGGTAACTGCTGACGGAAAGCGTCTTCCGTCATGCGGAACAGCCTAAATTCGGCGAGAACTAAACGTCAACAGTTTGTTGAACGAAGTTGTGGGGCGAGATGACCCGGACGGTGCCGGCGCTTGGGCGCGACAGGACAGGTGTCAGCACCGGCACCATCCGGAGACTCGGCGCCCCCTCCTGCGAGGGGGCGTTCCGGGCCCCGTGGGGGCCCGGCGGGGACCTCAGACCTGGGCGCCGGAGAGGCGCTCGACGGCGCGCAGCAGGGCCGAGTGGTCCAGGCCGCCGTCACCCTGGGCGCGCAGCGAGGCGACCAGCTGGGCGACGACCGCGCCGACCGGGAGGGCCGCACCGACGTTGCGGGCGGCGTCGGTGACGATGCCCATGTCCTTGTGGTGCAGGTCGATCCGGAAACCGGGCTTGAAGTCGCGGTTCAGGAAGTTGTCCTTCTTGCGGGTCAGGACCGTGGAGCCGGCCAGACCGCCGTTGAGGACGTCCAGGGCGGCGGTGAGGTTCACGCCCGACTTCTCGAGGAAGACGACGGCCTCGGCGCACGCCTGGATGTTCACCGCGACGATGAGCTGGTTGGCGGCCTTCACCGTCTGGCCGGAGCCGTGCGGGCCGCACAGGACGATCGTCTTGCCGAGGGTCTCGAGGACCGGCAGGGCCTCGTCGAAGTCGGCCTGCTCGCCACCCACCATGATCGACAGGACGGCCTCGATGGCGCCGGCCTCGCCGCCGGACACCGGGGCGTCGATGACGCGGATGCCCTTCTCGGCGGCGTTCTTCGCCAGGTCCACGGAGGTCTGCGGGGTGATCGAGGACATGTCGACGATCAGGGCGCCCGACCGGGCGTTCTCGAGGATGCCCTCGGGACCGTAGTTGATGGCCTCGACCTGCGGGGAGGCGGGCACCATCGTGATGATCACGTCGGCGTCCTTGACGGCCTCGGCGATCGAGCCGGCCGCGGTGCCGCCGGCGGCGGCCAGGCGCTCCAGCTTGTCCTGCTCCAGCGTGAAGCCGGTGACCTGGTAGCCGGCCTTCAGCAGGTTCTCGGACATGGGGGAGCCCATGATTCCGAGACCGATCCAGGCGATCTTGGGGAGGTTGCTCATGATGAGGGTCCTTCTCTTAATGCTTTGTACGAAAAGTGCGTGAGGTGCCTGGCTGATCGCCCGGACTTCGTCCTCTTACTTGGCGGCGCGGGCCTCGGCCGGCAGCCATGCGAAGGAGGCGGCGGCGTCCGCGGCCTTGTACTCGAGGCCTACGTAGCCCTCGTATCCGGCCTTCTTCAGCTGGTCGAGCAGCTCCTCCAGGGGCAGCTCGCCGGTGCCCGGGGCACCCCGTCCCGGCTTGTCCGCGATCTGGACGTGCCCGGTCTTGGCGGCGTACTTTTCGATGACCTCGGAGAGGTCCTCATCGTTCATCGCCAGGTGGTACAGGTCGAGCAGGAACTTGGCGTTGCCGAGGCCGGTGGCCTCGTTCACCTTGTCCACCACCTCGATGCCGGCCGGGGCGCTCACCAGCGGGTAGAGCGGCGACTCGGGCTTGTTGAGGGTCTCGATCAGGAGGACCGCACCCACGCGGTCCGCGGCCTGGGCGGCCACGACCAGGTTCTTCAGGGCCAGCTCGTCCTGGACGGCCGGGTCCACGCCTTCGACGCGGTTGCCGTACAGGGCGTTGAGCGCCTTGCAGCCGACCGAGGCGGCGAAGTCCGCCGCCACGTTGATGTTGGCGTTGAAGCGGTCCGACTCCTCGCCGGGTACCGAGACCGCGCCGCGGTCCGGGCCCGGCAGCTGGCCGGCGTAGAAGTTCAGGCCCACCAGCTGGGTGCCGGCGTCCTCAAGAGCTTTCTTGAGGGCGTCGAGCTCCGACTGTGCGGGGGTGGGGGTCTCGATCCAGGGCCACCACAGCTCGACCGCCGTGAAGCCCGCTGCGGCGGCAGCCGCGGGACGCTCCAGGAGCGGGAGTTCCGTGAAGAGGATCGACAGGTTCACATCGAAGCGCTGGTCCGTGTATCCCATGAGGGGTGTGCGCTCCTTCCGTATTGCGGAAGTTATTTTCTGCTTGATGGAAGACTGCATGGGGCCCCGCGCGGATGTCAAGTGCGGACTCCCGAAAAATCGAGACGGCGCGGTAGCTTGACGGCGTGCGATTGAGAGTGGAGTTCACGACCGAGCCCTTCGATCTCGAAGAGGCCCCCGACCACGCCGTGGCGGCCCGCGAGGTCATCCAGAAGGCCCAGCTGGAGGCGGTGGACGTCGGCCCGTTCGGCAACACCGCGGAAGGCGAGGCCGACCGGGTGCTGTCCGCGGTGACCGCGCTGCTGCGCGACTCCCTGGGGGCCGGGGCCACGCGCGTCACCCTCCAGGTCAACGTGATCGGCGAGGAGACGCCATGACCGAGCCCCGCGACCACCCCTTCGTCGCCGCGGTCAAGCCGCTCGTCGACGCCATGGGCGGCGAGCTGATGGACCCGGCCCGGGCCACGCCCGACGACGTCGTGCTCACCTGGGAAGGGCAGGAGCTGCTCGCCGTGCGGCTGCCCCAGCTCTCGGACTCGCTGGACCACATCCTGGCCGCGCTGGAGCGCCGGCACGGCGTACCGTTGTCCCAGCTCGACCGGAAGTCCAAGCAGGACGTCGTGCGGATACTGGAGGCGCGCGGCGCCTTCTCCGTCCGGCACGGTGTGGAAACGGTCGCGGGCGCCCTGGGGGTCAGCCGGTTCACGGTCTACAACTACTTGAACAGGGAAAACCCCAGCAAGAACAGCCAAGCGTGAACGACTTCTGACTCACGGTGACCAGCCGCCGCCCAATTCGCCCGGGCGGCGGCTTTTGTGTACGGGAAGTTTCAACAAAGTGTTGACGCCGTGTTGTGGAGAGCGTTAGCTATGCGCAGCCCGTCAAAGCAACAACAGGCCACGGAGGCCTACCGTGACTTCGAGTCCGACCCCGGGTCTCACCCGGATCAACACCTTGGACGACGGCGCGGCCACGGCCGAGCTGCACGAGGTGTGCGCCAGCTCGGCGTGGGGGAGCAGGATGCTCGCCCAGCGCCCCTTCGCCACCGCCGAGTCCCTGTTCGCCGCGAACGAGGCCGCCATGGCGGAGCTCACCGCGGAGGACCTGGCCGAGGCGATGGGAGGCCACGCGCCGATCGGCCGGCCGAAGCCGGGAGACCCGACCTCCGCCCGCGAGCAGCGCGGCATGGCCGGTGCCTCGGAGGAGCTCAAGAACGAACTCCTCGAACTGAACCTGGCCTACCAGGAGAAGTTTGGCCACGTCTTCCTCATCTGCGCCACCGGTGCGACCGGTGAGTTCATGCGTGACGCGGTCAAGGTCCGGATCGACAACTCGCCCGAGCAGGAGCGGGAAACCGCCCGCGGGGAGCTCGTCAAGATCAACAAGATCCGCCTGACCCGCCTCGTAGAAGGAGAGTGAGACCGACCATGAGTACCGAGACCACCGCGTCGGTGTCCACGCACATCCTGGACACCAGCATCGGCAAGCCCGCCGAGGGCGTCGCCATCTCCCTGTCGGCCCGCACGGGCCTCGACGGCGAGTGGGCGGCCCTGGGCGGCTCCGCCACCGATGCGGACGGGCGCTGCAAGGACCTGCCGGCGCTGCCGGAGGGCACCACCCACGTGCGTCTCGACTTCGAGACCGAGACGTACTTCTCCAAGAAGCAAGCCGCCGAGGCACAGCAGGACGCCCCCCGCGTAAGGGACAGCGGTCCGTTCTTCCCCGAGGTCACCATCACCTTCGCGGTGAACCCGGGCGAGCACTACCACGTACCGCTGCTGCTCAACCCGTTCGGCTACTCCGTTTACCGAGGGAGCTAGCATGGCCACCATTCTGGGCCAGAACCAGTACGGCAAAGCAGAGAACCGCGTAGTCAAGATCACGCGGGACGGCGACACCCACCACATCAAGGACCTGAACGTCTCGGTCGCCCTCTCCGGCGACATGGACGACGTCCACTACTCCGGCTCGAACGCCAACGTCCTGCCGACGGACACCACCAAGAACACGGTGTACGCGTTCGCCAAGGAGTACGGCATCGAGTCCGCCGAGCAGTTCGGCATCCACCTGGCGCGCTGGTTCGTGAACAGCCAGGAGCCGATCCAGAAGGCGCGCATCCGGATCGAGGAGTACTCCTGGTCCCGGATCGCCACCTCGGACGCCAACTCCAAGTTCATCGGCTCCGACGAGGTGAACCACTCCTTCGTCCGCAACGGCGGCGAGACCCGGGTCACCCAGATCACGTACGACGGCACGAACTGGGAGGTCATCTCCGGCCTCAAGGACCTCGTCGTCATGAACTCCACGAACTCCGAGTTCTGGGGTTACGTGAAGGACAAGTACACGACCCTGCAGGAGGCGTACGACCGCATCCTGGCCACCCAGGTGTCGAGCCGCTGGCGCTTCAACTGGTCCGACGACGAGCAGCGGATGCCCAACTGGGAGAAGTCCTACGCCGAGACCCGCAAGCACATGCTGCAGGCCTTCGCGGAGACCTACTCCCTCTCGCTGCAGCAGACCCTGTACCAGATGGGTTCGCGCATCATCAACCACCGTTCGGAGATCGACGAGGTCCGCTTCTCGCTCCCGAACAAGCACCACTTCCTCGTCGACCTGGAGCCCTTCGGCCTCAAGAACGACAACGAGGTGTACTTCGCCGCGGACCGTCCGTACGGTCTGATCGAGGCCACGATCCTGCGGGACGGTGCCGACGCGCGCATCCCGGTGGACATGACCAACCTCTAGAGCGCGGCACGCGCGTCCCGGGGCTCTCCGCAGTGGCCCCGGGACCGCGCGACACGACCCAACTTCCTGAATCGGCACCCGGACGCACTCCGTGGGGCGGCAGTACTGTCAGCTGCCAAGGCCCCGGCTCCGGCACTCAAATCCCCTGGGTCCTGCCGTGCCCGCACCGCCACTGAAAGCACGAGGAAGTCCCATGGCAGCATCGGCAGCCCATGACAGCGCCGCCCGGCGCATCGTCATCGAGAACTGTGCGATCGCGACCGTCGACGCCAATGACACCGAGTACGCCTCGGGTCACATCGTCGTCGCAGGCAACAAGATCGAATTCATCGGTGCGGGCAAGGCCCCCGAGAACCTCGAGAACGTAGTCCGCCGGATCGACGGCACCGGGCACCTCGTGACCCCCGGCCTGGTCAACACGCACCACCACTTCTACCAGTGGATCACGCGCGGCCTGGCCACCGACCACAACCTCTTCAACTGGCTCGTCGCGCTGTACCCGACCTGGGCGCGCATCGACGAGCAGATGACGTACACGGCCGCGCAGGGCTCCCTCGCCGCGATGGCCAAGGGCGGTGTCACCACCGCCATGGACCACCACTACGTCTTCCCCAAGGGATCCGGCGACCTCTCCGGCTCGATCATCCGGGCCGCGTCCGAGATGGGCGTCCGCTTCACCCTCGCCCGCGGCTCGATGGACCGCAGCGAGAAGGACGGCGGCCTGCCGCCGGACCACGCCGTCGAGACCCTCGAAGGCGCACTGGCCGACACCGAGGCGACCGTCAAGAAGTTCCACGACGCGTCCTTCGACTCGATGACCCAGGTCGCCGTCGCCCCCTGCTCCCCCTTCTCGGTCTCCACCGAGCTGCTCAAGCAGGGCGCCGAGCTGGCCCGCCGCCTCGGCGTGCGCATGCACACGCACGGCAGCGAGACCGTCGAGGAAGAGAAGTTCTGCCACGAGCTCTTCGGCATGGGCCCGACCGACTACTTCGAGTCGACCGGCTGGCTCGGCGAGGACGTGTGGATGGCGCACAGCGTCCACATGAACGACTCCGACATCGCCGCGTTCGCCCGTACCAAGACCGGTGTCGCGCACTGCCCGTCCTCCAACGCCCGTCTGGCCGCCGGCATCGCCCGCGTTCCGGACATGCTGGCCGCCGGCGTCCCGGTCGGCCTCGGCGTGGACGGCACCGCCTCCAACGAGTCCGGCGAGCTGCACACCGAGCTGCGCAACGCGCTGCTGATCAACCGTCTGAACCCGGTCCACCGCGAGCGTGCCCTGAACGCGCGCCAGGCCCTGCGCCTCGGTACGTACGGCGGTGCGCAGGTCCTCGGCCGTGCCGACAACATCGGTTCGCTGGAGGTCGGCAAGTGCGCCGACCTGGTCCTGTGGAACCTGAACACCTTCCTGCACTCCTCGATCGCCGACCCGGTGACCGCTCTGGTCTTCGGTGCGGCCGCCCCGGTGACGGCCTCGTTCGTCAACGGCAAGCAGATCGTCGAGAACAACCGGCTGCTCTTCGCCGACGAGGACGCCATCGCGGTGTCCACGCGGGAAGAGGCCCAGCGCCTCGCGCGGATCGCGCAGGCCTGATCCCCCGGAGTCCGGCCGGGGGGGACGGCCCCCGGCCGGTCGCCGCGGACCCGAGCGGGGTCCGTGGGCAGCCGTTCCCGGGAGGCGCCCGAGGAAATCCGAAGGCGTCCCCGGGAGCGGTGACTCGTGCCACCAGCGCCATGGCGCATTGCGGAAGCGGCGATTGGGCGAATCGTTTCTGCACCCCTTGGGGCAAGAAGTAGCTCCACCGGAACCACCCACAACTTCACACGCGCGCTCGACTCGCACCGCTTTCGCACCACCTCCATGACACCCACGTCCCTGCCGACGTGTTACCCGACCGGAGGAAGCCGTGGCCCAACCGCCCAGGTTTCGCAAAGACGCAGTCGCAGTACCGGAGGAGAAGCACCCGGTCGACGAGACCCTGCCTCCGCTGAAAATGTTCACGAGCGGCCTGCAGCACGTGGCCGCCATGTACGCGGGCGTCGTGGCCCCGCCCATGATCGTCGGCCCCGCGGTCGGGCTCTCCGCCACCGAGACCGCCTTCCTGATGGGCGCCTCCCTCTTCACCGCCGGGCTCGCCACCCTCCTGCAGACCCTCGGCTTCTGGAAGATCGGCGCCAAACTCCCCTTCGTCAACGGCGTCTCCTTCGCCGGAGTGACCCCGATGATCGCCATAGGCAAGGGGGAGGGCGCCGACGCCCTCCCCGTCATCTTCGGCGCGATCATCGTCGCCGGCGCCGTCGGCTTCCTCGCCGCCCCCTACTTCGGCAAGCTCGTCCGCTTCTTCCCGCCCGTGGTCACGGGCACGGTCATCACCCTGATCGGCGTCTCGCTCCTGCCCGTGGCCTTCAACTGGTCGCAGGGCGGCAACCGCACGGCCGCCGACTACGGCTCGATGAAGAACATCGGCATGGCCGCCGTCACCCTGGTGATCGTCCTGCTCATGCGCAAGTTCCTGCGCGGCTTCCTCCAGCAGATCTCCATCCTGCTCGGCCTGGTCGCGGGCACCCTGATCGCCCTTCCGCTGGGGATGACCAGCTTCGACGCCGTCAGCAACGCCTCGGTGGTCGGCTTCCCCACCCCGTTCCACTTCGGCGCACCGCAGTTCCAGGTCGCGGCGATCGTCTCGATGTGCATCGTCATGCTCGTCTGCATGACCGAGTCCACGGCCGACATCCTGGCCCTGGGCAAGATCGTCGGCCGGCCGGCGGACGAGAAGGCCATCGCCGGAGGCCTGCGCGCCGACACCCTCGGCAGCGCGATCAGCCCGCTCTTCAACGGGTTCATGTGCAGCGCCTTCGCCCAGAACATCGGGCTGGTCGCCATGACCAAGGTACGCAGCCGCTTCGTCGTCGCCGCGGGCGGCGGCATCCTGATCCTGCTGGGCCTGTGTCCGATGGCGGCCTCCGTCATCGGGGTGGTCCCGCTGCCCGTCCTGGGGGGCGCCGGCATCGTCCTGTTCGGTTCGGTGGCCGCCAGCGGCATCCAGACCCTGGCCGGCGCGGCCATGGAGAAGGGCGAGAACGCCCTGATCGTCGCCGCGTCCGTCGGCATCGGCCTGATCCCGATCGCCGCGCCGGAGTTCTACCACGCCTTCCCCAAGGACCTGCTGGTCGTCCTCGACTCCGGCATCAGCACCGGCTGCGTGGTGGCCATCGTGCTGAACCTGGCCTTCAACCACCTCGGCGCCAGGAAGGGCGCGGCCTCGGGGGCCGCACCCGAACCCGTACCGGTCCACTGACCGGCCAGGAAGCACGGCGGTGCGCTCGCCACCCACTGCGGGTGTGGCGAGCGCACCGCCGTGTCCGGTACGAGCGCACCGCCGTGCGCCCGTACGTGCGGTGACGGCGCGTCGGGTCAGGGCCGCCAGAGCATCAGGTTGCTCATCAGCTCGGCCTGCTCGATCGCGTCGTCGAGTGCGTGGTGCGTGTGGCGCCGCTTGGACAGCAGTTCGCGGGGCATCCGCCCCTTGACCGCGGCCCGCAGCGGCACCCGCGCCTTCGTCGCGTAGAGGGTCTTCATGTCGAGGCACCCGGAGTGCCCGAAGGGGCTGTCCCCGCCGAACCGCATCAGATACCAGTACAGGAACGTCCAGTCGAAGGACGCCGGGTAGCCGCACATCACCGGCTGGGCGTCCACGGACACCTTCCGCACCCAGGCGCGGAACTCGGCCATCGCCGCCGCCGGAGCGGCGCCCTCCCGGACCAGCCGGTCGCGGTCCAGCCCGCTGACGGCCAGCGCCTCGGGTACGAACGCGTCACTGATCGGCTGCAACTCCCGGTAGAAGGTGCGCCTTTCCGGATCTGCGGCCGTGTACACGTCCCCCTCCTGCCGGCCGGCGACCGCGGCCCCGAAGCTGATCATCGAATACGGTCCTGGAATGGGTCCGTCGGCCTCGATGTCGACGGAGATGTACAGGCTGGGACGTGCGTTGCGGGCTGCCATGCACGAGAGCATGCCAGCCCGCGCCGCTGTCGATCATCCGGTTTTCACCGCTACGGCGCAGGTGTCAGGAACATTCCCGTGTGATCGCTCCCCGCCGTGTTCCTGCAGCTGGTGGCCGAGGCCGCGGGCTGCGCCACCGCCAGGGCCAGGCACCGGCCGGCGGCCAGCTGGCCGTAGTAGTTGGGGTGCATGGACTCCTGGATCAGGCCCTGCGACTCGTTGTTGTCGATCCAGCGCGCCCATTCGCTCGTCCTCGCCGAGGCCGGGACGGTGGAGCTCACCAGCTTGCTCGACTTCGCGCACACCTCGCGCCCCTGGAGCATGTCCCTCAGGTCCAGGAACTGCACGCCCTTGGCGGCGGCGACGCCCTTGATGCGGTTCGCGATCTGCGGCACGAGCGAATCGCGCGCCCAGTCCGAGTCCCGGTTCCAGAAGGGGCAGCCGCCCGTGTTGAGCCGGCTCCAGTCGCTCTGGGTGTACCGGTTCTCCGCGCCGCGCGGGATCGGCGACGGGTAGGACTGGAGCACGATCCGGTAGGAGGAGTCGGCGTACCCGGCCGTGCGCATGACGGCCCGGATCTCGTCGACCGACTTGCCGACGTCGGCCATGACCGCGTCGATCTTCTGGTCGACGCCGTACTGCTGGTTGTCGTAGCAGTACGAGTTCCAGATGACGAAGTCGAGGGCGCATTCCTTGATGATGTCGGCGAAGCCCAGGTCGTTGCCGCCGATGGACAGGGCGATGACCTTGACGTTGTTGCTCGCGGCCACCGCGGCCAGCTGATCGGCCTGGGGGGCTTCGCCCCTGTAGGAGACGCCGCCGTTCGAGGCGCGGAACACGTTCTGCGAGACGGCCCCGGAGCAGGCCAGGTTCACGGCGACGTCGGCGATCGCCCCGGCGCTGCGCACCTCGGCCGAGTCCGACCGGTGGCAGCCGCCGGCCGTGGTCCCGTACACCCGGGCGGGATCGTAGGTGCTGCCGCTGACCCAGCCCCGGTCCGTGCCGTTGCGGTTCCCGGTGTTGGTCAGGCTGTTGCCCTTCCAGCGCCCGGCCTCGCCGGAGATGTAGCTGTCGCCCATGGACACCACGGCCGTGGGCCCGGTCCCGGGGGCGGCCCCGGCGGTTCCGGCGCCGCCGGCCAGCAGCGCGCCGGCGGCGAGCGGCACGGTCACGGCGGCACAGGCCAGTCGTCGCACCCGACTGGGGACCCGGTCCTTGCTGACGTTGCGGAATCCGATCACTGCGGAACTCCTGCGCTCGGCCACGCCGAAGCCGGCAACGACTGCGTTGCCGTTCGTGTGGCTGGGAAAGTGGGGGTACCGCCGGCCGGTGGCATCGGAAAGGTGACACGGGCCCGCTTGTTACCGCTAGGTACAGTCACGTTACGAACCAGTAACGACCGATCGGTCGTTCGGTCTCCGGGGTCGCCTGCGAGCGCAACGCCCTTGTGGTGCTGGTGAGTTGTGGCGGCCGCCGCCCTCGGGGCGCACGGCGTGGGGGCGCCCGGTCGGTGCTTCCGGCCGGGCGGCGGATACGGCTCCGCCCCCGCAGCCGTGGGCTGCGGGGGCGGAGTCGGGGGGTCCGGTCGCTGTGCGTTCCGGCCGGACCCGGGGGCTCAGCCGACCAGCTGGTCGTACGCGGGGAGGGTGAGGAAGTCCGCGTAGTCGGCGTCCAGGGAGACCTTCAGGAAGAGGTCGTGGGCCTGCTGCCACTTGCCCGCCGCGAAGGCCTCCTCGCCGACCTCGGTGCGCAGGGCGGCCAGTTCCTCGGCGGCCATCTCGCGGGTCAGCTCGGCGGTGGCGGTCTGCCCGTTCTCGAAGACGACCCCGGCGTTGATCCACTGCCAGATCTGCGAGCGGGAGATCTCGGCGGTGGCCGCGTCCTCCATCAGGCCGAAGATGCCGACGGCGCCGAGGCCGCGCAGCCAGGCCTCGATGTAGCGGATGCCGACCTGGACCGCGTTGCGCAGGCCCTCGTACGTCGGCCGCGCGTCGAGGGAGTCGATCGCGATGAGCTCGCCCGGGGCCACCGAGACGTCCTCGCGCAGCCGGTCCTTCTGGTTGGGCTTGTCGCCGAGGACGGCGTCGAAGGAGGCCATGGCGATCGGGACCAGGTCGGGGTGGGCGACCCAGGAGCCGTCGAAGCCGTCGCCCGCCTCACGGTCCTTGTCGGCCTTGACCTTCGCGAAGGCGATCTTGTTGGCCTCGGCGTCCTTGCGGGACGGGATGAAGGCCGCCATGCCGCCGATGGCGTGCGCGCCGCGCTTGTGGCAGGTGCGGACGAGCAGTTCGGTGTACGCCCGCATGAAGGGGGCGGTCATCGTCACCGCGTTGCGGTCCGGCAGGACGAACTTCTCGCCGCCGTCGCGGAAGTTCTTCACGATGGAGAAGAGGTAGTCCCAGCGGCCCGCGTTCAGGCCCGCCGCGTGGTCGCGCAGCTCGTAGAGGATCTCGTCCATCTCGTACGCGGCGGTGATCGTCTCGATCAGGACGGTCGCGCGGACCGTGCCCTGCGGAATGCCGACGTAGTCCTGGGAGAAGACGAAGATGTCGTTCCAGAGGCGGGCCTCCAGGTGCGACTCCGTCTTCGGCAGGTAGAAGTACGGGCCCTTGCCGAGGCCGATCAGGCGCTTGGCGTTGTGGAAGAAGTACAGGCCGAAGTCGACGAGCGAGCCGGAGGCCGGGCCGCCCTCGAACTGCAGGTGGCGCTCCTCCAGGTGCCAGCCGCGCGGGCGCATGACGACGGTCGCGAGCTCCCCGGCGGGCCCCAGGGCGTACGACTTGCCGGTGCGGGGGTCGGTGAAGTCGATGCGGCGCTCGTAGGCGTCGATCAGGTTGAGCTGGCCGAGGACGACGTTCTCCCAGGTGGGAGCCGAGGCGTCCTCGAAGTCGGCGAGCCAGACCTTGGCGCCCGAGTTCAGGGCGTTGATGGTCATCTTGCGGTCCGTCGGACCGGTGATCTCCACACGGCGGTCGTTCAGCGCGGCCGGGGCCGGCGCCACCTTCCAGTCGCCCTCGCGGACCTGTGCGGTGTCCGGGAGGAAGTCGAGGGTGGAGGTCCGGGCGATCTCGGCACGGCGCTCACCGCGGCGGGCGAGGAGCTCGGCACGGCGGGGGGCGAACCGCCGGTGGAGCTCGGCCACGAACGCGAGGGCCGCTTCGGTGAGGACTTCGTCCTGCCGGGGCAGGGGCTCGGCGTCGACGATGGCCAGCGGGGACGGCGCTGGTGCGGACATAACTGTCACTCCTTCAGCGGCGGTGCCTGGCGGCCGCGGGGAATGCTCGCGCGAGACGGCACGCAGTGCCGTCGGGTGTGGAGAGTTCCGAAATACGGTCGCGGGCGCCGTCTGTGGGTTCAGGGCGCTTCTGACCAGTGGATAGTAATTTCCTCATGGTGGAAGTTCAATGGTTTGTTGATGTCGAGATTCTCTGAGTCGACAGATTCCACTTGTCGGTGGCCCTCAGTGCCACTGTCGTCACGCGGTGCTCAGAGGAGTCGTGCCAGGTCGGGCGGTGTGTCGATGTCGAATGCCTCCGCGACGTCGGAGCACTCCACCAGCATGAGCTCTCCGGCGTGGCGCGCCAGATGGACCCGGGCGCCCTGGTCGCCCGTCGCCGTCGCCGCGATGTCCGCCCAGCGGTCCGCGCCGAACAGCACCGGGTGCCCGCGCTCCCCGCCGTACGCCGCCGCCGCCAGGCTCGCGGGGGAGCGGTAGGCCTCCCGGACCCGGGCCACGGCCGCCGGGCCGATTCCCGGCTGGTCGACCAGCGAGACCAGGGCCGCGCTGGCGCCCGTACCGGCCAGGGAGGCCAGGCCCACCCGCAGCGAGGAACCCATTCCCTCCGCCCAGTCCGGATTGTCCACGACCACGCAGCCGGACAGGTCGGCGCGCTCGCGGACCTCGGCCGCCGAGGCGCCGAGCACCACGTGCACCGGGCCGCAGCCCGCCTCCCGCAGCACCCGCACGGCGTTCTCCACCAGCGGCCGGCCGCGGTAGGGCAGCAGGGCCTTGGGGCGGCCGCCGAGCCGCCGGCCGCCGCCGGCGGCCAGGAGCAGTCCCGCGATCACGGGTGAATCGGAGTGCGTGTGGGATGACATGCCACCGATTCTCGCCCCTGCGCGCGGTCCTGCGGCCGCCGCGCGAAGGCACGTCGTACGGAGGCCAGCGCGGCCCCGATCCGCAGCGGACGGGAGATCCGGTTCTCGGCGGCGGCCAGCAGGGCACGTTCGTCACGGTCGGTCAGCATCTCGGCGTCTCCTTGCCAATCGGGGGCCAATACCGCGAGTCTGGACCTCGATTGGCCTGGCCGTCAGAGCCAATCAGGGGAGGTTGGCATGGCGAACGGGCGAGTGGTCCAGACAGCGGACAGAACCATCGGCAGCCGCCAGCTCGCGGCGCTGCTCCCCGCCGACGTACTCGCCCGCCCCGGCTACCGCTCGCTCGCCGAAGCCGTCCGCACGCTGATCCTCGACGGCCGCATCGCCCTGCACGTGCGCCTGCCCGCCGAACGTGAGCTCGCCGAAGCCGTCGGCGCCAGCCGGGCCACCGTCACCGGCGCCTACGACCTGCTGCGCGAGAGCGGCTACGTCCGCAGCCGGCGCGGCTCCGGCACCTGGACCGAGCTCCCCGAGGGCCACCGCCCGGTCGGCGCCCACGCCCTCGTCGGCGCCGGTGGGTACAGCGCCGACGGCGAGCCCGGCATCGACCTGGCCATCGCCGCCATGGGCGCCCCCGACGGCGCCCTCGCCGACGCCCTCGCGTGGGCCGCGCCCCGGCTGCCGGACGCCGCCCGCACCCCCGGCTACCACCCCTTCGGCCTGCCCGACCTGCGCACGGCCGTCGCCGAGCGCTTCACCCGGCGCGGCCTGCCCACCCGCCCCGAGCAGATCCTGGTCACCTCCGGCGCCCAGCAGGCCTTCACCCTGGTCGTCAGCCTGCTCTGCCGCGCCGGGGACCGGGTCGTCACCGAGAACCCCACCTACGCCAACGCCCTGGACGCCCTGCGCCACGCCCGGCTGCGGACCGGGTCCATCGCCGTCTCCGACACCGGCTGGGACATGGAGATCGCCGAGTCCACGCTGCGCCAGACCGTGCCGAGGCTGGCGTACACGATCCCCGACTTCCACAACCCGACGGGCGCGCTCATGCCCGAGGAGCAGCGGCTGCGGCTGCTCGCGGCGACCCGGCGCACCGGCACCTGGCTCGTCGTCGACGAGACCATCGCCGACATCGCCCTGGACGTCCCCGCCCCCGCGCCCCTGGCCTCCCTGGCCCCGCGCGGCGGCGCCGACCATGTGGTGACCATCGGCTCGCTCAGCAAGACCCACTGGGGCGGCCTGCGCGTCGGCTGGGTCCGGGCCACCGCGAAGATGATCACCGAACTGACGGCCCTGCGGGTCTCCGCCGACATGACCGGCTCGGTCCTCGACCAGCTCGTCGCGCTCCCGCTGCTGGACGGCATGGACGGCGCCCTGCCCGCACGGCTCGACCAGCTGCGCGCCCGGCGCACGGCCCTGGTGGACGCGCTCCAGCGGCACACTCCGGAATGGTCCTGGCGGATACCGCCGGGCGGCCTCTCGCTCTGGGTCGACCTCGGCGAACCGGTCAGCTCTGCCCTGGCCGAACGGGCCGCGGCCGCCGGTGTGCACATCGGCCG
Source organism: Streptomyces sp. A0592 (assembly GCF_004795115.1). Taxonomy (NCBI): domain Bacteria; kingdom Bacillati; phylum Actinomycetota; class Actinomycetes; order Kitasatosporales; family Streptomycetaceae; genus Streptomyces; species Streptomyces sp. A0592. The sequence goes on from NZ_SSBM01000006.1 coordinate 156,740, forward strand.
CGGCGCCCGCTTCGGCGTCGACCCGGGCACCTTCGAACACCGCCTGCGCATCCCGTACACCCTCCCGGCCGACCGCCTGGACGAGGGCGTACGCCGCCTCGCGGCCGCCTTCCACGACGGCGTCCCCCTGCCCCCGTCGGTGGACCGACCGCACTGGGTGGCGTAGGGGCGGCCCGCGCTACGGGGTGCGGATCAGGCGGCGGGTGGCGGCTGCCGCGACCGCCGCCGTGCGGGATTCGACGCCGAGCTTCGCGTAGACGTGGACCAGGTGGGACTTGACCGTGGCCTGGCTGAGGAAGAGCTGCTTGGAGATCTGCTGGTTCGACAGGCCGTCCGCCACCAGCTGGAGCACCTCCAGCTCCCGCTTCGTCAGCGCCTCCGCCGGCATCCGCATCCGGTCCATCAGGCGCAGCGCCACCGCGGGGGCCAGCGCCGACTGGCCCGCGGCTGCCGTGCGCACGGCAGCCGCCAGCTCCTCCGGCGGGGCGTCCTTGAGCAGGTAGCCCGAGGCGCCCGCCTCCACCGCCGCCAGGATGTCCGCGTCCGTGTCGTACGTGGTCAGCACCAGCACCCGGGGGGCGCCCGGGCGGGCCGTGATCAGGGCCGTCGCCTCCGATCCGTGCATGCCCGGCCCGAACTGGAGGTCCATCAGCACCACGTCCACCGGTGCGCCGGCGGCCAGCTCCACCGCCCGCTCGGCGGTCGCCGCCTCGGCCACCACCGCGAAGTCCTCCTCGGTGTCCAGTACCGCGCGCAGGCCCGCCCGGACCACGGGGTGGTCGTCGGCGAGCAGGAGCCGGATGGTCACAGGGCCTCCACGGGGTCCGCGTGTTCCAGGTGTTCCAGGGGCAGCGGCAGGGTGACGGCCACGGCGGTGCCCTGCCCGGGGGCGGACTCCACCGTGAACAGCCCGCCCAGGGTCTCGGCGCGCGAGCGCATGGCGGGCAGCCCGAAGCCGCCGTCGCCCGAGCCGGAGGCGGCCGAGGACGGGTCGAAGCCGTGCCCGTCGTCGACGATGTCCAGCGTCACCGAGGCGTCCATGAAGGTCAGCGTGATCTCCGCGCGCCCGGCCCGGGCATGCCGCACCACGTTGGCCAGCGCCGACTGGGCGATCCGCAGCAGCGCGACCTCGTACGGGGTCGGCAGCACCCGCGGCCGGCCGCTCAGCGAGAACCGCACCCGCGGCCCCGGCACGCCCGCGCACAGCCGCTCCAGCGCCGCGGCGAGCGAGCCGTGCTCCAGGTCCGGCGGTGTCAGGGCGCGGACGAAGCGACGCGCCTCGGCGAGGTTGTCCTGGGCGGCCTCCCGGGCCTGCGCGATGTGCGGCAGGGCCGGGGCACCCTCCGGAAGCGCCCGCTCGGCCGCCCGCAGCAGCAGCTGGATGGAGGACAGGCCCTGGGCGAGGGTGTCGTGGATCTCCCGGGCCAGCCGCTCCCGCTCGGCCAGGATCCCCGCGCTGCGTTCGGCCGCGGCCAGGTCGGCGCGGGTGGTGATGAGCTCCTCGATGAGCTCCCGGCGCCGTTCGCTCTCGCGGTACAGGGCCTGGTAGCCCAGTACGGTCGCCACCGCCACGGCGCCGCCCAGCAGCGGCCCGAGGAAGGCCCCCGGGGTCGCCGCGCCGCTGTGGGCGAGGAAGCCGCCGATGGCGGCGCAGGCCGTCACCGCGACGGCCGCGACCCCCCACCGCAGCCGCAGCAGGTGCAGTTCCAGGAAGTACAGCGGGAAGGCGATCCACAGCCCGTCGGGGGAGACCAGCAGCAGGCCCGCCCAGGCCGCCCCGAGCCCGGCCAGCCACACCGCGCCCGCCCGCGGCGAGCTGTGCACGGCGGGCGCCCGCACCCCGGCCGCGTACACGGTGGCGAGCAGCGCGCAGGCGGCGACCACCCAGCCCACCCGGGGCGCGGAGTCGGCGACGGCCCGGCCGGCGGCCAGCGCGAGCAGCCCGAGGAGCAGGGCGTGCAGGCACAGCTTCAGCACCTTCGACACGGGGGTCAGGGCCCGGGCGGCGGTGGTGGCGGTGGCTGCGGCCGGGGGCGCGCAGGAGCCGGGCGGTACGGGGGGAGCGGCGGCAGTCATGTCCCGACCAGCGTAAGCGGGTCCCCGCCGGCCCCGGTCAACCGAAAGTTTGATGTACCGGTGCGCCCTTCGATACGAGGATCACTACTGTGGCGCGATGCCTTGTGTCCACGCGGAACACCAAGGTGGGGGACATGTTCGTCGCATGGAGAGATCTACGGTTCGCCAAGGGCCGCTTCGCCCTCATGGGCTCGGTGGTGCTGCTGATCACGCTGCTGGTCGGCCTGCTGTCCGGGCTCACCGCCGGCCTGGCCCGGGAGAACATCTCGGCCATCACCGGCCTGCCCGCCTCGCACCTGGCCTTCGCCGCTCCCACCGGGGACCAGAAGGTGTCCTTCACCAACTCCCAGGTGCCCGAGTCCGCGTGGCTGGCCTGGCGGGGGCAGCCCGGTGTGAAGGCCGCGCAGCCCCTCGGCATCCGCACCACCAACGCCGTCTCGGGTGAGCGCACCGCCGCGGTCTCGGTCTTCGGCGTGGAGCCCGCGGGCGGGATAGCGCCGCGGGACGCGGGCCTCACGCAGGGCCGGGTGGTCCTCGCCGAGAAGGCGGCGAAGGAGCTCGGCGGCCTCAGCGCAGGCGCCAAGCTCAAGATCGGCCCGCTCGAACTGACGGTGGCCGCCGTCGCCGGCACCGCCGCCTACAGCCACACCCCGGTCGTCTGGATGGACCTCAACGACTGGCAGCGCATCGGCAACCCCGGCACCTCCATCGACACCCTCGCCACCGTCGTCGCCGTCTCCGGCAGCGGCCTGGACCTCGCCGCCGCCGACCGGGCGGCGGCCACCCGGGCGCAGACCGTGGACGAGGCCCTGGGCGCCATAGGCTCCTACCAGGCCGAGAACGGCTCGCTCCAGCTGATGCGCGGCTTCCTCTTCGCCATCTCGGCCCTGGTCATAGGGGCCTTCTTCACGGTGTGGACCATCCAGCGCAGCGGCGACATCGCCGTCCTGAAGGCCCTGGGAGCCTCCACCCCCTACCTGCTGCGGGACGCCCTCGGCCAGGCCGTGGTGATGCTCGCCATCGGCACCGGCCTGGGCACCGGGCTCGCCGCCGGATTCGGCGCAGTGATCAGCGGCGGCGACGTTCCCTTCGTCCTCGACGCCGCCACGGTGCTCGTTCCCGCCGCGATCATGATCGCGCTCGGCGCGCTGGGCGCGGCCCTGTCCATCCGGCGGATCACCGCCGTCGACCCGCTGACCGCCCTCGGGAGCGCCCGATGACCCTCCTCGTCCACGACGTCACGCTCACCTACCCCGACGGGGAGAGCCGGCTCACCGCCCTCGACGCGGTCGGCCTGGAGGTCCCGGCCGGCACCCTCACGGCGGTGATCGGGCCCTCCGGCTCCGGCAAGTCCTCCCTGCTCGCGGTCGCCGCCACCCTCGTCACCCCGGACCGCGGCCGGGTCGTCGTCGCCGGCGAGGACACCACGCGGCTCGGCCCCGCCGAGAAGTCGGCCCTGCGCCGGGAGAAGATAGGCATCGTCTTCCAGCAGCCGAACCTGCTGGCCTCGCTGACCGCCGCCGAGCAGCTCCAGGTCATGGCCCACGTGGCGGGCCGGCCCGCGAAGGCCCTGCGCCGGCGGGCACTGGAACTGCTGGACGCGGTGGGTCTCGCCGACAAGGCCGACAAGCGCCCCCACCAGCTCTCCGGCGGCCAGCGCCAGCGGATCAACATCGCCCGCGCGTTGATGAACGAGCCCGCCGTGCTGCTGGTCGACGAGCCGACCAGCGCCCTCGACCACGAGCGCGGCGCGGCCGTGCTGGACCTGCTGGTCACGCTGACGCGCGAGCGTTCCACCGCGACGGTGCTCGTCACCCACGACCACGCCCACCTGGAGCGGATGGACCGCACGGCGACCATGGCCGACGGCCGGCTGACGGCCGGGCACCAGGACCGCGTCGCCGCGTCCTGAGCCCGCGTACGGGAAGGCCCCGGTGCCCCCTCGGTGGGGGCGCCGGGGCCTTCGCACGGCCGTGCGGCAGACCTACGCCGGGCTCTGGTTGGCCAGGGCCACCGACAGCTCGGCGGCGACGTTCTGGAGGATCGGGACGAAGGACTCGGTCACGGCCTCGGTGACGCGTCCGGCCGGGCCGGAGATGGAGATCGCGGCGGCGGTCGGCGAGTTCGGCACCGACACGGCCAGGCAGCGGACTCCTATCTCCTGCTCGTTGTCGTCGACCGCGTAGCCGGCCCTGCGGACCTGCTCCAGTGCCTCCAGGAAGCCCTCGGGCGTGGTGATGGTCTTCTCGGTCGCGGCCGGCATCCCGGTGCGGGCCAGCAGGGCCCGTACCTCGTCGGCAGGGGTGTGGGCGAGCAGTGCCTTGCCCACACCGGTGGAGTGCGGGAGGACCCGGCGGCCGACCTCGGTGAACATGCGCATCGAGTGCTTGGACGGCACCTGGGCGACGTAGACGATCTCGTCCCCGTCGAGCAGGGCCATGTTCGCCGTCTCGCCGGTCTCCTCGACCAGACGGGCGAGGTAGGGGCGCGCCCAGGTGCCCAGCAGGCGCGACGCGGACTCGCCGAGGCGGATCAGGCGGGGGCCGAGGGAGTACCGTCGGTTGGGCTGCTGGCGTACGTACCCGCACGCCACCAGCGTGCGCATCAGGCGGTGGATCGTGGGCAGGGGCAGACCGCTGGCGGCCGAGAGCTCGCTGAGGCCGACCTCGCCCCCGGCGTCGGCCATACGTTCGAGCAGATCGAAGGCGCGCTCAAGGGACTGGACGCCACCGCTGGCGGCAGGGGTCTTTGAGGAAGCGTCGGTGGTGCTGGCGCTGGACGTCGGCACGGCGCGGTCCTTTCGGTGCTGGCAGGCAAGGGAGCAGCCTACCCGGCGGTCGGCGTCGGCCCTAGTGCTGGGGTGGGGGCCGTCGCCGCCGGTCAGAGGTGGTTTGTCCTGGTGGCGGACGTCCTCCGGAAGTTATCCGCCCGACTCCCGTGGTGGTAGCTACATTCTGTATAGCGAAATCTTAATTCCATCCTGTGGAAACATCCAATTGCGGTCCCGGTGTGTCAGTGGTCCGTCTGTGGACTCTTGACTGCTCCCGGATCGCCGGGAAGACTCCGTCAACAGAACGTTGAATTTCGCTCTGTGGAAGTAGATGGGGAGGTTCCGGTGGCCGACGTGGCTGTGGAACTGGTACTGCGCTCGACGCGCGTCATCACCCCCGAGGGGACGCGCGCCGCCTCGGTCGCCGTCGCCGGCGGGAAGATCACGGCCGTGCTCGCACACGACGCCGAGGTGCCGGCCGGAGCCCGGCTGGAGGACTTCGGCGACGACGTCCTGCTCCCCGGCCTGGTCGACACCCACGTCCACGTGAACGACCCCGGCCGCACCGAGTGGGAGGGCTTCTGGACGGCCACCCGCGCCGCCGCGGCCGGCGGCATCACCACGATCCTCGACATGCCGCTCAACTCGCTCCCGCCGACCACCACGGTCGACAACCTGCGCGTCAAGCAGGAGGTCGCCCGCGCCAAGGCGCACGTGGACGTCGGCTTCTGGGGCGGCGCCCTCCCGGACAACGTCAAGGACCTGGCCCCGCTGCACGACGCCGGGGTCTACGGCTTCAAGTGCTTCCTGTCGCCCTCGGGCGTGGACGAGTTCCCCGAGCTCGACCAGGAGCAGCTGGCCACCTCCCTCGCCGAGATCACCGGCTTCGGCGGCCTGCTGATCGTGCACGCCGAGGACCCCCACCACCTCGACGCCGCCCCCGTCGTCCCCGGCCCCAAGTACGCCGACTTCCTGGCCTCCCGGCCGCGCGACGCCGAGAACACCGCCATCGGCAACCTCATCGCCCAGGCGAAGCGGCTGAACGCCCGCGTCCACGTCCTGCACCTGTCGTCCTCGGACGCGCTGCCGCTGATCGCCACGGCCAAGGCCGAGGGCGTCAGGATCACCGTCGAGTCCTGCCCGCACTACCTCACCCTCACCGCCGAGGAAGTGCCGGACGGCGCGAGCGAGTTCAAGTGCTGCCCGCCGATCCGCGAGGCCGCCAACCAGGACCTCCTGTGGGACGCGCTCGCCGACGGCACCATCGACTGCATCGTCTCCGACCACTCGCCCTCCACCGCGGACCTGAAGACGAGCGACTTCTCCACCGCGTGGGGCGGCATCTCCTCCCTCCAGCTGGGCCTTCCCGCCATCTGGACCGAGGCGCGCCGCCGCGGCCGGACCCTGGAGGACGTCGTCCGCTGGATGTCCGCCGCCCCGGCCGCCCTCGCCGGGCTGGCGCAGAAGGGCGCGATCGAGGCCGGCCGCGACGCCGACTTCGCCGTGCTCGCCCCCGAAGAAACGTTCACCGTGGATCCGGCCGAACTCCACCACCGCAACCGGGTCACGGCGTACGCGGGCAAGACCCTGCACGGCGTCGTGAAGTCCACCTGGCTGCGCGGCACGCAGATCGCCGACCACGGCACCCCGACCGAGCCCACGGGCCTCCTCCTCGAAAGGCAGAACTGACCAGTGGCGATTGAATCCTTCACCGGCAACGCGAACCCGTACGGAGGCGGCGACCCGTACGCGGACTACCGCACCGCGGACTTCCCCTTCACCCAGTACGCGAACCTCGCCGCCCGTGAACTGGGCGCCGGTGTCATCGCCGCCAACGACGAGTTCTTCGCCCAGCGCGAGAACCTGCTGATCTCCGAGGCCGCGCACTTCGACCCCGAGGACTTCGGCCACAAGGGCAAGGTCATGGACGGCTGGGAGACCCGCCGCCGCCGCGGCGTCTCCGCCACCCAGCCCTGGCCCACGCCCGAGGACCACGACTGGGCCCTCGTACGCCTCGGCGCGCCCGGCGTCATCCGCGGCATCGTCGTCGACACCGCCCACTTCCGCGGCAACATGCCGCAGGCCGTCTCCATCGAGGCCACCAACTGGGAGGGCGCCCTCGCGCCGACCCCGGAGGAGCTCCAGGGCGACGACGTGAAGTGGACGACCATCGTGCCCCGCACGGCGGTCGGCGGGCACGCCGCCAACGGCTTCGAGGTCGACGCCGAGCAGCGCTTCACGCACCTGCGCGTCAACCAGCACCCCGACGGCGGCATCGCCCGCCTGCGGGTCCACGGCGAGGTCCTGCCCGACCCCGAGTGGCTCGCCGCGCTCGGCTCCTTCGACGTGGTGGCGCTGGAGAACGGCGGCTCCGTCCAGGACGCCTCCAACCGCTTCTACTCCCCGCCGACCAACACCATCAACCCGGGCCGCTCCCGCAAGATGGACGACGGCTGGGAGACCGCCCGCCGCCGCGACAACGGCAACGACTGGATCCGCTACCAGCTCGTCACCGAGTCCGAGATCCGCGCCGTCGAGATCGACACCGCGTACCTCAAGGGCAACTCGGCCGGCTGGGCCTCCCTGTCGGTCAGGACGGGCGAGGAGGGCGAGTGGACGGAGTTCCTGCCCCGGACCCGCCTGCAGCCCGACACCAACCACCGCTTCGTACTGGACGCCCCGGCGGTGGGCACCCACGTACGGATCGACATCTTCCCGGACGGCGGCTTCTCGCGCCTGCGCCTGTTCGGCTCCCTGACGGAGGCCGGCGCGGCGGCGCTGACCGCCCGTCACCAGGAGCTGGGCGGCTGACGCCGTACCGCTGACCGCCCCGGGGGCCGACACCCCCGGGGCCGGCACACCCCGCAGGGGCGCACCGGATCCCGGTGCGCCCCTGCGGCGTGGGCGAGCGGTGGCCCCGCGCCCCGCGGGGCACGGCGCGGGCCGAGACGGGCCGCCGCGAAGACCCGGAGAAGCCCCGCCGAGGCGGCACAAGGCCCGGCTCCGCCCAGGCCCGCCCGGTCAGCCGGAGACCGGTGCGACGCCCAGCGCGGCCACGACCTCGTCGTCCTCGAACTCGCCGGTGGGCACGAAGCCGAGCTCGGCGTACAGCCTGGCGGCGGGCGCGTTGTCGGGATGGTACGAGAGCCGGATCTCCCGGCAGGCCGGCAGCGCCGCGAGCCGCCCGACCAGTGCGCGCACCGCGGCCCGCCCCACGCCCCGGCCCTGCTCGGCGGCGTCGACGATCATGCCGCCGATCCAGTGGGCGCCGCCCTCGTCGTCGTACGCCCACATCACGTGCCCCACGACGGTGTCGCCGGCGCGGATCGCGAGCGAACTCCACACCCCGCCGCGCATCGAGAGGAGCAGGTACCGGGCGCCGAGCGCGGCGACGAACCGGCGCTGGCCGTCCGCCGGCGCCACGTCGGCGACGGCGCGCCAGTTCCCGTCCGTGATCTCGTCGAGCACCACGCTCCGGCCCTGCCGGTCGGTGAAGTCCACGATTCCCCCAGCCCGTTCGGTATGTCGATCAAGCCGAGCATAAGCGCGCCAGTCGGCCCGCGGCCCGGGGGAGGGCGAGCCGGGCGCGACCCGGGCTCCTGGCCGGCCCGCGGGCCGGCCAGCGGCCGGGGCACCCAGCGCCCTGTCCGCCCGGGGTCCATGCCCGCCGGGTCTCCGGGCTCCCGGATGCGGGTCCGCTCGGGCTCGGGGGGTTCCCAGGTCGGTGACCGCTCGGGGGCCTGGGGCACCCGGGTGCGTGTCCGCCCAGGCTTCGGGGCTCCCGGATGCGCGCCGCCCCCGGCCCGGGGGAGGGCGGGCCGGGCGCTGCCCCGGCCTCCCGGTCCGCGGGCCGGCCAGCGGCCGGGGCACCCAGGTCCTTGCCCGCCCGGGGGCAGGGGTGCCCCGGCTCCCCGCCTGCCCGGGAGCGGGGCGCCTCGGGTCCATGCCCGTCCGGGGTCCTGGGGCACCCCGGGGTCGGGTCTGCCCGGGGTTCGGGGGCCCCCGGGTCGTGTCCGCCCGCACGCCCGGCGAGGGCTACGCCGCGTGGCCGCCGTCCACCGCGAACTCCGCGCCCGTGACGTAGCCGGCGCCCGGTCCGGCCAGGAAGGCCACCACGTCCGCGACCTCCGCCGCCTTCCCGAACCGGCCCAGCGCCGTCATCGCCGCCTGCGGGCCCGCGTACGGGCCGTCGGCCGGGTTCATGTCGGTGTCGACGGGCCCCGGATGCACCACGTTCGCGGTGATCCCGCGGCCGCCGAGCTCCCGCGCCAGAGCCTTCGTCAGCCCGATCGTCGCGGCCTTGCTCATCGCGTACAGGACCCCGCCCGGCCCCGGCACCCGCTGCGCCATGCAGCTGCCGATCGTGATGATCCGCCCGCCCTCCCGCATCCGTCCGGCCGCGGCCTGCGCCGCGAGGAACGCGCCCCGCACGTTGACGCCGAGCACCCGGTCCACGTCGGCCGACTCCACCGCCTCCAGGGGCCCGACCGCCCCCACCCCGGCGTTGTTGACGAGCACGTCGAGCCGCCCGAACCGCCGTACGGTCTCCCCGACGGCGTTGGCGACCTCCGCCGCGTCCCCCGCATCGGCCCGCAGCGCGACCGCCCGCCGCCCGAGCGCCTCCACCGCCTTCACCACGCGCCCCGCGGCTTCCGCGTCGCTGAGGTACGTGATCGCCACGTCCGCCCCGTCCTCGGCGAGCCGCACCGCGACCGCCGCCCCGATCCCCCGGCTCCCCCCGGTCACCAGTGCCACCGCGTTCCTGTCCATGGCTTTCCTCCCGCATTCGCCCCGCTGATTGGTTGCGAGTTCAATCAAATAGCGCCCGACCCGCCACCGCTGGCAGGAATCCGACCCCGCGTTCCCGGGGGCGACGGGAATCGGGTGCGGGCCGTGCGTGGCGGCGCGATGAGTTCTGGCGGGAGCGGGAGTCTGAACCCGTAGAGACCATCGAGCGAGGAGCGCAGGGCCATGGCGGAGCTGACACTGACCACCTTCGTGACGCTGGACGGCGTGCTGCAGGCGCCCGGCGGGCCCGACGAGGACCGCAGTGACGGGTTCGAATACGGCGGGTGGGCCGCGCCCTACGTCGACGAGGAGATGGGGGAGTTCATCACCGAGGTGTTCGGCCGGGCGGGGGCGTTCCTGCTCGGACGGAAGACGTACGAGATCTTCGCCGGCTACTGGCCGGAGCACGACGAGCCGGGCGACCCCGTCGCGGGCGGGCTGAACCGGCTGCACAAGTACGTGGCCTCGACCACCATCGAGGAGCCGGCCTGGGGGCCGGCCACCGTGCTCGACGGGGAGCACCTGCAGAGCGAGATCGTCCGGGCCAAGGACGCGCTCGATGGGGAACTCCAGGTGCACGGGAGCGGGCAGCTCGCGCAGTGGCTGCTCGCCCGGGACCTCGTCGACGAGATCAACCTGCTGGTGTTCCCCGTGGTCCTGGGCGCGGGACGCAGGCTGTTCCCCACCGGCGGGCTGCCGACCGCCTACGAGCTGACGGCCTCCCGCACGACGCCCGTCGGGACGGCCATCCACACCTACCGGCCGACGGGCCGGGCGTCGTTCGGCACCGTCGGCGCGTAGCGAGCGGCCGGGCGGAGCCCGGCCGGGAGGGCGAACGGCCCGTCTGGCAGGCTGCGGCCGTGGAAGAGCTCATAGGTACGCAGAAGCCGGTACGCAGGATCATCGACGCCGACGAGGCGGTCACCGCACTGGAACGTGCCGTTCCAGGACTGGTGGACATCCGGCGGCAGGAACCCGCCGTGTTCGGGTGGCGGGAGGTCGAGGAGATCCTCGGCACGGCTCTGCCGGCCGACTTCAAGGCGCTCGCCGAATGGTGTCCGCCGTTCGAGCTGGACGACTTCCTGACCGTCAGCCTCCCCGAGCCCGGCGAGGAGCGCGACTGGGCCAGGGCCATGGAGAAGGAGAACGGGGACTGGGGGTCGAACTGTCCCGCCGAGCTGCGTCCCGAGGAGCTCCTGTCGGCGCCCCTGATGGCCTGGGCGGACTCGGCGGAGGGCGACCGGTTCTTCTGGTCCGGGCTCGAAGGGGATCCGGACCACTGGCCCGTCACCGTCTGGTCCCGCAACGGCCCCTGGTGGCACTACGAGGGCGGAACGGTCCAGTTCCTGGCCGAGCTCTGCGGCGCGAGCGTGGAGCCCTGGGCCCTCCCCACGGTCCGGCCCCGCGTCACCGGCTGGGGCACCGAGGACGGCGGGTGGCACAGGACGGTGTAGACCTGCCGGTCCCGCCGGCGGTCCCGCCGCAGCCGGTGCCGGGCACCCCCGGCGGCATCGGCTACCGCCGGTCCAGGGCCAGTTGGACCACCCGGCCCTCGCGCAGGACCAGGAGGTCCGGGGACTCGTGGGCGTGGTGGCGGATGCGGCCGACCGGGCCCGGCGGGCGGATGTGCGGGGTGAGGAGCAGCAGGAGGTCCTCCAGGGCCGGGAGCTGATGCTCGTGGATCTCCTGGCGGGCCGTCAGGGCCCAGCCGTCGCGTTCCGCCGGGCCGAACTCGCCGACGAGCATCCCGCCGACCCGCCAGGCCGGGCCCCGGGGTGAGAGCAGGCCGTCCCCCGTCATGTGACGGCGCACCTCCGCGAGCACGGCGTCGGGCGTGGTGTCGAGCAGGTCGAACGCCAGATCCACGGCGTAGAGATCAGCCATGCGGCCGACTCTACGGGTCGGGGGCGCGAGGCCCGGAAACGGGTCGCCCCGCATGATCGGCTCCGGTACGGTGTGCCCCGCAACCGTGCGAGCCACCGATGTCTCCACCTCCCGAGTGATGTTGGAGACCTCCCGTGGCCGTCGCCTCGCCCGCCCTGCAAGCCCCACCCCGCCGCGCCTGGGCCGGTGATCTGCCCGTGCTGGCCGTCGCCGTCGTGTGGGGCGGGAGCTATCTCGCCGCCAAGGGGATCACCACCGCGCACACCGTTATCGCCGTACTCGTGCTGCGGTTCGCGCTCGTGCTGCCCGTGCTGGTCGTCGCCGGGTGGGCGCGGCTGCGCGCGCTGACCCCGGCCCAGCTGCGCGGCGCCGGGCTGCTGGGGCTCGTGCTCGGCGGGATCTTCCTGCTGGAGACCTACGGGGTCGTCCACACCTCCGCCACCAACGCGGGGCTGATCATCAGCCTGACCATGATCTTCACCCCGCTCGCCGACGCCGCCGTGAAGCGGAAGGCACCCTCCGCCTCCTTCCTCGGGGCCGCCGCGGCCTCCGTCCTCGGCGTCGTGCTGCTCACCCAGGGCGCCGGCTTCACCGCACCCGGCCTCGGCGACCTGCTGATCCTCGGCGCCGCCCTCGCCCGCACCCTGCACGTGCTGCTGATGGCCCGCTCCGAGGGCGTCCGCGGCGCCGACCCGCTGTCGCTGACCACGGTGCAGCTCGGCGGCGCCGTGCTCGTCTTCGCCCTGCTGGCCGCCGTACCGGGGACCGGCGCGACCCCCTGGGCCGCCGCGGCGGACTTCGGGCCCGCCCAGTGGGCCGGCCTGGCGTTCCTCTCCGTCTTCTGCACCCTCTTCGCCTTCTTCGTGCAGATGTGGGCCGTACGGCGTACCTCGCCCTCCCGGGTCAGCCTGCTGCTCGGCACCGAGCCCCTGTGGGCGGCCGTCGCGGGCATCGCTGTCGGTGGGGAGCACCTGGGACCTCTCGGCTACGCCGGCGTTGTGCTGGTTTTGGTCGGCACCGCCTGGGGGCGGCGCGCGCTCACCCCGGCCCCTGCCTGAGCATGCCCCGAGCAGGTCCCCGAGCAGGCCGCGAGCGCGTCCGCGAGCGTGACCGGAAAGCGCCGCAGTCAGCCGGGGATCACCCCCGTAGGGTGGCCGGATGCCCTGCCCACCGAACCGGTCACCGAACCGGTCGCCGATGCGGTTACCGATCCGACAGGTCCGGGAGCTCCTCCAGCCGGACCCGGCGCCGCTCCCGCCGCGACAGCTCGCAGGCCTCCGCGACCCGCAGCGCGGCCAGGGCCTCCCGCCCGTCGCAGGGGTTCTCGCACTCGCCGCGCACCAGCCGTACGAAGGCATCCAGCTCGGCCTCGTACGCGGGGCCGAAGCGCTCCAGGAAGCCGGTCCACGGCTTGCTCGCGGCCGGCGGCCCGTTCGGTTCGGTCGAGGCGATCGGCGTCCGGTCGTCCAGTCCGGCGGAGACCTGGTCCCGCTCCCCGGCCAGTTCCATCCGCACGTCGTAGCCGGCGCCGTTGCACCGGGTACCGGTGGCCGTGACCAGGGTCCCGTCGTCCAGTGTGAGGACCGCCGCGGCCGTGTCCACGTCACCCGTCTGCCGGAACTGCGGCGGACCGGCGTCCGACCCGGCGGCGTACACCTCCACCACCTCGCGGCCGGTCACCCACCGCACCATGTCGAAGTCGTGCACCATGCAGTCCCGGTAGAGGCCGCCCGATGTCGCCAGGTAGTCGGCGGCTGGCGGAGTGGGATCGGCCGTCGTCGTCCGTACGGTGTGCAGCCGGCCCAGGGCGCCGGAGCGGACCATCTCCCGGGCCGTGCGGTAGCCCGCGTCGAAGCGGCGCATGAAGCCCACCTGGAGCAGCCCGCCCAGGGCCGACACCTCGCGCAGGACGGACAGGGTGCGGCCGAGGTCGGGGGCGACCGGCTTCTCGCAGAACACCGGGAGCCCGCCGCGGATCGCCCGGACGACCAGCTCCGCGTGCCCGTCGGTGGAGGAGGCCACGACCACCGCGTCCACGCCCCAGGTGAAGACCTGCTCCACGGAGGGCGCGGCCGTGGCCCCGAGCCGGTCGGCGAGGCGTGCCGCCCGCGCGGGATCGGAGTCGGCGAGCAGGAGCGAGCCCGCCTCCGGGTGGCGGGCGAGTGCCGCCGCGTGGAACGAGCCGATCCGGCCAGTTCCGATGAGCCCGATGCGCATGAACTCAACCTGGCCCCGTTGGGGGAACCTGTCAATCCGCTCGCGTCGATCTTGGGGGTTTCGCGTGCTGATCTGCGATCCCGCCGTGTCGATCTGCGGGTGCATGCCCCGATGGCCCTTCATGGTCCACTGTGGCGGATACTGGGCGGCTGAAACCGGAATGACCGAATGATGACGGCCGCGATGGCGGACGAGACGGACGAGGGAAGGGCGCGGCGACGTGGCTAGGGTTCGGACAGGGGTGCGCGTCGTGGGCGCCGTGCTCGCGGCGGTACTGGGGGCCTCGCTCGCGGGATGCAGCAGTACGGGCGGCAAGCGCGCCGAGGAGCGGGCGAAGGCCGCCGAGGCGGGCCGGCCCGCCGTCTCCACCCCGCGCTGGACCTTCGCGATGGTGACCCACGCGGGCGACGGCGACACCTTCTGGGACATCGTCCAGAAGGGTGCCAAGGAGGCCGCGGCCAAGGACAACATCAACTTCGTCTACTCCCACGACGACCAGGCCCAGCAGCAGGCGCAGTTCGTGCAGAACGCCATCGACCAGAAGGTCGACGGGATCGTGGTGAGCCTGGCCAAGCCCGAGGCCCTCAAGGACGTCGTGCAGAAGGCCGTCAAGGCCGGCATCCCGGTGATCACGGTCAACTCCGGATCCGCCCAGTCCGCCGCGTACGGGGCGCTCACCCACATCGGCCAGGACGAGACCATCGCGGGCGAGGCGGTCGGCACCGAGCTGGGCAAGCGCGGCCGCAAGAAGGCCGTCTGCGTCCTGCACGAGCAGGGCAACGTCGGCCACGAGCAGCGCTGCGCCGGCGCGAAGAAGACCTTCTCCGGCGAGATGGAGAACCTGTACGTCGAAGGCACGAACATGCCCTCGGTCCAGGCGGCCATCCAGGCCAAGCTGCAGGCGGACCCGTCCATCGACGCGATCCTCACCCTCGGCGCGCCCTTCGCCCCCACCGCGGTCAAGGCCAAGGAGGCCGCCGGGAGCAAGGCCGAGGTCGACACCTTCGACCTCAACGACTCGGTGGCCCGCGACCTCAAGTCCGGCGCCCTCGGCTTCGCCGTGGACCAGCAGCCCTACCTGCAGGGATACGAGGCCATCGACCTGCTCTGGCTCTACCGCTACAACGCCGACGTGCTCGGCGGCGGCCGCCCCGTGCTCACCGGGCCGCAGATCGTGACCGCCGCCGAGGCCGCCGAGCTGGAGGAGTACATCAAGCGGGGCAGCCGATGAGCGCCGCCACCGCCGTCGACGAACGGCTCGCGCCGGCCTCCCTCGTCCGCAGGCTGCTCGGGCGTCCCGAGCTGGGCGCGGTGGTCGGCGCCGTGGCCGTCTTCGTCTTCTTCTCCATCGCGGCCCCCACCTTCCTGCAGGCCTCCAGCCTCAGCACGATCCTGTACTCGGCCTCCACCATCGGGATCATGGCGGTCCCCGTGGCCATGCTGATGATCGGCGGCGAGTTCGACCTCTCCGCCGGTGTCATGGTCACGACCTCGGCGCTGGTGAGCTCGATGTTCAGCTACCAGATGACCGCGAACGTCTGGGTCGGCGTCCTGGTGTCCCTGCTGGTCGCCCTGGCCATCGGCTTCTTCAACGGCTTCATGCTGACCCGCACCAAGCTGCCCAGCTTCATCATCACGCTCGGCACCTTCCTGATGCTGACCGGCCTGAACCTCGGCTTCACCAAGCTGATCAGCGGCACGGTCTCCACCAAGTCGATCGCCGACATGGAGGGCTTCCGCTCCGCCCGCGCCCTCTTCGCCTCGAAGTGGGAGATCGGCCCGGTCACCCTGCAGATCACCGTTCTGTGGTGGCTGGCCCTGGTCGCCGTCGCCACGTGGATCCTGCTGCGCACCCGCGCCGGCAACTGGGTCTTCGCGGTCGGCGGCGGGGCCGACGCGGCCCGCGCGGTCGGCGTGCCCGTCGTGAAGACCCGTATCGGCCTCTACATGGGCGTCGCCCTGTGCGCCTGGATCTCCGGCCAGCACATCCTCTTCTCGTTCGACGTGGTCCAGTCGGGCGAGGGCGTGGGCAACGAGTTCCTCTACATCATCGCGGCGGTCATCGGCGGCTGTCTGATGACCGGCGGCTACGGCTCCGCCATCGGCTCGGCGGTCGGCGCCTTCATCTTCGGCATGACCAGCAACGGCATCGTGTACGCCCAGTGGAACCCGGACTGGTTCAAGTTCTTCCTCGGCGCGATGCTCCTGCTGGCCACGCTGCTCAACGCATGGGTCCGCAAGCGGGCGGAGGCGAGCAAGTGACCACCACAGGAGCCACCACCGGCAGCGCAGAGGCGACGACCGCCCTGGTGAGACTGACCGGCGTCAGCAAGTACTACGGCAACATCCGCGCCCTCCAGGACGTCTCCCTGGAGGTCTCCGCGGGCGAGATCACCTGCGTCCTCGGCGACAACGGCGCCGGCAAGTCCACCCTCATCAAGATCATCGCGGGGCTGCACCGGCACGACGCCGGCACCTTCGAGATCGAGGGCGAGGAGACCGTCCTCGCCAACCCGCGCGCGGCCCTCGACCATGGCATCGCCACCGTCTACCAGGACCTCGCCGTGGTCCCGCTGATGCCCGTCTGGCGCAACTTCTTCCTCGGCTCCGAACCGACGAAGGGCCGCGGCCCCCTGCGCCGCCTCGACGTGGACCTCATGCGCCGGACCACACGCGACGAGCTGCTGCGCATGGGCATCGACCTGCGCGACGTGGACCAGCCCATCGGCACCCTCTCCGGCGGCGAGCGGCAGTGCGTGGCCATCGCCCGCGCCGTCCACTTCGGGGCGAAGGTCCTCGTACTCGACGAGCCGACCGCGGCCCTCGGGGTCAAGCAGTCCGGCGTGGTCCTCAAGTACGTCGCGGCGGCCCGGGACGCCGGCCTCGGTGTGGTCCTGATCACCCACAACCCGCACCACGCCCACCTGGTCGGGGACCGCTTCGTGCTGCTCAAGCGCGGCACGATGGCGGGCAGTCACACCCGCGACTCGATCACCCTGGACGAGCTCACCCGCCAGATGGCGGGCGGCTCCGAGCTCGACGAGCTGAGCCACGAACTGGAGCGAGTGGCAGAATCGGGATCGGGCGTCACGGGCGTCCCGGACGCCACGGACACCAGGGCCCGCGGCGCCGGCCGCACCGGCCCGGCCGACCAGGCTTCCCCCACCACCGCACCCACGAGGGACGACACGACTCGATGAGCACGTACCGGGACTTCACGCTCACCCACCGGGGGTCGGCGCGAGGCACCGTCCTGCGCACCATCGGCACCCGTGAGCGGCGGTCGCACCTGACCGCCCCGCGTGTCCCGACCGTCGGCATCGACATCGGCGGCACCAAGGTGATGGCCGGCGTCGTCGACGCCGACGGGATCATCCTGGAGAAGATCCGCACCGAGACCCCGGACAAGTCCAAGAGCCCCAAGGTCGTCGAGGACACCATCGTCGAGCTGGTGCTGGACCTCTCCGACCGGCACGACGTGCACGCCGTCGGCATCGGCGCGGCCGGCTGGGTCGACGCGGACCGCTCCCGGGTTCTCTTCGCCCCCCACCTGGCCTGGCGCGACGAGCCCCTGCGCGATGCCCTCCAGTCCCGGCTCGCGGTCCCGGTCATGGTCGACAACGACGCCAACACCGCCGCCTGGGCCGAATGGCGCTTCGGCGCCGGACGCGGCGAGGACCATCTCGTCATGATCACGCTCGGTACCGGCATCGGCGGCGCCATCCTCGAAGGCGGCCAGGTCAAGCGCGGCCGGTACGGGGTCGCCGGCGAGTTCGGCCACATGCAGGTCGTCCCCGGCGGCCACCGCTGCCCCTGCGGGAACCGCGGCTGCTGGGAGCAGTACAGCTCCGGCAACGCCCTGGTGCGCGAGGCCCGCGAGCTGGCCGCCGCCGACTCCCCGGTCGCGTACAACATCATCGCCAAGGTCGGCGGGAACGTCTCCGAGATCACCGGGCCGCTCATCACCGAGCTGGCCCGCGAGGGCGACGCCATGTGCGTCGAGCTGCTCCAGGACATCGGCCAGTGGCTCGGCGTCGGCATCGCCAACCTCGCCGCCGCCCTCGACCCGTCCTGCTTCGTCATCGGCGGCGGCGTCAGCGCCGCCGACGACCTGCTGATCGGCCCCGCCCGGGACGCCTTCCGCCGCCACCTCACCGGCCGCGGCTACCGCCCGGAGGCCCGTATCGCCAAGGCCCAGCTCGGCCCCGAGGCGGGTATGGTCGGCGCCGCCGACCTCGCCCGGCTCGTCGCCCGGCGCTTCCGCCGCGCCACCCGCCGGCGGGTCGAGCGCTACGAGCGCTACGCGCAGCTGGGCCAGCTGGGCCGCAAGCGCGAGAGCACCGCATCCGAGGACCAGTCGTGAACCCGCCCACCCTGCCCCACCAGTCCTCCGCCCCCGACGAGGGCGGTACGCCCCCGCCCACCCCCGAGGACCGCCGGCACGTCGTCAAGCGCCGCTGGATCACCGCGATCACCATCCTGCTGCTGATCGGCGTACCCGCGGGCTACCTCGCGATCTCCACCCAGCAGAGCCGCGAGAGCGGCCGCGACAAGGCGGCCAAGGTCGGCGCGTCCGAGGTGCGCCCGGGCTGGCCCTCCAAGGTGCAGCGCAGCATCTACGAGGTGCCGATCCCGGCGAAGGCCTGGAAGGTCGGCTTCCTGGAGACCAACAACTGGCGCACGAGCCGGCTCTTCACCGCGTTCGCGGTGACCCCCGCCGACCTCGACGCCTTCCTCGTCTCCGTCGGCACCAGCCGCGACGCGCTGGTCGCCGGCGACGTCACCATCTCCCCGCACGACTCCGAGGTCGCGGGCTGGAGCTGGAGCCCCCGAGCCCTCTGGTACGGGACCACCCTGGAGCAGGCCGACCCGCGCCCCAGCCGCGACATCACCGTGGACCTCACGGACCCCGAGCACCCCAAGGTCTACGTGGTCTCCACGACCACGCCCTGACCACGCCCCGACCACCCCCGACCACCCCCGACCGGGCCCTTCCCGCGGCTAGCCTGGGATCATGAAGCTCACCAAGCGGCTGCACTCCTGCGTCCAGTTGGAGAAGGACGGGCACACGCTCGTCATCGACCCGGGCGCCTTCAGCGAACCGGACGCGGGCCTGGGGGCGGACGCCCTGCTGGTCACGCACGAACACCCCGACCACTTCGACGAGGGCCGGCTGCGGGCCGCCCTCGACGCGAACCCGGCGGCAGGGCTGTGGACCCTGCGCAGCGTCGCCGAGCGGCTCGCCCCCGCCTACCCGGGCCGGGTGCACACGGTCGGCCACGGCGACACCTTCACCGCCGCAGGCTTCGAGATGCAGGTGCACGGCGAACTGCACGCCGTGATCCACCCGGACATCCCGCAGGTCACCAACGTCGGCTACCTCGTCGACGGATCCCTCTTCCACCCCGGCGACGCGCTGACCGTGCCCGGGGTCCCGGTGGAGACCCTGATGGTGCCGGTGCACGCACCCTGGAACAAGGTCTCCGAGGTGATCGACTACCTCCGCGAGGTGAAGCCGCGCCGGGCCCTGGACATCCACGACGCCTATCTCGCCGACATCGCCCGTCCGATCTACGACTTCGCCCTGGACAAGCTGGGCGGCACCGACCACGGGCGGCTCACCGCGGGGGACAGCGCCGAGCTGTAACGGGCGCTGTCGGTGCCGGGCGGTAGGTTGGCAGGTATGCGTATCGCCACCTACAACGTCAACTCCATCACCGCCCGGCTGCCGCGCCTGCTGGCCTGGCTGGAGAGCTCCGGCACCGATGTCGTGTGCATCCAGGAGACCAAGTGCTCGGCGGAGCAGTTCCCCCACGAACAGCTGCGCGAGCTGGGCTACGAGGCGGCCGTCAACGCCACCGGCCGCTGGAACGGCGTGGCCCTGCTCTCCAAGGTCGGCCTCGACGACGTGGTCACGGGGCTGCCCGGCGGCCCCGACTACGAGGGCGTGCAGGAGCCCCGGGCGATCTCCGCCACCTGCGGCGGGGTCCGGGTCTGGTCGGTGTACGTGCCCAACGGCCGCGAGGTCGAGCACGACCACTACGGCTACAAGCTGGACTGGTTCCGCTCCCTGGCCGCGGCCGTCGCCGAGGACGCGGCCGGCCCGCGTCCCTTCGCCGTGCTCGGCGACTTCAACGTGGCACCGACCGACGAGGACGTCTACGACCCGGCCGTCTTCGCCGGCCTCACCCACGTCACCCCGGCCGAGCGGGCCGCCCTGGAGGCGCTGCGCGGCGTCGGCCTCTCGGACGTCTTCCCGCGCGCGCTGAAGTACGACCGCCCGTACACCTTCTGGGACTACCGGATGCTCGCCTTCCCCAAGAACAAGGGCATGCGCATCGACCTGGTCTACGGCAACGAGCCCTTCACCAAGGCCGTCACCGACGCCTACGTCGACCGCGAGGAGCGCAAGGGCAAGGGCGCCTCCGACCACGCGCCGGTCGTCGTCGACCTCGATCTCGACCGGTAGGCGAGGGGCTTTTGCAGGCGCGCCCTGTGGCCAGCGGAGGATCCTGGTGCGACGCTGGGCGGTATGAACATCCCTTTCCTGGACAACTGGCTGAACCGGCGTGAAACGGAACGGGGTGCGGGGCTTGCCGCCGCCCTCGTGGACGACCCCGAGGGCGTCGCCGAGTTGTTCTCGGAGTGCGAGATGCTGCGGGTCCAGGCGCGGGCGGCGGGGCTCGAACTCGACGGGAGCCCGGCCTCGTTGGAGGCCCTCGACCAGCTGATGCCGCGCTGGCGGCGGGACCCCGAGGTGGTGCCGTGGCTCGGCAACGACGCGGGCTTCTACCTCGGCACCGTGATCGTCCGGACCATCCCGGGGACCGCCTGGCAGGTGTGGCCCAACGGCCAGCCGGTGATCCGCCTGGCCTCGGGCCGGGAGCTGAACGTGATCGAGTCGGGGGTGTCCTGGGCGATGACCGGTTCCCCCGAGCTCAGCCAGGCGTACGCGGAGGCCTCCGAGGGCTGACGCCCCCACCGCGCCACCGAGCCCGCGTGCCCCCGCGCGTGCCGCCGCTCCGGGGCGGGCGGCGTGTCGCGGCGAAGTGCCCTTCCGGGCTGGATAGTTTGCGCTGACCGGCATCCGACTCCGAGTGGGCAGGGCAGCGCATGGCCGTCGATCCGTTGATCGAGCTGCGGGACGTCAACAAGCACTTCGGACCGCTGCACGTGCTGCGGGACATCAGCCTCACCGTCGGCCGCGGGGAGGTGGTGGTGGTCATCGGGCCCTCCGGCTCCGGGAAGTCCACCCTGTGCCGGGCGATCAACCGGCTGGAGCCCGTCGAGTCGGGCACGATCCTGATCGACGGGGAGCCGCTGCCCGCCGAGGGCAAGGACCTGGCCCGGCTGCGCGCCGAGGTGGGGATGGTCTTCCAGTCCTTCAACCTCTTCGCGCACAAGACCGTCCTGGCCAACGTCTCGCTCGCGCAGGTCAAGGTCCGCGGGCGGTCGAAGCGCGAGGCGGACCGGCGCTCCCGCGAGCTCCTGGACCGCGTCGGCCTCGCCGACCAGGCCGACAAGTTCCCCGCCCAGCTCTCCGGCGGCCAGCAGCAGCGCGTGGCCATCGCCCGCGCCCTCGCCATGGACCCCAAGGCCCTGCTCTTCGACGAGCCCACCTCCGCGCTGGACCCGGAGATGATCAACGAGGTGCTGGAGGTCATGCAGCAGCTCGCCCGGGAGGGCATGACCATGGTCGTGGTCACGCACGAGATGGGCTTCGCCCGCTCCGCGGCCAACCGCGTGCTGTTCATGGCCGACGGCCGGATCGTCGAGGACCGCACCCCGGAGGAGTTCTTCACCGCCCCCGAGAGCGACCGGGCCAAGGACTTCCTCTCCAAGATCCTCAAGCACTGAGGGTCCGGAGCGGGGCCGTCCCGGCCCGGCCGCCGCCGTGGATCACTGCTCGCGCAGCGGCACCGAGACGTAGCTGGGGTCGCCCTGCGGCGAGGAGAAGGTCAGCTGCGCGCCGGTGGGGTTGTGCTCGATGTAGAGCGGGTCGACGGTGTCGACGACGAGGGCGAGCCGGTGGCCCGCGGGCACGTCGTAGGCGGTCGAGAAGAGCTCCAGGTCCACGCCGAAGGCCCGGCCCGGGGTCTTGTCGTGGAAGGTGTACGGGGCGTTGCTGACCAGCTTGCCGACGCCGAGCGGGCCGACGTCGTAGAGGTAGGCGACGAAGGTGCCGTCGCCCTTGGTGGGGGTGACGGTGGTGTGCAGCCGGACGGTGCCGCGGATCCGGCGGGCCTCGTCGTAGCGCCCGGACTGCCAGACGGCGGCGAAGGAGCGGGGGAGCAGCGGGATCGAGGCGACCGGGGGCGCCTTGAAGAACTGGTCGAAGACGCTGGAGAGGAGCACGACGCCGCCGTTGGCACCGGAGTCGACGTTCGCGAAGAGGTGCTCGCTGTCGGAGAGGGCGAGCTTCTCGGTGCCGCCGGAGCCGACCGAGGCCCAGTCGGCGTAGCCCTCGTAGCCGCCGTCGCTGCGGGACTTGACCTGCACGGGGGCCTCGGTGTCGACGCCGTTGCGCTCGCCCTTGAGGTAGCGGTCGAACCAGCGGTGGGCGTTGGTCCAGGTGTCGTTGGGCAGTCCGAGCAGGCCGGTGCCCTCGGCGGTGGCGTGGTCTCCCGGGCGGAACTCCAGGCGCTTGGGGCCGCTCAGCCGCTCGTAGAACTTCGCGTACTGGTTGGGCGGGAAGATCGTGTCGCCCCAGGCGTTGCCGAGCATGATCGCGGCGCCGTTGGCGTTGATCCGGTCCACCTGCTCGGCGGCCGAGCGCTTTCTGCCCCACTCGATCATCTGCTGTTCGCGGTCCAGCCGGGAGCCGAGGAAGTCGCCGAGGATCGACTGGAGTTCGGGTCCGGGGCGGCCGGTGAGGTAGCCGGCGGCGCCGAGCAGTCCGGCGGCCTGGCGGTGCTGGGTGCGGCCCGAGTAGATGGATTCGATGAGGTCGGCCCAGCCGCTCATCGCGACCACGGCCTTGACGCGCGGGTCGTGCGCCGAGGCCAGCAGGCTGATGCCCGCCCCGTACGAGACTCCGCCGAGGCCGATGCGGTCCGCGTCGGCGGGGGTGTGGGCGAGGGCCCAGTCGATGACGGCCGAGACGTCGGCGACGTCGGGCGGCCCGGCCACCTCGATCTGCCCGCCGGAGAGCCAGAAGCCGCGGGAGGTGTAACTGACCACGACGTAGCCGGAGTCGGCGAGCTTCTTGGCCTGGGCGATGTATTCGATCTGCGGCATGCCCCAGCTGGTGGGCAGCACGATCAGCGGGTACTTCAGGCCGCTCTGGGCTCCGGCCGGGGTGAAGACGTTGCCCTTGAGGGTGATGCCCCCGGAGCCGGGGATGTCGTGAAAGCGCAGGTCCGCGGCGGCGGTCTGCGGGGCGGCGGTGGTGGTGGCCGTGGCGGGTGCGGGAGCCGCCTGGGCCTGGTGGGGGGCCAGGCCCAGGGCGGTCGCCGCCAGGAGTGCCGCCACGGCTGCGGCGGTGGTGGTGCGTTCCATCGGTCGCTCCTCGCGTGCACCGGAGTCCTGAAAGTGACCCGACGGTAACGGGAGCGGCTTACCGAAGGTAACCCGTCGGTAAGTTACGTGGTGGTAACAATTGAACGAGAGTCAGGAAGGGAGGTCCGCAGGTCAGCCGTTCTGCGGGGCGGCGGACAGGGCGCTCTTGGCCTTCCACTCGTCCCACGAGAGGTTCCACTCGCCGTAGCCGTTGCCGACCGGCGCCTGGCCCTTCGAGCCCTCGCCGACCACCTCGAAGAGGTCGCCGACCTGGGACTGCCCGAAGAACTCCTTGGCGTCGGCGTCGCTCATCCCCACGCAGCCGGAACTGCTGTTGGTGCGGCCGAAGTTGCCGGAGTTCCACGGGGCGGCGTGCGCGTACATGCCGGACCAGGTCAGGCGCATCGAGTAATCGACCATCTTGTCGTAGGCGTTGTCCAGGCCCACCGTCTGGGAGTCCATCCGGATGGTGCCCTCCTTCGACATGATCACCATCTTCCCGGACCAGGAGGCCTTCTTGCCGCCGGGGGTGCCGGCCGAGATCGGGATCGTCCTGAGCGCCTGGCCGTCCTGGGTGACCGACATCTTCTTCGTGTCGAGGCTGACCTGGACCCGGCGGTCCTTGCCGATCTTGAACTCGGTGTTGTAGTCGCGGGCGAACAGCCCGCCGCCCTTGCCCGAGTCCACTCCGTTCAGCTTCATGTCGACCTTCACGTCCGTCCCGGACTTCCAGTAGTCCTTGGGCCGCCAGTCGACGCGGTCCTTGCCGTCGTGGTCCTTCACCCAGCCCCAGGACCCCTCGGTGTTGTCCGAGGCGGTGACCTTGAGCTGCTTCTCCACCTCGGCCTTGTTCGTCACCGGGTTGTCGAAGACGAGCGACACCGGCATCGCCACGCCCACCGTGCTGCCCTTGGAGATGTTGATCGAGACCTTGTTCACCTTGTCGGCGGGGCCGGTCTTGAACTGCGCGGTGGCGCTCTGGCTGTCGGTGTTCTGCGCCTCGACCTTGTACTCCGCACCGGGAGGGGCGTTGCGCTCCGACGTCCAGGTCTTCCCGTCGTCGGCTATCTTCCCCGGCAGCTCGGCGCCCTTGGCGTCGGTCACCTTCACCTGCGCCAGCTTGCCCTCGGCGACGGTCACCGTCACCGGCTGGCCCGCCTTGACCTGATCGCCCGTGAGGTTCACCGTGACCGCCATGGGCGCCTTCGGCTTCGACTCGTCCTTGCCCTTGTCGTCGCTGCCGGCATCGCTCCCGCCCGAGCAGGCGGTCAGCGCGGCGGCCAGGAGTGCGGTGCCCGCAATGGCGGTGCGGCGTGTGCGGCTCAACGAAGGGCCCCTTCGAGTCGTGGTGGTGATGGGCGTTCGCAAAAGAGGATGAGAACGGGACGACTTTAGGTTGCACAAACAGCAGAAAAGATCAGCCTTTTTGTTGTGACGTGGACCGCAGCGAAACGGTCATCATCCGGTCACATTCGTTGCGCACTTCGGTCACCGGTGGCTGTGAGAGTCCTGTGAACGACCCCTCAGGACGAACAGGAAGGCCGTCAGCCGTGTGCGCACTGCTCGTTACCCCCGCCCGGCAGGACCAGGACCACGAGCTCCGGGTGCGCACCCTGTCCGTCCCCGAATACCAGTCCTTCCTCTCCAGGACCCCTGCGGCGAGCTTTCTCCAGCACCCTTCATGGGCCCGGGTGAAGGACCTTTGGCGCTCGGAAATGGTCGGATGGCACTGTCCCGGCGGCGAGATCGAAGGCGCCGGGCTCGTGCTCTATCGGCAATTCCCCGGGACCCGCAAATACTTCGCCTACCTTCCCGAAGGGCCCGTCGCCGACTGGTCCGACCCGCGGATCGACCGCTGGCTGGACCCGCTCATGCGCCACCTGCGCGCCGCCGGCGCCTTCGCCGTCCGCATCGGCCCCAGCCCCGCCTACCGCCGCTGGGACGCCGCCACCGCGAAGGCCGGCACCGGAACGGGCCGCCAGATATCCGACGTTCTCGCCACCGAGGTCGACCCCGTGGGCGCCGCCCTCGCCGACCGGCTGCGCACCCGCGGATGGAAGCGCTGCGGCGGCGAGGACGACGGCGACGCCCAGCCCCGCCACGTCTTCCGCGTCCCGCTCGCCGGACGCACCCTCGACGAGTTGTGGTCCGGCCTCAACCAGGAGTGGCGCCGCAACGTGCGCAAGGCAGACAAGGCCGGCGTGGAGACCGTCCTCGGCACCTCCGCCGACCTGCCCGAGTTCTACCGGCTGCTGCGCATCACCGAGGAACGCGACGGGTTCCGGCTCGGCCGCTCCCTCGCGTACTACGAGCAGCAGTACCGCGTCCTGAACGAGGAGCAGCCCGGCCGGATGCGGCTCTACCTGGGCGTCCACCGCGGCGAGATCCTGGCCGCCCACACCATGATCAGCACCGGCAGCAGGGTCTGGTACCAGACCGGCGCCTCCGCCGACCACCGGCGCGAAGTACGGCCCAGCAACGCCCTGCAGTGGCGCATGATGCGCGATGCCCACGCCCTCGGAGCCTACGAGTACGACATGCGCGGGGTACCCTCCACCCTCGACCCCGACGAACGTTCCTTCGGGCTGCTGCGCTGGAAGCTCGGCACCGGCGGACAGGTCGTCGAAACGCTCGGCGAATGGGAGATCCCGATGGACGGAGTCGCCAACACGGCGCTCTACAAGGCGTTCCAGGCGTACCTGGCCCGCCGGTGACGGCCACCGACACCAGACCGGCCGGCCCCGCCGCCGACAGCGCAGCACCGAAGAAGACCTCGGTGCTGCGCAGCGGCGCGCTCATGGCGGCCGGCTCGATCGTCTCCCGCGCCACCGGCTTCGTCCGCTCCGCCGTCGTCGTCGCCGCCCTCGGCACGGGACTGCTCGGCGACGGCTACGCCGTCGCCAACACCGTCCCCAACATCATCTACATCCTGCTCGTCGGCGGAGCGCTCAACGCCGTCTTCGTACCCGAGCTGGTCCGCGCCGCCAAGGAACACGCCGACGGCGGCGCCGCCTACACCGACCGACTGCTCACCGCCTGCACCGCAGCCCTCGTCGCCCTCACCGCCGCCGCGGTCCTCGCCGCCCCGCTGATCGTCTCGGCGTACACCGGCTACACCGGCGCCCAGGCGAGCACCACCGTGGCCCTGGCCCGCTACTGCCTGCCCCAGATCCTCTTCTACGGGCTCTTCACCCTCCTCGGCCAGGTGCTGAACTCCCGCGGCCGGTTCGGCGCGATGATGTGGACCCCCGTCCTCAACAACGTCGTCATCATCGCCGTCTTCGGGCTGTTCCTGTACGTCTCCCACGACGCGGCCGGCGGCCTCACCGAGGCCGAGACCCGGCTCCTGGGCCTCGGCACCACCGCCGGCATCGTCGTCCAGGCCCTCGCCCTGATCCCCTCGCTGCGCGCGGCCCGCTTCCGCTGGCGCCCCCGCTTCGACTGGCGCGGCAGCGGCCTCGGCCGCCCCCTGCGCAACGCGGGCTGGACCGTCCTGCTCGTCCTCACCAACCAGATCGCCTACTGGGTCGTCACCCGCCTCTCCACCGCCACGGGACAGAGCGCGGTCGAGGCCGGCCTCGCGGGCGGCGCCGGCTACACCGCCTACAGCAACGCCTACCAGCTGTGGATCGTCCCGCAGGGCATCATCACCGTCTCCCTCGTCACCGCCCTGATGCCCCGGATGAGCTCCGCCGCCACCGACGGCGACCTCGGCGCCGTCCGCCGCGACGTCTCCTACGCCCTGCGCTCCAGCGCCGCCCTGGTCGTGCCCGCCGCCGCCCTCATGGCCGCCCTCGCCCCCTGGGTGATGGGCAGCGTCTTCGGCTACGGACGCACCGGCGCCGCCGACATCGCGGTCATGGCCGGCATGCTCACGGCCTTCGCCCCCGGCCTGGTCGCCTTCTCCGCGCAGTACGTGCTCTCCCGCGGCTTCTACGCCCTCTCCGACACCCGCACCCCCTTCTTCCTGAACCTCGTCATCGTCACCCTCAACGCCGGGCTGTCGGCCGCCGCCTACCTCCTGCTGTCCCCGCGCTGGGCGGTCACCGGCATGGCCGCCGCCTCCTCCGTCGCCTTCCTCGCGGGCGCCGCCGCCACCGGCTACGCCCTCTCCCGCAGGCTCGGCCCGCGCACGGGCACCCGCAGCGAGCGGCGCGCCACCGCCGTACGCACCCACCTGCGCCTCCTCGGGGCCTGCGCGCCCGCGGCCGCCACGGCGTACGCGACCGCCCGCGCCGCCGAGCGGTTCGGCGACTTCGCCGCGGTCGGCGCGGGAACCGCGGCCCTCGCCCTGGTCGTCGTCCTCCTTGCCCGGCCGCTGCGCCTGGCGGAGATCACCGACCTGCTGGACTCCCTGCGGCGCAAGGCCGGCCGATAGCGGGAGGAGAAGCCGAAGACCGCCTTGGGATACTGACCGGATGCCACGCGTACTGCTGATCGAGGACGACCCTTCCATCCGCGAAGGGGTGGGCCTCGGCCTGCGCCGCCGCGGCCACGAGGTACGGGCCGCCGAGACCGGGGAGGACGGACTCGCCCTGATGACGAGCTTCCGCCCCGAACTCGTGCTGCTCGACCTGATGCTGCCCGGCATCAACGGCGTACAGGTCTGCCACCGCATCCGCCAGACCAGCGAAGTACCGATCATCATGCTCACCGCACGCGGTGACGACTTCGACATCGTCATCGGCCTGGAGGCGGGCGCCGACGACTACATCGTCAAACCCGCCCGCACCGAGGTCATCGAAGCCCGCATCAAAGCCGTGCTGCGCCGGCTCAGCGACCCGGTGGGCTCCCGCCCCGGCATCGAGAGCCACGGCGAACTCTCCATCGACCGCGCCGGACTGACCGTCGCCAAGAACGGCGAACGCGTCGCCCTCGCACCCAGCGAGATCAAGCTCCTGCTGCATCTGTCGGCCTCGCCCGAGCAGGTCTTCTCCCGCCAGCAGCTCCTCGAGTACGTCTGGGACCACAGTTACCACGCCGACGCCAGGCTCGTGGACGCCTGCGTCCGCCGCCTGCGCCACAAGATCGAGGACCCCGCCCGCAGCCCCCGCTACATACAGACCGTGCGCGGCTTCGGCTACCGCTTCGGTCCCCTGTAGGCCGCCGTGCGACGCATAGCACCCCTGGGACTGCGCACCCGGCTGATAGCGGCCTTCCTCCTGGTCGCCGCGATCAGTGCGGGAACCACCGCGGCCCTGACCTACCAGCAGGCGCGCAACGCCATCCTCAAACAGACCCAGGACACCGCCGTCAGCACCCTGCGGGACCAGGTCGAGCAGCAGGAGATCCGCCTGCCCCTGGAGCAGCAGGAGCTCCAGCGCATCGTCATCGAGCTCGGCAAACGCGGCAAACCCCACCCGTGGATCATCTTCGGCGAGTACGGCGGCATACGCGTCTCCACCAATCCGGGCACGCCCACGTCCACCGTGATCACCGACAGCCTGCGCGACCGCGTCCGCAACAACCAGTACGCCGCCTTCCAGCGCGTCGAGGACCAGCGCGGCAACCCCTGGCTCACCATCGGCGTCCCCGCCGTCTTCGAGCACAACGGGTACACCGAGTCCACCGGCGTCGTCTTCTACGCCAGCGTCCCGCTCTCCACCGAGAAGCAGACCGTCGAAGCCATGGTCGAGGCCGCCCAGCAGGGCGCCGTGCCAGGCCTGGCCATCGCCATCGTCCCCGCCCTGCTGGCCGCCCGCAGCGTGCTGAGGCCGGTCCGCGACATGCGCCGCGCCGCACAGAAGCTGGGACGCGGCCGCCTCGACACCCGCATCGAGGTCAGAGGTGCCGACGAACTCGCCGGACTCGCCCGCACCTTCAACGAGACCGCCCGCGCCCTCGAACAGTCCGTGCGCGAACTCCAGGAGGCCGAGGTCCGCGCCCGCCGCTTCGCCTCCGACGTCTCCCACGAACTGCGCACCCCCCTCGCCGGCATGCTCGCGGTCACCGAGGTCCTCGACGAGGACGCCGCCCGCCTCGACGCCGACACCGCCAAGGCCCTGCGCCTGGTCAGCGCCGAGACCGGAAAACTCGCCGTCCTCGTCGAGGACCTCATGGAGATCTCCCGGTTCGACGCCCGGGCCGCCGAGCTCAACCTCGACGACGTCGACATCGCCGAAGCCGTGCGCAAGACCCTCGAACGACGCCACTGGGACGACGCCCGCGTGGTCACCGAACTGCCCCACGGGGTACGCGCCCGGCTCGACCCGCGCCGCTTCGACGTGGTCCTCGCCAACCTCGTCGGCAACGCCCTGCGGCACGGCGGCGCCCCCGTGCACGTCACCGTCAGCACCGCGCCCGGAGAGCACGGCGAACGGCTCCTCATCGACGTCGCCGACAGCGGCCCCGGCATCGCCCCCGAGGTGCTGCCGCACATCTTCGACCGCTTCTTCAAGGCCGACGCGGCCCGAACCCGCTCCGCCGGCAGCGGACTCGGACTCGCCATCACCCTGGAGAACGTCCGCCTGCACGGCGGCACCCTCCGGGCGGGCAACCGACCCGCCGGCGGCGCCCTCTTCACCCTCGACATGCCGCTGGAGGCCCACGTATGACAGGGCGGAAGACGAGAGCCCGGGCGGCGGCCACCGCCGCACTGGCGGGCTGCGCCCTGCTGCTCGCCGGCTGCGGGATCAAGCGGACCGGTGTGATCGAGAGCGGCCACGCCGCAGCCGTCAACGTCCCCGACGGCAAGAAGGCCGCCGCCCTCTACTTCGTCTCCAAGGAGGGCGACCGGCTCGTCCCGGTCCCCTTCTCGATCGGCACCGAATACACCCTCGCGCCCACGCCGCTCCTGAGGATCCTGTTGGACGGCCCCACCGGTCCGGCTTCCGCGGCCGGGTTCACGACGGCGCTGCCGAAGGTCTCCCACGACCAGTGGGACGCGGTCCTGGTGAGCAAGAACTCGTCGGACAAGGGGGTGACCGTCACCGTTCCCTTCGCCGTGGGCGGCCTGTCGGAACTGGCCCGCAACCAGCTGGTGTGCACCGTCGGCGTCTCCGCCGCGCCGAACACCCTCAGCCAGGTCACCGTCAAGGGCCCCGACACCGTCCTGCCCGCCGCCGACTGCGACTCGCCGGGCAGCAGGCGCTGACGCCCGGCGGCTCCCGCCCGCAGGTGCGGTGCCCTTGCGGGCGGGGCCGCACACCCGTCACGGTGACCCCATGGACCACGCCGCGGACGTCCCCGACGTCTTCGACCCCCGCCTCTACGCCGTCGGCGTCCCGCACGAGCGCTACCGGCTGCTGCGCGACCACCACCCCGTGGCCCGGCAGCCGGAGCCCGAGATCGCGGGCTGGCCCGCCGGCCCCGGATTCTGGGCCGTCACCCGGCACGCCGACGTCGTCCGGGTCCTGCGCGACCACCGGACGTACTCCTCCTGGCTGGGCGCCACCCAGATCCGCGACCCCGACCCGGCCGACCTGCCCTTCCTGCGCCGCACCATGCTCAACCAGGACCCGCCGGAGCACGGCAGGCTGCGCCGGCTCGTCGCCCGCGCCTTCACCCCCGCCCGCGTCGACTCCTTCGCCGGGCGCGTACGCGAACGGGCCCGCACCCTGCTGGCCGCCGCCCGGGACGCCGCCGAGGACGGCGCCGCCGACCTCGTCCGCACGGTCACCGACGAGTACGCGCTGCTCAACCTCACCGACCTGCTCGGCGTTCCGCCCGCCGACCGGGCCCTGCTGCTGGAATGGACCGTCCGCGTCATCGGCTACCAGGACCCCGACGACGCCCCCGCACCGCTCCTCGGCGCCGACGGAAAACCCCTCAACCCGCGCTCCCCGGCCCTGCTCGGCGAGATGTTCGCGTACGCCCGCGAACTCGCCGCCCACAAACGCCGCCACCCCGGCGACGACGTGATGACCGCCCTCGCCACGGCCGGGCTCGACCCCGCCGAACTGGAGATGTTCTTCTTCCTGCTCACCGTCGCGGGCAACGACACCGTACGCAGCGCCGCCCCCGGCGGCCTCCTCGCCCTCGCCCACGCCCCCGGCGAATACCGGCGGCTCGCCGAGGGGAGGGTCCGCCCGCAGAGCGCCGTCGAGGAACTCCTGCGCGTCCACCCGCCCGTCCTCAGCTTCCGCCGCACCGCCGCCGTCGACCACGAACCGGCCGGGCAGCCGGTTCGGGCCGGCGACAAGGTCGTCGTCTTCCACGCCTCCGCCAACCACGACGAACGCGTCTTCACCGACCCCGGCCGCCTGGACCTCGGCCGCACACCCAACCCGCACGTGTCCTTCGGAGACGGCCCGCACGTCTGCCTGGGCGCGCACTTCGCCCGCCTCCAGCTGCGCACCCTCTACGAGGAGTGGTGCGCCGCCATGCCCGTGCCGGAACTCGCCGGTCCACCCAGGCGCCTGGTGTCGAACTTCATCAACGGGATCACGCGGCTGCCGCTGCGGGTGTCCGGGCCGTCCGGGTGACGTCCGCGACCAGCTCGGTCACGTCCGGCCCGTAGGCATCGGAGTTGACGACCTTCAGCACCAGACAGAAGGAGTCCACCCCGTACTTGCGCGCCAGGTGCGTGTGCTGCCGGTTCAGGTACCGGGCCGCGGCCTGGTTGCTCACCGCGGTCTGCCCGGACAGCAGGAACACCGGCCGGCCGCCCTCCCCGCCCGCCAGCCGGGCCAGCACCACGTACTCCTCCAGCCCCTTGCGCCAGCGGTAGGTCTCCTCGCCCACACGGATCGCGCCCCGGTCCTCGTGCTGCTCCGAGTCGGTGTTGACGGTGATGCCCGGCAGCATGGACGCCAGGTGCGCCGTGGTGCGGGCGTTGGAGCTCGGCCCGCCCACGCAGAACTCGGCCCGGTCGCCGAAGCCCTGGCGGGCCGTGTCGTGCGTGACGATCTGTACGTTCGCCCCGCAATCCTTGATCAGCGCGGAGATCTCCAACAGGGCGAAGGCGTCGTTGCGGTGCAGGGAGGAATCCTTGCCCCCCATCTGCCGGTTGACCACGAACAGACAGTCGGAGCCGGTCGGCAGCCCGAAGAAGGCCTGTTTGCGGCGGAGCGCGCGCCGCCAGAGGTAGGTCCGGGAGAACCAGCCGAACCCGCCGCTGACGGCGGTGGCTATCACCCCGAGCACGATGTTGCGCACGTCGTCGTTCATGCGCGGGATGCTAGTGCTGTGACCGGAAAAGTTCACCGTGTCGCGGCGCCCGGCCATCCGCCGCGAGAGATCACCGGCGCGGTGCGCGCCCCGGTCCGGTGCGGTCCGGCGCGGGTCGCCGCGGTCCGTCCCCGGGCCGTCCCGTCGGACGGCGCGCCCCGGCCGACGCGCTGACGGGGCGGCGGGCCCGGCGCTAGGCTCGGCCCACGCTGCCACTGGAGGTCCGGATGCACCGTCCCGCCGTCGCCCGCACGTTACCCATGCTGACCGTCGTCGCCGCACTCGTCTCGACCGGAGCCGCCCCGCCCACCGCCGCCGCGGCCCCGGCCCCGCCGGCGAAGGTGCCGGTCGCCGCCGGCCACGGCGGTGCCGTCGCCAGCGTCGACCCCGACGCCTCGGCCGCCGGGATCGCCGTGCTGCGCGCCGGCGGCAACGCCGTCGACGCGGCCGTCGCCACCGCCGCCGCGCTCGGCGTCACCGAGCCCTACTCGGCGGGCATCGGAGGCGGCGGCTACTTCGTCTACTACGACGCCCGCTCGCACCGGGTGCATACCATCGACGGCCGGGAGACCGCCCCGGCCACGGCCACCGCCGCCCTGTTCCAGGAGAACGGCGAGCCCATCCCCTTCGCCGAGGGCCAGACCAGCGGCCTCGGCGTCGGCGTCCCCGGCACCCCCGCCACCTGGAAGAGCGCCCTCGACGCCTGGGGCAGCCGCCCCCTGCGCCAACTCCTGCGCCCCGCGGAGAAACTGGCCCGCGACGGCTTCACGGTGGACGCCACCTTCCGGGCCCAGACCGAGCTCAACGAAGCCCGGTTCAGGGACTTCCCGGACACCTCGAAGCTCTTCCTGCCGGGCGGCTCCCTGCCGGTCGTCGGCTCCACCTTCAAGAACCCGGACCTCGCCGACACCTACGCCGAACTTGCCCGCAAGGGAACCGGCGCCCTCTACCGGGGCCCCCTCGCCGACGACATCGTCCGCACCGTCCGCACGCCCCCCGTGGACCCCGCGGCCACCCGCAAGGTCAGGCCCGGCGACCTGACCGCCGGGGACCTGCGGGCGTACGGCACCAAGCGGCAGGAGCCCACCCGGGTGAACTACCGGGGCCTGGACGTCTACAGCATGGCGCCCTCGTCCTCCGGCGGCACCACGGTCGGCGAGGCCCTGAACATCCTGGAGCGGACCGACCTCTCGAAGCTCTCCGAGGCCCAGTACCTGCACCGCTTCATCGAGGCCTCCCGGATCTCCTTCGCCGACCGCGGCCGCTGGGTCGGCGACCCGGCCGCCGAGGATGTGCCGACCCGTGAACTGCTCTCGCAGCGCTTCGCCGACTCCCGGGCCTGCCTGATCAAGCCGGACCGGGCCCTGACGAGTCCGCTGGCCCCCGGCGACCCGCGCCGCCCGGTGCCCTGCGCAACCACCGGCCAGGCCGCCCCGACCACGTACGAGGGCGAGAACACCACGCATCTGACGGTCGCCGACCGCTGGGGCAACGTCGTCTCCTACACCCTGACCATCGAGTCCACCGGCGGCAGCGCGATCACCGTCCCCGGCCGCGGCTTCCTGCTCAACAACGAGCTCACCGACTTCTCCTTCGCCCCGGCGGCGCCCGGGGTCCCGGACCCGAATCTGCCCGGTCCCGGCAAGCGGCCGCGCTCGTCCATGTCCCCGACGATCGTGCTGGACCACGGCCGGCCGGTGCTGGCGGTCGGTTCGCCCGGCGGAGCCACCATCATCACCACCGTCCTGCAGACCCTGACCGGCCACCTGGACCGGGGCCTGCCGCTGGTCGACGCGATCGCCGCGCCCCGGGCCAGCCAGCGCAACCAGACCACCACCGAGCTGGAACCGGGCCTGTGGAACAGCCCGCTGCGTGCCGAACTGGAGGCCCTGGGCCACGGATTCCGGCAGAACCCGGAGATCGGCGCGGCCACCGGGGTCCAGCGGCTGCCCGACGGCCGGTGGCTGGCGGCGGCCGAGACCTCCCGGCGGGGCGGCGGCTCGGCCATGGTCGTTCGCCCGCACGGCAAGCCGTAGGAGCCGTCGACAGGATTCGTCGACAGGAGCCGTCCGGGGAGTCAGAGCGCGGTGAGGATCCGCGGGCCGCGTGCCGTGATCGCGACCGTGTGCTCCGAGTGCGCGGCGCGGGTGCCGTCGACGGTGCGCAGGGTCCAGCCGTCGCCGTCGCACCGGTAGTCGTCCGTACCGCCCGCGATCAGCATCGGCTCGATGGCGAGGACCATGCCGGGGCGCAGCTTCATGCCGCGCCCCGGCGGGCCCTCGTTGGGCACGCCCGGGTCCTCGTGCATGTCGCGCCCGATGCCGTGGCCGCCGAAGCCGTCGGGGACGCCGTATCCGGCGGCGCGGCAGACCGTGCCGACCGCATGGGCGATGTCCCCGATCCTGTTGCCCGGTACGGCGGCGGCGATGCCGGCCGCGAGGGCCGCCTCGGACGTCTCGATCAGCCGCAGGTCCTCGGGGCGGGCGCGGCCGACGGTGAAGCTGACCGCCGCGTCCCCGGCCCAGCCGCCGAGCTTCGCCCCGCAGTCGATGCTGACGAGGTCGCCGTCGCCCAGCCGGTAGTCGTCGGGGATGCCGTGCACGATCGCGTCGTTGACGGAGGCGCACACCACCGCGGGGAAGGGCACCGGCGCGAAACTCGGCCGGTAGCCGAGGAAGGGGGATGTCGCCCCGGCCCCGCGGAGCACCTCGCGGGCCACCCGGTCCAGGTCCGACAGGGCCACTCCCACGTGCGCGGCCTTCCGCACGGAGGCCAGGGCGCGGGCGACGACCCGGCCCGCGGCGCGCATCTTCTCGATCTCGGGTGCTGTCTTCAGTTCCACCATGCCAATTACTATACCGGTATAACTGTAACGGGATAACTATTGGCCGTGCGGGTAGGATGGACGCATGGTCCGTACCCCCCTCACCCCCGAAGAGCGCGAGCGCGGCGAGCGTCTGGGCGCCCTGCTGCGCGAGGCCCGCGGCGCCCGCAGCATGGTCGAGGTCGCCGCCGGGGCCGGGCTCTCCGCCGAGACCCTGCGCAAGATCGAGACGGGCCGGGCGCCCACCCCCGCCTTCTTCACCGTCGCGGCCCTCGCCGAGGCGCTCGGGCTCTCGCTCGACGACGTGCTCAGGCGCTGCGCGGCCGTACCCGCCTGAGGCCCGGGCGGCCGAAGCCGCCGGGCGCCCCGCCCCTGTACCGCCTGCTTCCCGCCCCGGCTCCCGCCCGAACGGCACGCCGGATCTGCCCCGCGGGCGCGGCGTGCCGTTCGGGCGGGAGCCGGGGCCGAACGGCCCAATCCGCGGTGGGACTTGCCGCGCTCGGGGCAAGCGTGAAGGCGTGTCAGCCACGAACGCAGCCAAACGACTCGGATTCGCAGCCGTCGGCGCCCTCCTCGCGGGAGGGCTGCTGCTGGCGGCGTGCACGCTGCCGGACGACCGGCCGGACCCCCTGCGTGAAGCGGACGGGCGGGGCCGGACGGGAGCCGTGGAGCCGGGCGGCCCCTACGCCCGCTGAGCTGTGACGCCCCGTTCTCACCCGATGGGGTGAGGGACCCATCCGCCGGGCGGAGCGCGCCGAATCCATGGTGTGAGCACATTCCGCGCCACCCTCGTCCGGCCCGCCGCCGCCCTGCGGCGCCGGCGTCTCGCCGGGCCTGCCGGTCCTCCGCTCCGGGGACCGGCCCGCCCGTCGGGCCGGACCGCGACGTCTGCCGCGCCCCTCTGCGCCTCGAACGGGACAGGGCCCCGGCCTCGCGGCCCCGGCCCGCCGTCGACACCGGGCCCAGCGGCTCCGTCACCGTCCCCTGAACGCCATCAGCGCAGTCCGAGGAGCAACCGATCATGAACAGCACACGCACCGGCGCCCGCACCCGCCTCCGCCGTACCGCGATCGCCGTGGCCGCGGCAGCCCTCCTGCCCTTCTCGCTCGCGGCCTGCTCGGAATCCGGCGGCGACGCCGGGGCCGCGCCCGCCGCCGGTTCGGCCCAGGACCAGGCGGCCGGCAGCCCGGCGGCCGCCGACGGCGCCGTGACGGCCGACGGCCCCTTCGGCCCGGCATGCGCCGGCGTGCCCAAGCAAGGAGCGGGCTCCTTCGAGGGCATGGCAAAGGACCCGGTCGCCACCGCGGCCTCCAACAACCCGGCCCTGTCCACGCTGGTCGCCGCGGTCAAGAAGGCCGGCCTGGTCGACACCCTCAACAACGCGAAGGACATCACCGTCTTCGCGCCGACCAACGACGCCTTCGCGAAGATCCCGAAGGCCGAACTCGACAAGGTCCTCGCCGACAAGGCCACGCTGACCAAGATCCTCACCTACCACGTGGTCGACCAGAAGCTGACGCCGAGGCAGCTGGAGAGCGGCACCTTCGAGACGCTGCAGAAGAGCGAGCTGACCACGGACGGCGTGGGGGAGGAGTACAAGGTCAACGGCACCTCCAACGTGGTCTGCGGCGAGGTGAAGACCGCCAACGCCCACGTCTACATCGTCGACACCGTCCTGATGCCGAAGTAGCGGGCCGTCGGCCGGGCCGCCGGCCGGCCGCGTTAGGGTCCGGGTATGGGTCTCCAGGAGCTCGGCAGCGCGCGGTACGTCAGCCTCACCACCTTCCGCAAGGACGGCACGCCCGTGGCGACGCCGGTGTGGGCGGTCGCCGACGGGGGTGAGCTGTACGTGTGGACGCGCAGCGACTCCTGGAAGGTCAAGCGCATCCGCAACAACGGGCGGGTCACCGTCGCGGCGTGCGACGTGCGCGGTCGCCTCGACGAAGGCACCCCCGTGATCGAGGGGCAGGCCCGTCTGCTCGACGAGGAGGGCCTGCGCCGGGTGCGCAAGCTGATGTCGCGCAAGTACACCTGGCAGTTCTGGGCGGTGGACGTGCCCGCTGCTCTGGTGCGGCGCGGGAAGCGGCCGCACACCGCGATCGCCGTCAAGCTTTGAGACTCCCGTAGCCCGCCCGTAACACGGGTGGGGTCCAATGCGGTCATGGAGACCGCGACTTCACTGGCGATCAGTCAACTCTCCGGATACTTGCGGGGATTGACACAGAGGCTGGATGCCGGGGCAGGCTGGTACGGGGAGTTCCTGCGTCGGGATCCGGAGGGCGTGCGGGCCTGTCTGAACGGGGCGGCGATACCCCCGTGGGACGTGGTGGAATCGCTGCTGAGGGACCTGGCGGGGGCCGGGGGCCCGGAGCTCGCGGCGCGGGAGACCGTATACGCGGCCCGGCTGCGGGCGGCGGCCGTCACCGTGTGGGACCGGCTGCCGGGTGGCGAGGAGGAACTGCGGACCCTGCTCGTGGCGGCCGCCGCCCAGCGGGCCGAGTCGGAAGCCGCCCTGCGGAGCCTGACCGCCCGCCTCGGCGGGACCGCCGACCGGGCCGAGACCGATGCCCTGACCCGCGAACTGTCCTGGACCCAGGACGACGTGGCCCGCGCCGCAGCCCGCCACGAGGACCTGTCGGCCCGCCTGGCCGCCCTGGAGACCACCCCCTCGCCGACCGTCCCCCACCCGCGTTCCCCCTTGCCGCCCCGGCCCGGGACCCGAACGGACCCTCGACCCGCGCCGGCGCCCCGGGCGGGCACCCGTGCCGTGGACACCTCCGCTCCGGCGGGCCCTTGGCCGCAGGACCCGGCACGGGCGAGCGTCGGCCCGGAGGCCCCGGACACACACCCCGCGGCCCACGCGCGCGCGTGGGGAACGGCATCGCCCGGGGCGGCTGCACCCACGCAGACCCCTGCCCCTGCCGGAGCAGGGGCGCAGTCCCCGGTCCAGGAGGGCCCGGACCCCGAGGCTCGGGCGCGGAGCGGGGCGCACCCGCAGAGCGCGCCACCGGCAGAGGCCCGGCCGCAGGCCCCGGCCACGGCGGGCGGGCCCGACGAGGGGGCGGAGGCGACGGCGCTGCCGCCCGTCGGCCGGGCCGAAGGGCGGTGGCTGCGCGGGCGGCGGGCCGGAGGCGCCCGGTACGCCGGGGCGGCGGCTCCCGAGGCCCTGGCCTTCACCCCGCCCCCGGGCCACCCGGACGCCGAGGCTTCGGGCGGGCCCGCGAACCCGCAGCCCCATTCCGCCCCGCGCGGCGCCCGCTTCGGCCGGCCGAGGCCCGAGCCCGTACCGCAGCCCCTACCGCAGCCCGAGCCGACGCCTGTCCCGCAGGCCGCGCCACAGCCCGTACCGCAGGCCGTGCCGGCGCCGCCGCCCGGGCCACCGACCGGCAGGCCGCGCGCCGTGGCCGCCGAGCTGCTCGCGCTGCGCGCGCAGGGCCGCACCGGCGAGGCGCACGCCCTGCTCTGCCAGGCCGCGGCCTGGCCCGCCGGGCAGCTGCCCGAGCTGGCCGCCGAACTGGCCCGCGCCGGCTTGGCCGCCGACTGGACCACCCTGCTGTGGGAGGCCGCCTCGCTGCCGCCGGAACAGCTTGCGGCGGCCGCCGCCGCCCTCGGCGACGCCGGCCGGGACGCCGACCGCGACGCCCTGCTGCGCCAGTGCGTGGCCCGCCCCTCCGCCGAGGTCGCCGACGCGGCCCTCGCCCTCGGCGCGGCCGGCCGCAGCCGCGAGGCCGACGCCCTGCTCGGAGCCTTCGTACGGCTCCGTACCGCCGAGGAGGCCGCCGACCTGGCCCGGCACGACCCGGGGTGGCTCGCCCCGCGCCTGCTCCAGGCCGCCGGTCTGCTTCCCGGTGCCCGCCACCGCGACCTCCTCCACGCCCTGCGCGTGGCCGGCATCGCACCCTAGGAGGCCGCCCCGCACGTGCGGCCCGACTGCCGTACCGCCCTTGCGGACGCCCCCGGTTCATGTCGTCAAAGTCCCGCCCGCTGACCGCAAACGACCGCGACGCGACGTAACGTGATCGACTACTCCAACCGCGCACGGCGGTCTTGCCCCACGCTGTGACGAGGCCTACGTTCTACTCCCTACGCACTCCGTCTACGTGCGTAGAACCGGCGTTCCCGTCGCAAGGAGCAGCTCATGGCCCAAGTCGTCCGCGCCGCGCTGGTCCAGGCCACCTGGACCGGAGACACCGAATCGATGATCGCGAAGCACGAGGAGTACGCCCGCCGGGCCGCCGCCGAGGGCGCGAAGATCATCGGCTTCCAGGAGGTGTTCAACGCCCCCTACTTCTGCCAGGTCCAGGAGCCCGAGCACTACCGCTGGGCCGAGGCAGTCCCCGACGGCCCGACCGTCCGCCGCATGCAGGACCTCGCCCGCGAGACGGGCATGGTCGTCGTCGTCCCGGTCTTCGAGCTGGAGAGCGAGGGCTTCTACTACAACACCGCCGCCGTCATCGACGCCGACGGCACCTACCTCGGCAAGTACCGCAAGCACCACATCCCGCAGGTCAAGGGCTTCTGGGAGAAGTACTACTTCCGCCCGGGCAACCTCGGCTGGCCCGTCTTCGACACCGCGGTCGGCAGGATCGGCGTCTACATCTGCTACGACCGCCACTTCCCCGAGGGCTGGCGCCAACTGGGCCTGGCCGGAGCCCAGCTGGTCTACAACCCGTCCGCCACCCACCGCGGCCTCTCCGCCTACCTCTGGCAGCTGGAACAGCCCGCCGCGGCCGTCGCCAACGAGTACTTCATCGCCGCGATCAACCGCATCGGCCAGGAGGAGTACGGCGACAACGACTTCTACGGCACGAGCTACTTCGTCGACCCGCGGGGCCGGTTCGTCGGCGACGTCGCCAGCGACAAGGAGGAGGAACTCCTCGTCCGCGACCTCGACTTCGACCTGATCAAGGAGGTCCGCGACCAGTGGGCCTTCTACCGCGACCGCCGCCCCGACGCCTACGGAGGGCTCGTACAGCCGTGACCAACCCCACCCCGCTCCACCACCGCCACCGCACCGTCCTGCCCGACTGGCTCGCGCTCTACTACAACAACCCCATCGAGCTCACCCACGGCGAGGGACGCCACGTCTGGGACGCCGACGGCAACCGCTACCTCGACTTCTTCGGCGGCATCCTCACCACGATGACCGCCCACGCCCTGCCCGAGG
Organism: Streptomyces sp. A0592; assembly: GCF_004795115.1. Taxonomy (NCBI): domain Bacteria; kingdom Bacillati; phylum Actinomycetota; class Actinomycetes; order Kitasatosporales; family Streptomycetaceae; genus Streptomyces; species Streptomyces sp. A0592. Next base: position 197,072 of record NZ_SSBM01000006.1, read on the forward strand.
TCACCAAGGCAGTCGCCGAGCAGGCCGGGCGGATCATCCACTCCTCCACCCTGTACCTCAACCGGCCGATGATCGAGCTGGCCGAGCGGGTCGCCGCCCTGTCCGGCATCCCCGACGCCCGCGTCTTCTTCACCACCTCCGGCACCGAGGCCAACGACACCGCCCTGCTGCTCGCGACGACGTACCGCCGCTCCAACCAGATCCTGGCGATGCGCAACAGCTACCACGGCCGGTCCTTCTCCACCGTCTCCATCACCGGCAACCGCGGCTGGTCGCCCACCAGCCTCTCGCCGCTGCAGACCTACTACGTTCACGGCGCCGTCCGCACCCGCGGCCCCTTCGCCCACCTCGACGACACCGCCTTCACCGCCGCGGCCATCGCCGACCTGGAGGACGTACTCGGCCAGGCCCGCGGGGGAGTGGCCGCCCTCATCGCCGAACCGGTCCAGGGCGTCGGCGGCTTCACCTCCCCTCCCGACGGCCTGTACGGCGCCTTCCGCGAGGTCCTCGACCGCCACGGCATCCTGTGGATCAGCGACGAGGTGCAGACCGGCTGGGGCCGCACCGGCGACCACTTCTGGGGCTGGCAGGCCCACGCCCAGAACGGTCCGCCGGACATCCTCACCTTCGCCAAGGGCATCGGCAACGGCATGTCCATCGGCGGGGTCGTCGCCCGCGCCGAGGTGATGAACTGCCTGGACTCCAACTCCATCTCCACCTTCGGCGGCTCCCCCGTCACCATGGCGGCCGGTGTCGCCAACCTCGGCTACCTGCTGGAACACGACCTCCAGGGCAATGCCCGCCGCGTCGGCGGCCTGCTCCTGGAACGACTGCGCGCGATCGCCGCCGCCGTCCCCGCCGTACGGGAGGTCCGCGGCCGCGGCCTGATGGCCGGCATCGAGCTCACCCGGCCCGGCACCGACCAGGCCGATCCGGACGCCGCCTCCGCCGTCCTGGAGGCCGCCCGCGAAGGCGGCCTGCTGCTCGGCAAGGGCGGCGGCCACAACACCAGCGTGCTGCGCATCGCGCCGCCGCTCTCCCTCACCGTCGCCGAGGCGGAAGAGGGCGCAGAGATCCTCGAACAGGCCTTGCGCGGCATCCAGTAGGGGGAGCCCATGAGCAACCGCACCCTGATCAGCGGCGGCCTGGTCGTCACCGCCGCCGACGAGATCCACGCGGACGTCCTGATCGAGGACGGCCGCGTGGCGGCCCTGGCCACCGCCGGCTCGGCGGCCGCCACCGCCTGGACGGCGGACCGCACGATCGACGCGACCGGGAAGTACGTCATCCCGGGCGGCGTCGACGCGCACACCCACATGGAGCTCCCCTTCGGGGGGACCTCCGCCTCCGACACCTTCGAGACCGGCACCAGAGCCGCCGCCTGGGGCGGCACCACGACCATCGTCGACTTCGCCGTGCAGAGCGTGGGCCGCTCCCTGCGCGAAGGGCTCGACACCTGGTACGCCAAGGCCGACGGCAACTGCGCCGTCGACTACGCCTTCCACATGATCCTCTCGGACGTCAATGAGGGCACCCTGAAGGAGATGGACCTCCTCGTGGGCGAGGGCATCACCTCCTTCAAGCTGTTCATGGCCTACCCGGGCGTCTTCTACAGCGACGACGGGCAGATCCTGCGCGCCATGCAGCGCGGCGCCTCCAACGGCGGACTGATCATGATGCACGCCGAGAACGGCATCGCCATCGACGTCCTCGTCGAACAGGCCCTGGCCCGCGGCGAGACCGACCCCCGCCACCACGGCGAGGTCCGCAGGGTGCTCCTGGAGGCGGAGGCCACCCACCGCGCCATCCAGCTCGCCCGGGTCGCCGGATCCCCGCTGTACGTCGTGCACGTATCGGCGGAGGAGGCGGTGGCCGAGCTCGCGGCGGCCCGCGACAAGGGGCTCCCGGTCTTCGGGGAGACCTGTCCGCAGTACCTGTTCCTGTCCACCGACAACCTGGCGGAGCCGGACTTCCAGGGCGCCAAGTACGTGTGCTCCACCCCGCTGCGGCCCCGCGAACACCAGGCGGCGCTGTGGCGGGGGCTGCGGACCAACGACCTCCAGGTGGTCTCCACCGACCACTGCCCCTTCTGCTTCCGGGGCCAGAAGGAGCTGGGCCGGGGCGACTTCTCGAAGATCCCCAACGGTCTGCCGGGCGTGGAGAACCGGATGGACCTCCTGCACCAGGCCGTGGTGGACGGCCACATCAGCCGCCGCCGGTGGATCGAGATCGCCTGCGCCACCCCCGCCCGGATGTTCGGCCTCTACCCGAAGAAGGGAACCGTCGCGCCCGGGGCCGACGCCGACATCGTCCTCTACGATCCGCACGCCGAGCAGGTCATCTCCGCCGAGACACACCACATGAACGTGGACTACTCGGCGTACGAGGGCAAGCGGATCACCGGACGCGTCGACACCGTGCTCTCACGCGGCGAACTCGTCATCGACCGCCGCGAGTACACCGGCCGGGCCGGCCACGGGGCCTTCGTCCACCGCTCCACCTGCCAGTACCTGTAAAGAGCGTCAAGGAGCCGCCCGATGGACTTCGGCCTCGTCCTGCAGACCGACCCGCCCGCCTCCCAGGTCATCAGCCTCATGAAGCGCGCCGAGCGCAACGGCTTCCGCTACGGCTGGACCTTCGACTCCGCCGTGCTGTGGCAGGAGCCGTTCGTCATCTACAGCCAGATCCTCGCCAACACGCAGAAACTGCACGTCGGTCCGATGGTGACCAACCCGGGCACCCGCACCTGGGAGGTCACCGCCTCCACCTTCGCCACCCTCAACGACATGTACGGCAACCGCACCGTCTGCGGGATCGGCCGCGGCGACTCGGCCATGAGAGTGGCCGGCCGGGCGCCCAACACCCTGGCCCGCCTGGGCGAGGCCATCGACGTGATCCGCGACCTCGCCGAGGGCCGCGAGGCGTCCGTCGACGGCAACCCGATCCGCATCCCCTGGATCCGGGACGGGAAACTGCCCGTGTGGATGGCCGCGTACGGCCCGAAGGCACTGGCCCTGGCCGGGCAGAAGGCCGACGGGTTCATCCTCCAGCTCGCCGACCTCTACCTCACCGAATGGATGATCAAGGCGGTACGGCAGGCCGCCGCGGAGGCCGGCCGGGATCCGTCCGCGATCACCATCTGCGTGGCGGCGCCCGCCTACGTGGGCGAGGACCTGGCCCACGCCCGCGACCAGTGCCGCTGGTTCGGCGGGATGGTCGGCAACCACGTCGCCGACCTGGTCTCCCGCTACGGCGAGCACTCCTCGATGGTCCCCGACGAACTCACCGAGTACGTCAAGGCCCGCCAGGGCTACGACTACAGCCACCACGGCCGCGCCGGGAACCCGTCCACCGACTTCGTCCCCGACGAGATCGTCGACCGCTTCTGCCTCCTCGGCCCCGCGGAGGCGCACATCGAGAAGCTGCGGGCCCTGCGCGACCTGGGCGTCGACCAGTTCGCGGTCTACGACATGCACGACGCGAAGGAGTCCACGATCGACGCCTACGGAACCCGGATCATCCCCGCCCTGAACGACTGACCCGCCCCGCCGGCCCGGCCGCCCACGGCCCGGGCCGGCCGGCAGGGGTCAGGCCTTCCCGCGGCCGCGCAGGCCGAGGCCCACCAGGACCGCCGCCGCCAGCACGATCACCGCGTCCACCGCCAGCACCGTCCGCACCCCGCCGAACAGCGTGGCCTGCGTCGTCGCCAGCACCCCGAGCAGCGGGATGCCGATGGTCAGGCCGGTCTGCTGCGTCGTGGTGACCAGACCGGTCGCCAGCCCCTGCTCCTCGTCGGGCACGCCGCTCGTGACGACCACCCCGTACGAGATGATCGCGCCGAGGTGGCACATGCTCGCCAGCGAGACGGCCGCGGTCGCCAGCAGGGCGCCGGACTCCGCGCCCACGCCGAGCAGCGCCGCTCCCAGCACGCCCTGGCCGGCCAGCGAGCCGACCAGCGTGCGGCGGGCGCCGAAGCGGCCGATGACCCTCGGCGCGTACGCCCCTGCGACGACGGAGGCGATGCCCTGGATGCCGAAGACCAGACCCGTCCGGAAGGGCGACAGCTCCAGCGTCTCCTGGAGGTAGAGCGTCAGGACGAAGATGATCGTCGACATCATCGAGAACGTGATCAGACCACCGAAGTTGCCCCAGGCGACCGTGCGCCGACCCAGCATCGGCAGCGAGACCAGCGGGGCCGGCGACTTGGACTCCACCGCCACGAACACGGCGAGCAGAACCAGTCCGGCCGCCAGCGTGCCCCAGACGTCCACGTCGCCGAAGCCGCGCCGGGCCGCCGTCGACAGGGAGTAGGTCACCGCGAGCAGACCGCCCGTGACCGTGACGGCCCCGGGCACGTCCAGGCGCGGCCGGTGCGGAGTACGCGACTCCGGCAGCAGCCCCGGGGCGAGTACCAGGACGACCACCGCGGCCACCGCCAGCAGGCCCATCGTGGAGCGCCAGCCCAGGGTGTCGGTCATGACACCGCCGAGCACCATCCCGACGGTGAAACCGAGCGACATCAGGGTCCCGGAGATGCCGAGCGCCTTGTCGCGCAGCGGACCCTCCGGGAAGGTCGTGGTCAGCAGGGACATGCCGGTGGGCACGATGACCGCCGCCCCCAGGCCCTGCAGGGCCCGCCCGGCCAGGAAGGACGCCGGATCCCACGCGAGGGTCGCGAGCACGGAGGCCGCGCCGAAGACGACCAGGCCGGTGAGGAACAGCCGCTTGCGGCCGTACAGGTCGGCGATCCGGCCGAAGAGGAGCAGGAAGCCGCCGGACGGCAGCGCGAACGCGGTGACGGCCCACTGCAGTGCGGACCGGCTCAGCCCCAGGTCCTCGCCGAGGACCGGCAGGGCCACGTTCAGTACGGAGAAGTCGAGCGCCACCATGAACTGGGCGGCGCAGAGTACGAAGAGGACCAGCCGGGCCCGCCCGGAGAGCCGGCCGTTCTCCGGGGCCGCCGTGTGCGGCCCGGTGGTCGTGGTGTGTGTGTCGATCGCCATGGCCACCACCCTCGTGGCCCGGGAATGACTGTGCAGAGTGGGAACTTATCCTGTTGGTGGCACCACCAGGCAGCCGAACAGGGGGAGTTTGTGGCGACAGCGACCGATGAGCGCCGACGGTCCGAACTGCGCGAGTTCCTGATGAGCAGACGGGCCCGGATCACCCCGACGGAAGCCGGCCTGCCGGACGGCGGGGCCCGCCGCCGCACCCCGGGCCTGCGCCGCGAGGAGGTCGCCGTGCTCGCCGGGGTCGGTGTCTCCTGGTACCAGTGGCTGGAACAGGGCCGCGACATCACGGTGTCCGGGCAGGTCCTGGACTCGGTGGGCCGGGTGCTGAAGCTGACCAGCGCCGAGCGCCGGCACCTGTACGCGCTCGCCGGGCTCAACCCGCCCGCCCTGGAGGTCGCCCCGGCCGACCGGGACATGTGCGACGGCCTCAAGCGGCTGATCGACGCCTGGATGCCGTTCCCCGCGCACATCATGGACGCGTACTGGAACACCGTCCTCTACAACGACGCGGCCGCGCTGGTCTTCGGGATGCGCCCGGAGATCGTGCAGAACTGCCTCATCGCCTTCTTCACCGACCCGATCTACCGGTCCCGCGCCACGCGCTGGGAGGAGATCGCCGGCCAGGTGGTCGCCCAGTTCCGGGCCGCCTGCTCGGAGAACCCCCACGACGACGGCTTCCGGGCGGTCATCGAGGAGGCGCGCGAGCTCAGCCCCGAGTTCGCCGAACTGTGGGAACGGGGCGACGTGCGCCCGGGCGGGCAGACGCAGAAGGAGATCGAGCACCCGGTCGTCGGCGCGCTCCACGTGGAGGCGACCCAGCTGCGGATACCGGCCCGCCCCGACCTGGCGATCGTGCTGCACACCCCGCAGCCGGGCACCGGAACGGCCGAGAAGCTGGAGTGGCTGACGTCACCCGAGGGCCGGCGCGGATCGATGTACCCGGTCGCCGGCTGACCCCGCCCCGGGGGCGGCCCCAGGGGCGGCCCGGGAGCGAACCCCGAGGCGGTTCACCCGGAGGTCACCCGGTGTCCGCCTCCGTGTCCGGTACCGGCGGTGGGGTTTGTCGGCCCGGCGTGCTTTGCTGGAGGCATGATCGATGAGTTCCTGGCCCAGGGCCTGCCCGATGTGGAAGAGGCCGTCCGCAAGGCGGCGGCGATCGAGATCATGCCGAGGTTCCGGCAGCTCGCCGAGCACGAGGTCGTCGAGAAGAGCGGCCCGCACGACCTCGTGACCGTCGCCGACCGCAAGGCCGAGGAACACCTCACGGCCTCGCTGACGCGACTGCTGCCCGGCTCGGCCGTGGTCGGTGAGGAAGCCGTCCACGCCGACCCCACCGTGTACGAGGCGCTGCGCGCCGACGCCCCGGTGTGGATCGTCGACCCCGTCGACGGAACCCGCCAGTTCGTGAACGGCGACCCGGCCTTCTGCACCCTGGTCGCACTGGCGCAGCACGGGGAGATCCTCGCCTCCTGGACCTTCGCCCCGGCGCTGGAGGAGCTCGCGACCGCCGTGCGCGGGCAGGGCGCGTACGTCAACGGGCAGCGGATCCACAGCGGTTCGCCCGAACCCGGCGCCGACCTGCGGGTCGCCATGGCCCACCCGCTCTACACCACCGTCGAGAACAAGCGCACCCTGGCCCGGCTGGACGTGCCCGGAGTCGCGGCCCGGCCCTGCGGCTCGGCCGGCCTGGAGTACCTGAAGGTGGCCCGCGGCGAGATGGACGCCCTCGCCTTCACCTGGCCCTCGGCCTGGGACCACGCCGCCGGGCTGCTGCTGGTCGCCGAGGCCGGCGGTACCCAGAGCACCGTCGACGGGGTCCCCTTCCGGGTGGACCGCGACAACGCCCTGCCCTTCGCCGTCGGGCGGGACGAGGCCACCACCGTACGCATCCGGGACCTCCTCCGCGGAGCGTAGGGGGCCGGTCCCGCGTACACGTCGCCATATCCTGGGGGTGCAGGCGCCGCCGCCGGAAACGAAGGAGTCGCAAGTGCCGTCGATTTTCGATGTGGTCGTGGTGGGGGCGGGGCCCAACGGGCTGACGGCCGCCGTCGAACTGGCCCGGCGCGGCTTCTCGGTGGCCGTCTTCGAAGCCGCCGACACGGTCGGCGGGGGAGCCCGGACCGAGGAGCTCACCCTCCCCGGCTTCCGGCACGACCCCTGCTCGGCGGTGCACCCGCTCGGCGCCGGATCGCCGGTCTTCGCCACGATGCCCCTGAAGCGGTACGGGCTGGAATGGCTGCACGCCCCGCTGCCCATGGCGCACCCCTTCGACGACGGAACGGCCGCCGTCCTCTCGCGCTCGGTCGCGGAGACCGCGGCGTCCTTCGGGCCGCGTGACGCGGGCGCCTACCGGCGCCTGGTCGGACCGTTCCTCGGCCGGTGGGACACCCTGGCCCGGGACTTCATGTCCCTGCCGAACACCGCGCTGCCCCGCGACCCGGTGACCCTCGCCCGCTTCGGGCTCGCCGGCCTGCCGCCCTCGACCTGGCTGCTGCGCCGCTTCCAGGACGAACGGGCGCGGGCGCTGTTCGCGGGGCTGGTGGCCCACGTCATCGCACCGCTCGGCGGGATCGGCACCGGCGCCGTCGGCCTGGTCTTCGCCCTCGCCGCCCACGCGGGCGGCTGGCCGATGGCCCGCGGCGGCTCCCAGGCGATCTCCGACGCCCTCGCCGCCCACCTGCGCGACCTCGGCGGGTCGATCCACACGGACTTCGAGGTCAAGCGGCTCGACGACCTCCCGCCGGCCCGCGCCTACGTCTTCGACACCTCGCCGACCGCCATGGCCCGCATCGCCCGCCTGGGGCGCGCGTACGACGGCTACCGGTACGGCGCCTCCGTATTCAAGATCGACTACGCGCTGGACGGCCCGGTCCCGTGGACCGCCGAGGAGCCGCGCCGTGCCGGAACTGTCCAGATCGGCCCGCGCACGCGCGACATCGACGCCGCCCTGCAGCTCGCCTCGGGCGGCCGGGCCCCCCGCACCCCGTTCCTCATCACGGCGCAGCCCAGCCTGGCCGACCCCGGCAGGGCCCCCGAGGGCAAGCACGTCTTCTGGGCGTACGGGCACGTCCCCGCGGGCTGGGAGGGCGACCTCACCGACGCCGTCGAGCGCCAACTGGAGCGCTTCGCGCCGGGCTTCCGCGATTTGGTTCTGGCTCGTGCCACCGCCGGCCCGCCCCAGCTCGCCGCCCGCAACCCCAACTACATCGGCGGCGACATCGCCTGCGGAGCCGCCTCGGGCCTCCAGCTCCTGCTGCGCCCGCGGCTCAGCCTCTCCCCGTACACGACGGCCCACCCGGCGGTCTTCATCTGCTCCTCGGCGACCCCGCCGGGCCCGGGCGTCCACGGCATGTCCGGTCACAACGCCGCCAAGGCGGTCTGGCGCCACCTGCGCAAGGCCTCCTGAGGCCGCCGCCCGCCCCGACCCCACCTGCGAAGGGACTCCCGATGGTCCGCATCACCCTCGTGCGCGGTGACATCACCGCCGAGAAGGCCGATGCCATCGTCAACGCCGCGAACTCCTCGCTGCTCGGCGGCGGCGGGGTCGACGGCGCCATCCACCGCAAGGGCGGCCCGGAGATCCTCGCGGCCTGCGAGGACCTGCGGCGCGGGCACTACGGCAAGGGCCTGCCGACGGGCCGGGCCGTGGCCACCACCGCCGGCCGGCTGGCCGCCGAGCACGTCATCCACACGGTGGGTCCTGTCTGGTCGCGCGAAGAGGACCGGTCGGAGCTGCTCGCCTCCTGCTACCGCGAGTCGCTGCGCGTCGCCGACGAGCTGGGCGCCCGTACGGTCGCCTTCCCGGCCATCTCCACCGGCATCTACGGCTGGCCCATGGACGACGGGGCGAGGATCGCGGTCCGCACGGTCCTGGCCGCCCGCACGCAGGTCCAGGAGGTGCGCTTCGTCCTCTTCGACGAGGCCGCCCACGCCGCCTTCGAGGCCGCCGTCGAGGCCTCCCACTAGACGGTGCTGTCAGCGCGGGCGCCGGGCGGCGCCCGGCGCCGGCCGCGGATAGGTCCGGGACTGCTTCACGCTGCCGTACGCGAAGCTCGACTCGATCGAGGCGATCCCGGGGATGGCGTGGATGCGGTGGCGCACCAGGGCCTCGTACGCCTCCAGGTCCTCGATGACGACCCGGAGGAGGTAGTCGCTGCTCCCCGCCATCAGGTAGCAGTCCTGGATGTGCTCGATGACCGCCACGTGCTCCTCGAAGAGCCGCACTGCCTCCGCCGTGTGCCGCTCCAGGCGGATCCGGACGAAGACGGTGACCGGCAGTCCGAAGGCGACCTGGTCGACCATGGCCGTGTAGCCGCGGATCAGGCCCGCCTCCTCCAGCCGCCGGACCCGGCGCAGGCAGGGCGACGGGGACAGCCGGACGCGGTCGGCCAGGTCCTGGTTGGAAAGGCGTCCGTCCGCCTGCAGCTCCCGGATGATCTGCAGATCGACTGCGTCCACGGCCCCTCCTTGGCAGATTCTGCCCCAAACGTATGTCCGAGAGGCAGAACTGGCAATCGGCTGCCCCGGCCGAAGCCCTAGCGTTGCCTGTGAGCGGACCGGACCGGTCCGCGATCCGGAGGCTGGAGTGGATTCCTTGGTCGCGACGCACACCACCCGGGCGACCCTGCCTCCCGATGCGGCGGACCCGCGCGCCGGACACCCCGGCCGGCGCGGGCTCTCCCCCCATGCCCAGGGCATGCTGGCACTGCTGGTGACGGTGTCGATCTGGGCGGCGTTCGCGCTCAGCGCCCGCGCCCTGAGCAGCTCCTCGCTGCTCCCCGCGGACGCGGCCCTGCTGCGGTTCGGCCTTCCCCTCGTCGTCCTCTTCCCCGCCCTGTGGCGGCGCCGCCGCGCCATCGCCGCGGTACGGCCGGGTCCCGCCCTGAAGATCGTCTGCGGCGCCGGGGTGCCCTTCTTCCTGGCCGCGATGCACGGCGGATCCCTGACCTCCGCGGCCTTCGTCGGCTCCATCGTCCCCGGCATGGTCCCGCTCTTCGTCTCGCTGATCATGATCCGGCGGGGTCACGGCGTGCCCAGGGGCATGCAGGCCGTCGGCCTCGCGCTGATCGCGGCCGGCGTCGTCGCCCTCGTCTGGCGCTATGTCGTCCCCGTGGACACGGACGTCCTCGCCGGATCCGGCATCCTGCTGGTCGCCAGCGGCCTGTGGGCCCTCTACACCGTGGGGCTGCGCGAGGTGGACCTCGATCCCGTCGGATCGATCGGACTGCTGTGCCTGCCCTCCTTCGCGATCATCGGACTGCTCGTCCTGACCGGCGTCCTGCCCACCGGGATCGCACACGCCGCGGGCTCCGACATCGCTCTGTTCCTGGTCGTACAGGGCCTCGGCGTGGGGCTGTGCGCAGGCCTGCTGTACGCCTTCGCCATCCGCCGCCTCGGCGCCGAACGCAGCTCCGTCGTCGGCAGCCTCAGCCCCGTCGCCGTCGTCCTGCTCGCGATCCCCCTGCTCGGCGAATCACCGACCGCCGCCGTCCTCGTCGGCGTCCCCCTGATCACCGCCGGCGTCGTCCTCGCCAACCGCCGCCCCCGACCCGAGGTCCCCGCAGATGCTTGAGCTCCTCCCCACGCCGCCCACCGACCCGCTGTGGGACCTGACGTACGAGTTCGGCGGCGACGAGCGGCCCGAACGCCTGAACCTGGTCCTCGGCGTCTACCGGGACCAGACCGGCACCACCCCGGTCATGGCCGCCGTCCGCGAGGCCGAGCTCCGGCTCGCGCAGGCCTCCGAGTCCAAGGAGTACCGCGGCCTCTCGGGCAACACCGCCTTCAACGAGTCCCTGCTGGACCTGGTCCTGGGCCCCGACGGGCCCCGCGAGCGGGCCGCGGCCGTCCAGACCGTCGCGGGCTCCGGCGCCCTGCGGCTGCTCGCCGACCTGATCTTCCGCACCCGCCCGGGCGCCACGGTGTGGATCAGCGACCCGGCGTACGTCAACCACCGGCCCATCCTGGAGGCCGCCGGACTCAAGGTCCGCACCTACGGGTGGCGGGACGCCGAGGGCGGCTTCGACACGGCCGGCGTACTGCGGGAGCTGGCGGACGCGGCGCGCGACGATGTCGTCCTGCTCCAGGGGTGCTGCCACAACCCCACGGGCGTCGACCCCCTCCTGGACGACTGGGAGGCGCTCGCCGAGTCGGCCGAGCGCGGCGGCTGGGTGCCCTTCGTCGACCTCGCCTACCACGGGCTCGGCGACGGCCTGGAGGCCGACCTGCTGGCCACGCGGATGCTCGCGGCCCGGGTGCCCGAGATGCTGATCGCCGTCAGCTGCTCGAAGAACTTTGGCCTCTACAGCGACCGCGTCGGCTGCGCCCTCGTGCTCGGCGCCTCGCGGCAGGCCGTGCGGCACGCCGAGACGGCCCTGCAGAACGCCGCCCGGACCCTGTACTCCATGCCCCCCGAGCACGGCGCCGCCGTCGTGACGACGATCCTCCAGGACCAGGGGCTGCGGGCCTCCTGGCGGGCGGAACTGGACGTCATGCGCGGCCGGATCATGGCCAACCGGGCGGATCTGACCGCCCATCTCGGCAATCTCGGCTGCACGGAGCAGGCGCGCTCGCTGGCCCGGCAGAAGGGCATGTTCTCGATGCTGCCGCTGACCCCGAACCAGATGCTCCGGCTGCGCAGGCAGTACGCCATCTACGGGACGACCTCGGGGCGCATCAACATCGCGGGCATCCCGGCCCACCGCATCCCGTGCCTGGCCCAGGGGATCGCGGCGGTCCTGGACGCGGCCGAGGTGCCCCGCCAGCGCGAACCGGCCTGAGGCCGCCGGCGGTGACTTCCGCGCCCGCGCGGAAGTCACCCGGGCGTCACTTGACGTCCGTGTCCTTGAAACACCGGGAGTACACGGCGAAGTTGATCAGGTTCTCGCCTCCGTCGGAGCCGTCCATCCACTTGGCCTCCAGCTGGGTGTGGGTCGCCTCGTGGACGGCGAGGACCTCGGGCGTCTTCGCGGCGGTGTTCTCGTTCGGGCCGTTCTTCACGACCTTCCAGCCGTTCTGCGGCAGTTGCGCGGCGAGGTTCTTCATGCCCTGGCCGAGGGCGTCGTGGTCCACGCCGTACACGGACCAGACGTGCCGCACGCTGCGCATGCCCTGCTTCTTCTCCTCGCCCGTGCCGCACGGATAGGTCGCCGGCCCCCCGTCGGTCACCTTGCCCTTGACCCGGGTCATGTCGAGGGCCCTGCTCGACAGGTCGCCGACCTCCTTCTCCACGTCCTGGTGGGCGCGGGGCTGCGGGTCGTAGGTGCGCTTGTCGGAGGGTTCGCTGTCCATGAGTGTGCATCCCGATGCGAGGGTCAGGGCGCCCAGGAGCGCCAGTGCCATGACGTTGTGCCTGTTCCTGCGGATCATCAGTGCGGAGCAGCCCTTTCGAGATCGACCTGGTCGTAGCGGCCGGCTATGACGGCCGCCTGGTTGCGCAGGCTGAGGGACGCCTTGCCGTCCGCCTCGTCCCAGAAGTTTCCGTGGCCGGGGGAGTCGCTGCGCATCTTGTTGGCGCCGAAGGACTCGTCGGTCGGAATGGTCCAGTTGTCGCCGAGGCCGGCGAAGCGACCGCCGCCCGTGACGAAGTTGTCGTCGCCCCCGCCTTCCATGGCCCACACGTGCTTCGGCTTGAAGCCGAGGTCGGCGGCGTGGTCCGCCTGCATGCCGGGGCTGCCCGCCACGACCACGTCGTCGACGGGCAGGGGATCGTCCCAGGTGTCGGCGTACTCGCTGCGGTACTTCGCCGTGTCGCCGATCAGCGTGGATCCGTAGCTGTGGCCCATGAGCGTCGTGTGCGAGCTGTCGCCGGTTGCCGACCGGTGGGCCGCATCGGTGCCGTCGAGGAACTGCCGCAGGGTCGGAGCCCCCTGCTGCGCCCACTTGTCCTGGGTCGCCTCGGACACGATGGTGTTCGGGGCGTCGTAGTCGAACCAGGTGATGGTCGACACCGACTTCCCCGGCGCCAGCGCCGAGGACTCGCGCCACAGGGCGTCGCTCTTGGCGGCCTCGTCCTCGATGCTGCCCAGGGTCGTCTTCGTGCCCGGCACGAAGACGGCCGTGTGGTCCGCGGTGTCGGGGTTGCCGTTGGCCAGGATCACCCGGCCGTCGGTGTTCGCCTCGGCGTCGAAACCGAGCAGGTACGCCTGGGGCAGCCCGCGCTCGGCGCTCTCGTCGAAACGCTTCTGGATGGTGTCCATCCCCTGCAGCCGGTCCTCCAGGTGGGCCTTGCGGTCCCCGTGCCTGTCGTTCCAGGCGCTCCAGGCGTCGGTCTCCTCGCGCATCCACGCCCGCCCGCGCTGGACGTAGTGGTACTTGGGCTCGGGTTCCTTGGGGATCCCGTTGAGCTCCGTCTTGTAGAGGCCGTGCGTCTCCGCGAGGACCGTGCGGTTGGCGCTGTCGCGGACGTCCGCGGGAAGGCCGTTCATGGCCCCGACGCTCGCCGGCCGGAGGGTGATGTAGGCCTCCCTCTCCTTGTCGGAAAGGCCCTTCCACCATTCGGCGTTCAGCTCGGGGTCGCTGCCCTTCGGCGGCGGGGGCTTGATGTGCGCGAGGTAGTCCTTCGCCCCGGCCTGCACCTGGCCGGTGTCCGCCGCGACGTCGGCCCAGTCGGATTCGGAGACGACGAAGTCGTCGTCCGCCTTGAGCTTGCGGAGTCTGGGGGCCCACTGGGTGTCGGCTTCGGTGGCCTCGGCGACGGCCTGCGCGATCCGGTTGGCCATCTCCACCGCCTTCCCGAAGTTCGGGTTCGGGTGGATGTTGGCGGCCTGCCGCTCCAGCGCGGCGGACAGGTCACCCGCGTCCTTGGCGGGGTCGATGACGTTCCCGGACGGTTTGCCCTTGGCACTGCCGGTGACCGTGCCGCCCTCGGGCAGCCTGCCGTCCTTCTCCTCGCCGGCGGGCGGGTAGCTGACCGAACCGTCCGCCCCCACCGAGAACTTCGCGGCCTCCGCGTCCGCGAGTGCGGCGTCCAGCTTCGACTTGGCCGTCGTCAGCGAGGCCGCCAGAGCGTTCAGCGAGGTCGCGGCGAGCCCGCATTCGACCTGCGTGTAGTGGAAGTTCTTCGCCAGCAGCTGGAGTTGCTCCACCGCGGCGTCCACCGCCCTGCCCCTCAGCCCGGACCGGAGCCGCGTCGTGATCTGCTGCTCGGCGCTCGCATAGGCGTGGTCGGCCATGCTGCTGACCGCTCGGTAACCGTCCGCCGCCTCCGTGAACTCCGAAGGCTTGAGCGCCTTCAGCGTTGCGTAGTCCATCCCCGCGATCACCGACCCCGTACGTATCTGCGAATGCAATGGTCGGGATCTTACCTACGGGTGTCCGTGGACATGACAGTCCCCGGCAGTCCGTCGTTTCCATGAGCCATCCGCCGTCGCCGATGGCTCCCGTGGTCGACAAGTCCTGCCGGGGGCCTGGCCAGAGCCTGGATCGAAGTCACTCGGGCCCCAGGACGTCTCCTGAGGGAGGTGCGGCTCTTTCCGGTGATCCGGTGTATTAGTGAGTCTCCTCCCTATTCGTCCTGAGTCAATACTTTTCGGGACGTAGGCTGGAAGAAATTCGCGTCGCGCTCCGTACGAGGCCGACGGGAGGTGTGACATGACCGCAGCGCCGGATTTCCGGGTCGCCCGCGGGCCCGGCGCCACCGTCTGGACACCCGAGCCGGTCACCGCCGACCCCTCCAACGCCCAGACCCCGTCGGCCGCGCTGACCGGGCCCGTCACCCCCGTCGCGGCCTTCTTCGTACGCGACCACTTCGGCCTCCCGCCCACCAACCCCGGCGGGTGGCGGCTCCAGGTCGGCGGCGCCGTGGCCACCGCCTTCTCCATCGACAGCGAAGAACTGCTGGCGCTGGAGCACCGCGAGCTCGACGTCGTCGTGGAATGCGCCGGGAACGGCCGCAGCCTGATGCGGCCGGCCCCGCCCGGCCTGCCCTGGGGACAGCGGGCCGTCGGCTGCGCACACTTCGAGGGCGTGCCCTTCCGCATCCTCGCGGACCGCGCCGGCATCGACCCGGAGGCGGTCGAGGTCGTCTTCACCGGAGCCGACTCCGGCACCGTCCGCGGCCGCCGGACCCCCTTCGAACGCAGCCTCCCGCTCGCCGCGGCCCGCCACCCCGACACCCTCCTCGCCACCCGCATGAACGGCGAGCCGCTCACCCCGGAGCACGGCGCGCCGGTCCGCCTGGTGGTCCCCGGCCGCTACGCCGTCGCAGATGTGAAGTGGCTGGTCGGGGCGCGGGCCGTGACCGCACCCTTCACCGGGGTCTTCCAGGCCGAGGAATACCTCTACGTCACCCCGCACGGCACCCCCGAAGGGCCCGTGACGAGCCTGCGGGTCAAGTCGCTCATCACCGAACCCGCACCGGACGAGGACCTGCGCCGGGGCCACGAGACCCTGGTCCGCGGCCACGCCTGGTCGGGCGACGGGGTGCCCGTGCGCAGGGTCGAGGTGCGGGCCGAACACGAGGACGACGGCCGCGACCCGGACCACGTCCGGGGCTGGCACGAAGCCGTCCTCGAACCGCCGGCCGGCCCCTACGCCTGGCGCGGCTGGTCCTACCGGTGGACCCCGCAGCAGCCGGGACCGTACCGGCTGCTGTCCCGCGCGACCGACGCCCGCGGCGCCGCACAGCCGCCGCAGGCCCCGTGGAACGCCCGCGGCTACGGCTGCAACCCCGTGGCCTCCGTAGAAGTGGTGGTCGTATGAACGGTTCCGAGGCGACGATCGAGGTCATCGCCACCCCGTCCCTCGGGGACACCAGCTACCTGCTCGTCAGCGGCGACGAGGCCGCCCTCGTCGACCCGCAGCGGGACGTGTGGGGGCTGATGGACGCTTGCGCCGCCAAGGGCGTCCGGATCCGGTACGTCCTGGAGACGCACGTGCACAACGACTACGTCTCCGGCGCGCTGGAGGTCCGGGCGGCGACCGGCGCCACCGTCGCCGGGCCGGCCCGCGCCCCGTACGCCTTCGACCACCTGCCCATGGCCGAGGACGACGAGATCCGCGTCGGCGACGCGACCGTACGGGCCGTGGAAACACCCGGCCACACCGCCGAACACACCTCCTACCTGGTCTTCGACGACGCAGGCACCGCCCCGTCGGCCGTCTTCACCGGAGGCAGCCTCCTCGTCGGCAACGCCGGCCGCACCGACTTGTCCGGCAGCGGCCGCACGGAGGAACTCGCCCGGGCCCAGTACCGGACCCTGCGCCGGCTCGCCCTGCTCCCGGACGGCACCCGCGTGCTGCCGACGCACGGCGCGGGCAGCTCCTGCGCGGCCGGCCCGGTGTCGGGGGAGCGGACCAGCACGGTCGGCGCGGAGCGGCGCACCAACCCCGTCCTGACCGCCCAGGACGAGGAGGAGTTCGTCAGGGGACGGCTGTCGGACCTGCCCGCGTACCCCGCCTACTACCGCCACATGGCACCGGTCAACCGGCACGGGCCGCGGGTCCTCGGCGGCCCGCCCGTGCTCCGCGCGCTCACCCCGGCCATGGTGGAGGGGCTCGCCGGCGGCGGCGCGCAGATCGTCGACGCGCGCGACCGGGCGGCCTTCGCCGCCGGCCACCTGCCCGACTCGATCTGCGACGAGCTCGACGAGCGCTTCGCGAGCCTGGTCGCCGAGGTCGTGCCCTTCGGCACACGGATCGTCCTCGTCCTGCCGGAACCGGCCGCGGACGCCGCGCACGAGGCGGTGGCCCAGCTCCTGCGGATCGGATACGACGACATTGCCGGGTACCTGGCGGGCGGCATCGACGCCTGGGCGGCCGCCGGCCGGCCGCTGCGCACCTTCCGCACCGCGGACGCGGCCGCGCTGGCCGGGCACCCCGACGGCAGGCGGGTGCTTGACGTGCGGCCGGACCGCCCCGAGGGCGGACTCCCCGGCTCCCTCGCCGTACCCCTCGCCGAACTGCCCCGCAGGATCGGCGAGCTGCCCCGGGACCGGGAGCTCTGGGTGGTGTGCGGCAGCGGCCGCCGGGCGGCCGTCGCGGCGGGCCTGATCGACCGGGCGGGGATCCCGGTGACCGCGGTCATCAGCGGCGGCGCCCTGGATCTGATCGCGCACGCCTGACCGGGGGCCGGGGGCCACCGCACGGCCCCGTCGACCGGCTCCCCGTCGCGCGGTGTGCCGTCGCGGTGTGCCGTCGCCCGGTTTCCCGCCGCCCCCGCGGAGGTACTGGTCCTACCCGCCCTTCCGGCGGACACAGCGCCCGGCGCCGATGCCTCGGATAGGGTGAATCGGTAGGAATCAGGCCCCCGGGGTGAGGTCGGTGTGGACACGTACCAGTCGACGAGCGAGGTGCCGGACCCGCCGGCGGCGGTTGTCGGCTACGCGGGCGTGCTCCGCGAGCTGCTGCCGATCGCCCTGTGGCGGGAGGACGCCGACGGGCGCATCGCGGAGTGGTCCCTGGCCGCCCAGGACCTGCTCGGGCACCGCCCCGAGGACATCCTCGGCCGCCCCGGTACCTCCGTACTGGTCCCCGAGGCCAACCACGAGCTCGCCGACCAGCTGACCCGCCGCGTCCAGGCGGGCGAGACCGTCGTCGGCACCCTCCCCGTGCGCCACCGCGACGGGCACCGCGTCGTGATGGAGATGTGGATCGTCCCCGCCGTCGACGCCTCCGGGCGGACCGGCGCCCTGCTCATCGCCGTGGAGACCTCCGAGGTCCTCCACATGCGCGACTCCCTGGCCGCCCTGCAGAGCCTGTTCACCCAGTCGCCCATCGGCCTCGCCACCCTCGGCCCCGACCTGCGCTTCCTCCGGGTCAACGACGCGCTCGCCCGGATGAACGGCGTCTCCGCCGCCGAGCACCTCGGCAAACGGCTCACCGAAGTGGTCCCCGGCGTCAACGCCGCCGCCCTGGAGGCGACGATGCGGCAGGTCCTGGACCGCGGCACCGCCGTCGTCGACGTCCGCCGCACCGGGCGGACCCCCGCCGACCCCGAGCACGACCGGACCTGGTCCTGCTCCTACGCCCCGCTCCTGGACGGCTCCGGGCGCCCCCTCGGCCTGATCGCCTCCCTCATCGACATCACCGAGAGCCAGCGGGCCCAGGCCGAGGCCGAGCTGGCCCAGCACCGCTTCGCCCTGCTCGCGGAGGCCGGCACCCGCATCGGCACGACCCTGGACCTGCACCGGACCGCCCAGGAAGTGGTGGAACTGCTGGTGCCGCAGCTCTCGGACTCCGCCGACGTCCAGCTGCTGGAATCCGTCCTGGGCCCCGACGAGAGCGCAGCGCCCGCGGCCTCCGCCCGCGGGGTCCTGCGCCGCCTGGCGGCCCACTTCCCCGACCCGACGGCCCCCACCGCGAGACTCGCCGCAGGCCAGACCTTCCAGATCCCCGCGGGCACCGTCTACGAGCAGGTCATCACCGAGGGCCGGCCCATGAACCTCTACGTCTCCGACATCCCGGCACTGATCACCTCCCCGCGCGCCGACGCCCTGCGGTCCTACCTGGCCACCCTGGGCTCGGCCCGCCTCGTCCCGCTCGTCGCCCGCGGCACCGTGCTCGGAGCCGTCGCCGTCACCCGGACGCGCGAGCGCGAGCCCTTCGACGAGCAGGACTGCGTACTGGTCGACGAGCTCGTCGCCCGGGCGGCCCTCAACATCGACAACGCCCGCATGTACACCCGCCAGCGCCAGGCCGCCCTGACCCTCCAGCGCAGCCTCACCAACAGCGTCCTGCCCGCAGTCCCCGGCCTCGAACTCACCGGCCGCTACCTCCCCGCCAGCGACCACGACGTCGGCGGCGACTGGTTCGACGCCATCCCGCTGCCCGGCGGCCGCACCGGGCTCGTCATCGGCGACGTCATGGGCCACGGAATCCACGCGGCTGCCGTCATGGGCCAGCTGCGCACGGCCGTACGGACCCTCGCGCGCCACGGCGTACCCCCCGCACAACTGCTCCGCTCCCTCGACGCCGTCGTCGCCGACCTCGGCGAGGACGAGATGGCCACCTGTGTGTACGCCGTCCACCACGCGGCATCGGGCACCTGCGTGATCGCCCGCGCCGGCCACCCGCCGCCCGCCGTCGTCGCCACCGACGGGTCAGTGACCTTTCTCCACGGCCCGCCCGGGACCCCGCTGGGAGCCGGCGGGCGGGACTTCCGCACCGAGGAGGTGCACCTGCCCCCGGGCAGTCTGCTCGTCCTCTACACCGACGGACTCATCGAGGCCCGCGACCGCGACCTCGACCAGGGCATGGAACAGCTGGGACAGGCCCTGCACGGGGTCGCACAGCCCCTGGAGGGACTGTGCGACCAGATCCTGCGGCGGCTGCTCCCCAGCGCCCAGGAGGACGACGTGGCCATGCTGCTGGCCCGCTCCCGGCCGCTGTGACCCGCCCGCCGGGAACGGGCCCCGGGCGGACCCCGGCGGCCCCCTGGGACCGCCGCGTCACCAGGCCATGTCCTCCAGCGCGTCCAGGTCCGGCTGGGCCGGCGGCTGCGGCTCCGCGCCGCCGGTCAGCGGCAGCTCGGCCCAGATGACCTTCCCGCGGTCCGTGTAGCGGGTGCCCCACCGTTCGGCGTACTGCGCGACGAGGAACAGCCCGCGCCCGCCCTCGTCGGTGGTGGCGGCGTACCGCAGGTGCGGTGAGGTGCTGCTGCCGTCGGAGACCTCGCAGATCAGGCTCCGGTCGCGCAGCAGGCGGACCCTGACGGGCGCGCTCCCGTACCGGATCGCGTTGGTGACCAGCTCGCTGAGGATCAGCTCCACGGCGAAGGCGATGTCCCCCAGGCCCCACTCGACGAGCTGCGCCGAGCCGGCGTTGCGCACCCGGGACACGGCCGAGTGCTCTCCGGGCACCTCCCATTCGGCGATCCGGTCCGCCTCCAGCCGCCGGGTGTCCGCGATCAGCAGCGCGATGTCGTCGCTCGGCGCCGGGAACAGCATCGCCGCGAGCACGTCCGAGGCCGCCTGGTCGGGGCTGCGGCCGGGACGGGACAGCGCTTCGGCGAGCAACTGCAGCCCGGTGTCGAAGTCCCGGTCGCGGTCCTCCACGAGACCGTCCGTGAAGAGCACCAGCCGGCTCCCCTCCGCCAGCTGCAACTCGACGGCCTCGAAGGGCATCCCGCCCACGCCGAGCGGGAGTCCGGCGGGCAGCTCGGGAAACTCCACCCGGCCGTCGGAGCGGATCAGTGCCGGCCCGGGATGTCCGGCGCTCGCCATCCGGCACCGCCCTGAGACCGGGTCGTAGACCGCATAGAGACAGGTGGCGCCGGTGACGGCGGAAGGGCGCTCGGACGCACCGGCGGGCCCCGCGTGCTCCCCGTCCGCTGCGCCCCCGTCACCGTCCCCGTCCGCGTTTCCGCCCCCGCCCCTGGCCTCGTCCTGGTCGATCCGGTTGATCAGCTCGTCCAGGTGTCCGAGCAGCTCGTCGGGCGGCAGGTCCAGGGTGGCGAAGTTGTGCACCGCGGTCCGCAGCCGGCCCATGGTGGCCGCGGCGTGCACCCCGTGGCCGACGACATCGCCCACGACCAGCGCCACGCGGGCGCCCGGGAGCTGGATCACGTCGAACCAGTCGCCTCCCACCCCGGCCTTCGCCGGCAGGTAGCGGTAGGTCACGTCCACGGCGCTCTGGTCGGGCAGCACCCTGGGCAGGAGCCTGCGCTGGAGGGTGACGGCCACCGCGTGCTCGCGGGTGAAGCGGCGGGCGTTGTCGATGGAGACGGCCGCCCGCGCACCCAGCTCCTCCGCGAAGGACAGGTCCTCCTCGTCGAAGGGCTCCGGGGTGTCGGCGCGCCAGAAGTTGGCCATGCCCAGGACCACCCCGCGGGCCTGGAGGGGTACGGAGATCAGCGAGTGCAGTCCGTAGTCGAGGGCCACGCGGGTCCCCTCGGAGTCCTGGGCCCGCCAGCCCATGGCGGCGTTCAGATCGGCCGCCAGCACCGCGTGCCCTTCGTCCAGGGCCGCCGCCATCGGGGCCGTCGGCACCTCGAACCGGATGACGTCGCCGACCGGCTGGAGCGGCGAGTCGGTGCGCACGCCGGTGATGGCCGCCCGGCGCATCTCGGTGTAGACGCCGGCGACGTCCGAGGGCTCGTCACCGCGCAGTACGGGCTCCAGCAGCTCCACCGTCACGAAGTCGGCGAAGCGCGGTACGGCCACCTCCGACAGCTCCTCGGCGGTCCGCACCACGTCCAGCGTGGTGCCGATCCGCACGCCCGCGTCGTACAGCAGTTGGAGGCGGCTGCGGGCGACCTCGGCCCGGCCGGTCAGCGACGCGAGCTCGGTCGTGTCGCGCAAGGTCACCACGCGGCCCGCCGGCCGCCCTGCGTACGCCATGGTCGGCCGCACGTTGACCGCGAGCAGCCGGTCGCCCGCCAGGTGCACGTGGTCCGTGACGACCCGGCCCGAGGCGAGGAGCTCGGTGGTGCGGGGGTCGAGGCCGAGGCCGCCGACGGCGCGCTCCTCGGCGTCCTGCGGCAGGTCCAGGAGCCTGCGGGCCTCGTCGTTGGCCAGGATGAGCCGCTGGTCGTTGCCGATGATGAGGACGCCCTCGCGTACGGCGTGCAGGACGGCCTCGTGGTGTTCGTTCATCCGGGTCATCTCGGCGGCGCCCAAACCCCGGGTCTGGTGCAGCAGCCGCCGGCTGACCAGGGCGGCGCCGGCGGTGCCGAGCAGCAGACCGCCGGCCGCGGCGCCCACGAGGAGCGGGAGCTGCCCCTCCACCGCGTGGGAGACGTTCTCCACCTCTATGCCGGTGCCGACCAGGCCGATGACGGCGCCTTCCGCGTTCCGCACGGGGACCACGGCCCGGACGGCGTCGCTCGGCTGGCCCTCGAAGACCTCCGTGAAGGACTCCCCGGCGACGGCCCGGGAGACGTCGGAGGCGCGCTGGCCGATCAGCTCGGGCCGCGAGTCGGTGTAGCGGACCCCGCGGACGTCCATCACCGCGATGAAGTCGAGGCCCGAGGCCCTGCGGGCGGCCTCGGCCAGCGGCTGGAGCGCGGCCGTCGGATCCCGGGACATCAGCGCCTCCGGCAGGCCGGGGGCGTGCGCGAAGGCCTCGGCGGCCGCGAGGGAGCGGTTGCGGGCGTCGCGCTGGATGTCGTAACGGGCCTGGAAGACCAGGGCCAGCGCGGCGGCGGTGATCAGCAGCAGCACGATCACCGCCTGGAGGGCGAAGACCTGACCGGCGACACTGTGCGCCCCCCGGGACAGGCGCGCGGACATGCGCGAACCCCTCCCGGTCGGCTGTCGACCAAAACGTCCGGTCATGAGCCCTTTCTAACACTGTCCCGGGGTTTGGGCGTGGCCGGGCGGCGGAGCCGGCCGCGCAGCGCGGCCGGCCGCCCGCTCCGGCCCGTGGAACGCCCGAGGCCCGGCCCCCCGGGCGGGGGGCCGGGCCTCGGGGCCGGGTGGGTCAGAGGACGTCGGCGGCGATGTTCGCCGCGACCTGCTCCAGGAGGGGACCCGCGTTCGGGATGGACTTGGCCGGGTCGGGCTCCAGGTCCGTCAGCGGGTACGCCTTGCGGATACCGGCCCCCTCCAGGGCCTCCTGGCCGAGCAGCAGCCGGCCGCAGACCGCCACGACGGGCTTGCCGGCGGCGCGCGCCGCCGCCGCGACACCCGCGGGGGCCTTGCCGTGCAGGGTCTGCTCGTCCAGCGAGCCCTCACCGGTGATGACGAGCGTGGCCCGCTCCAGCGCCGGCGCGAAGCCCAGCACCTCCAGCATCAGCTCGATGCCGGGGCGGAAGCTCGCGCCCAGCAGCAGCGCGCCGTAGCCGATGCCGCCCGCACCGCCCGCGCCCGGGGAGGCGGCGAGCTCGGCGGCCTTCGGGCCGATCGCCTTCTCCAGCACCTGCGCGTAGTGCGCCAGCGCCGCGTCGAGCGTCGCCACGTCCTCGGGCGAGGCGCCCTTCTGCGGGCCGTAGACGGCCGCGCAGCCCTTCGGGCCGGTCAGCGGGTTGTCCACGTCGCTGGCCAGGACGAAGTCGACCTCCGCGAAGCGGGGGTCCACGCCCGACAGGTCGGCCGAGGCCAGGTCGGCCAGCGCGCCGCCGCCCGGACCGACCGGTTCGCCGTTCGCATCCAGGAACACCGCGCCGAGGGCCGCGAGCATGCCGGCACCGCCGTCCGTGGTGGCGCTTCCGCCGACGCCGAAGACGATCGAGCGGGCGCCCGCGTCCAGGGCGGCCTTGAGGACCTCGCCCGAGCCGTACGTGGTCGCCGTCAGCGCGGCGAAGGTGCCCGCCGGCAGCAGCTGGAGACCGGAGGCCTCCGCCATCTCGACCACCGCGGTGCCCCCGCGCAGCGCGAAGGCGGCCGTGACCTGGTCCCCGAGGGGCCCGGTGACCCGTACCTCCCGGCGTTCGAAACCGGCCGCGACGGCGGCCGCGACCGTGCCGTCGCCGCCGTCCGCGACGGGGAGCGTCTCGATCTCCACGCCCGGTACGGCCCTGCGAAGGCCGGCCGTCACCCGCTCCGCGACCTGAACGGCCGTGAGCGAGCCCTTGAATTTGTCCGCGGCGATGAGCACGCGCGCGGCCTCAGTTACTGCTCCGTCCGTCACCTTTGCTATCCCTTGCTATCGAACAGTGCAGTCGCGCCGCCATGAGCTTATCCGGAGGATCCTCCTATGCCCATGAGTGGCCTGGGCCACACCCGGCGCGCCATGCGTCTAAATAGGGATATACGCCTGCATAGTGTGGCCGCATGAGCGCCGAATCACTGGAACAGCCACGTCCGGACACCCCCGGAGGGGGCCCCGGCAGTCCGGTGGACGGCGCCCCCGACCACACCGTCGTCGCCGTCGGCGTGATCGCCGTGCTGGCCGTCGTCGCCTGGGCGGCACTCGGCAAGGACTCCTTCGACACCGCCTCCACCACCGCGCTGGCCTGGGTCCTGAACAACTTCGCGTGGCTCTTCGTGATCGCTGCCGACGTCTTCCTCGTCATGTGCGTCGTCCTCGCGATCAGCCGCTTCGGCCGGATCCGCCTCGGCGCCGACGACTCCGAGCCCGAGTTCACCAACCTGTCGTGGATCGCGATGATGTTCAGCGCCGGCATGGGCATCGGCCTGATGTTCTACGGCGTCGGGGAGCCGCTCACCCACTACCTGGCCCCGCCGCCCGCCTCCGGAGCAGCCCCCCGAACGGGCGCGGCCGCCCTCGCGGCCATGGAGTACTCCTTCTTCCACTGGACCCTCACCCCCTGGGCCATCTACGGCATCGCCGGCCTCGCCCTCGCCTACGCGACTTTCCGCAAGGGCCGCGGCAACCGCCTCAGCTCCGCCTTCGTCCCCCTCATCGGCCGCAAGCGCGCCGACGGCGGCCCCGGCAGGGCCATCGACCTGCTCGCCGTCTTCGCCACCGTCTTCGGCACCGCCACCAGCCTCGGCCTCGGCGCGCTCCAGGTGTCCAAGGGGCTCAGCCTCACCACCGGGATCGAGGACTCCACCACCGTCGAGCTGATCATCATCTGCTCGCTCTCGGCCGCCTTCGTGCTCTCCGCCTTCTCCGGCCTGCACAAGGGCGTGAAGTGGCTGAGCACCAGCAACATCGTGCTCGCCGCCGTCCTGATGCTCTTCGTCTTCCTGCTCGGCCCCACCGTCTACATCCTCGACGTCATCCCCTCCAGCGTCGGCGGCTACCTCAGCGAGCTGCTGCCCATGGCCAGCCGCACCGGAGCCTTCACCGACAGCGCCTGGCTCGGCGCGTGGACGATCTTCTACTGGGCGTGGTGGCTCTCCTGGGCCCCCTTCGTCGGCACCTTCATCGCCCGCATCTCACGGGGCCGCACCATCCGCGAGTTCCTCATCGGCGTGCTGCTCGTCCCCAGCGGGGCCACCGTCGTCTGGTTCTGCGTGATGGGCGGCACCGCCATCCGGCTCGACTCCACCGGCGCCGTCGACTTCGCGGCCGAACTCAAGGAGGGCACCGAGGCCTCCCTCTTCGCCATGCTGGACGCGCTGCCGCTGTCCGCGCTCACCTCGTGGGTCGCCATGGTCCTCGTCATGACCTACTTCGTGACCAGCGCGGACTCCGCCTCCCTGGTCATGGGCTCCCTCACCAGCCGCGGCTCCCTCCACCCGCCCACCTGGCTCGTCGTCACCTGGGGCGTGCTCATGGCCGCCGTGGCCGCCGTACTCCTCGTCGCGGGCGGACTGAAGTCCCTGCAGACCGCCACCATCCTGGTCGCGCTGCCCTTCGTCGTCGTCATGCTGCTGCTCTGCTGGGCCCTGGTGAAGGAGCTGCGCGAGGACCCCGGCGCGGGACCCGCCCGCCACCATCCCCTGCACGGCATGCGGGACGCCGTCCGGGCCATGGTCGGCGACGCCGTCACCGAACAGGGGCGGGCGGCCGACCGGCCGCCCCCTCGGTAGGGTGGCCGGGTGACCACCACGGATGACTTCGCCACCTACATCGCGAGCCTGCCCCGGGTGCTGGCCGGAGCGGCCGCCCTCTACCGGGACGCCGAGGGCCGGGTCCTGCTCGTCGAGCCGAACTACCGCGAGGGCTGGGCCCTGCCGGGCGGCACCATCGAGTCGGACCAGGGCGAGTCGCCGCGCACCGCCGCCCGCCGGGAGAGCGCCGAGGAGATCGGCGTCGACATCCCCCTCGGCCGCCTCCTCGCCGTGGACTGGACGCTAGGCCCCGGCCGCCCGCCGCTCGTCGCGTACCTCTACGACGGGGGAGTGCTCGACGCGGCCCAGTTCGCCTCGATCAGGCTCCAGGAGGAGGAACTGATCTCGTGGCGGCTCGTCGACCCCGCCGAACTCACCGCCTACCTGCCCGGATCCCTCGGCCGACGCGCCGAAGAGGCCTACCGGGTCCTCCAGTCGGGTGAGGGCACCGTGGAACTGGAGAACGGCCGGCCCCCGGTCACCACGTAAACACCCGGCTTACTTCGACCAGGACAGAATCAGAAGATGATCACGATGTACGCCTGGCCCAGCACGGCTGACGGGCCGGACGCCCTGCCCATGGTCCACTTCACGACGGACCAGCAGGCCGGTGGCGAGGTCACCCCCGACGGGACGCCGGTGTGGCTCTTCGACACCGCGATACGCGAGGGCGGCTGGGCCCAGTTCGCCGACTTCGAGGGCTGGTCCACCCCCGCCGCCGACTGGCGGGCCCTCTACCGCCGCGAGGACGACTTCCTCGCCGTCACCGGCCCCGGCGCCTGCGAGGGCTGGTACGAGGGCAACCTCGGCGCCGACACCGACTGGGTGGCGGCGGCCGCCACCCAGCAGAGCGTGGTGCTGCTCGCCGCCCCCGTGCAGCACCCCTCGCTCTACGGCTACGCCGTGGAGGCCGGCGCCGCCTTCGCCCTGCTCGTCCCGCTCCTCGTGGTCTGACCCGGGGTCAGGCCAGCAGCTTGGCCTTGGCGCGGTCGAACTCCTCCTGGGTGATGTCGCCCTTGTCCTTGAGGGCGGAGAGCTTGTGCAGCTCGTCCGCCGAACCGCCGCCGGGGCCGGCCGCCTTCTGGACGTACTGCTTGAAGGCCGCCTCGTTCTCCTGCATCTGCTTCATGTCCCGCTCGCCCATGCTCTTCCCGCGGGCGATGAGGTACACGAACACGCCGAGGAACGGCAGGATCAGCACGAAGATCAGCCATCCGGCCTTCCCCCAGCCGCTCATCGTGTGGTCACGGAAGATATCCGTGATGATCTTGAAGAGCAGGAAGAACCACATGATCCACAGGAACAGCCACAGCATCGTCCAGAAGAGGTTCAGAAGCGGATAGTCGTCCATGCCCGGCTCCGATCGTGTAGCGGTATTCCTTTCATACAGGCGCTCCCGTATGTCCGCATGCGGAGCGATATGCCGCCGGACCCCCTTGGAGTGACTTCGGCCCCGCCGCCGCTGCGGCACCCCCGCCGGACGGCGCCCGGATGCTTGCCTGGGGGCCCGGCCGCACACCCGCGGCCACAGCCGACCTCACAGGAGCACACACCCATGGCCGCACCCCGGGAACCGGACCGCGCGAAGGTCGAAGCCTTCATGGAAAAGGCGCTCGGGGACCTCAGCGGAGCCATGGCCACCGCCCTGTGCGCCATCGGCGACCGGCTCGGCCTGTTCAAGGCCCTCGCCGCCCACGGCCCGGCCCGCAGCCAGGACCTGGCGGACCGACTGGACCTGCGCGAACGCTACGTCCGCGAATGGCTGCGCGGCCTCACGGCCGCGGGCTACCTCACCGAGCCCGAACCGGGCACCTTCGCCCTGCCCCCCGAACACGTCCCCGCACTCGCCGCCGAATCGGGACCGATGTTCCTCGGCGGCGTCCACCAGATGCTCCCCGGCCTCTGGCAGCCCTACGAACAACTCGTGGAGGCCTTCCGGACGGGCGGCGGCGTACCGCAGGCCGCCTACCCGCCGTCCGTCTGGGACGGAATGAGCCGCTTCTCCGGCAGTTGGTTCGAGAGCGTCATGATCGACGACTGGCTCTCCACCTTCCCGCACGTTGTCGGCAAGCTCGAACGCGGCAGCCACGTCGCGGACGTCGGCTGCGGCGCGGGCCGCGCCCTGATCGTGCTCGCCAAGGCGTTCCCGCGCTCGCGCTTCACCGGCTTCGACGTCTTCCCGGCCCAGGTCGAACGCGCACGCGCGGGCGCCCAGCAGGCGGGCGTCGCCGACCGGGTCTCCTTCCGCGTCCTCGACGTCGCACAGGGCCTGCCCGACCGCTACGACATCGTCACCACCTTCGACGTCATCCACGACGCCGCGGACCCCCGGAGCCTGCTGGCCTCCATCAGGGCCGCCGTCAAGGACAACGGCGACTACCTCATGCTCGAGGTCAACTCCCGGGACCGCCCCGAGGACAACACCGGCCCCGTCGCCTCACTCCTGTACGGGTTCAGCGTCTTCTACTGCATGACCACGTCCCTGGCCGGAGACGGCGCCGCCCTCGGGACCTGCGGCCTCCCCGAGGAGACCGTCCGCACCCTCTGCGCCGAGGCCGGCTTCCGCGAAGTCACCCGTTCCCCCGCCGAAGACCCCTTCAACGTCCTCTACGACGTCAGACCCTGACCGGCCTCGAACGCCAGCAGCCGCACCTTGCGCTCGACCCCGCCGCCGTAGCCGGTCATGCTGCCGGAGGCACCGATCACCCGGTGGCACGGCACGATGATCCCGACCGGGTTCTTCCCGTTGGCCAGACCCACCGCACGCGAGGCGTTCGGCTTGCCCAGCTTCGCCGCCAGCTCCCCGTACGACCACGTCTCGCCGTACGGGATCCGCGCCAGCTGCTCCCAGACACTGCGCTGGAACTCGGTGCCCTCCAACCGGAGCGGGAGGTCGAACTCGGTCAGCTCCCCGGCGAAGTACGCGGCCAACTGGCGCACCACTTCGGGGAACGGCTCCTCACCGGCCGCCACCCGCTCCCCGAAGGCCTCCTCGGCCGGCCGGTGGCGCTGCCCCGTCATGTAGAGGCCGCTGAGGACGCCGTCCGCGGCGACCAGGGTGAGCGGACCGTAGGGACTGTCGACGACGGTGTGCTGCTTGACGTTCATGGATGCTCCTCAGACCGGCAGGTGGTTGATGGGGTGGGCGTCCGTGGCCCACAGGTACTGGACGGCGTACGCGCGCCACGGCCGCCAGCCGGCGGCCCGCGCCGTCAGCGCGGACGGCGTCGACGGCAGGCCGAGCCCCTGCGCCGCGCGCCGCACGCCCAGATCGGACGGCAGGAACGCGTCCGGGTCGCCCAGCGCCCGCATCGCGATCACCTCGGTGGTCCACGGGCCGAAGCCCGGCAGCGCCGAAAGCAGGGCGCGGGCCGCGTCCCAGTCGCTGTCGATGCCGAGCGGCAGCGAACCGTCGGCCAGCGCCGACACCAGGGTGGTGAGCGTGGCCCGCCGGCTGCGCGGCAGGGCCAGCGACTCCGGGTCGAGCCCCGCGAGGGCCTGCGGCGACGGGAAGAGGTGCGTCAGCCCGCCCAGCGGGTCCTCGACGCGCTCCCCGTACGCCGTGACCAGCCGGGCGGCGTGCGTGCGCGCCGCCGCGGTGGACACCTGCTGGCCCAGCACGGCCCGTACGGCGAACTCCGCCGCGTCGACCGTGCGCGGGACCCGGCGCCCCGGGGCCTTGTCCACGAGCGGCGCCAGCAGCGGGTCGGAGCGCAGCTGCTCGTCGACGGCCTCGGGGTCCGCATCGAGGTCGAGCATCCAGCGGCAGCGGCTGATGGCGATCGTCAGGTCGCGCAGGTCGGTGAGGGCCAGGCGGCAGCCGATGTGGTCGGGCTGCGGGGTCAGCGCCACGACGCCGGTGCCGTGGGGGAGGCGCAGGGTGCGGCGGTAGGCGCCGTCGCGCCACTCCTCGACGCCGGGGACCGCGGTCGCGGCCAGGTGCCCGAAGAGGTTGTCGGGGTTCAGGGGAGCCCGGAACGGCAGCCGCAGGCTGATGGTCCCGGGGATCCGGGGCGGGGCGTCCTTCTTCCGCCCGGCCTTCACGGACCGATCCCGCAGCTCGCTCGGGGAGAGGGCGAAGACCTCGCGGACGGTGTCGTTGAACGTGCGGATGGAGGAGAAGCCGGCGGCGAAGGCGACGTCGCCCATCGGGAGCTCGGAGGTCTCGATGAGCAGCCGTGCGGTCTGGGCGCGCTGGGCCCTGGCCAGGGCGAGGGGGCCGGCGCCGAGCTCGGCGCCCAGCTGCCGTTCGACCTGGCGGGTGGAGTAGCCGAGGCGGGCGGCCAGGCCCGGGACGCCCTCGCGGTCGACGACCCCGTCCTGGATGAGCCGCATCGCCCGGGCGACGGCGTCGGCGCGGGCGTTCCACTCGGGGGAGCCGGGGCTGGTGTCGGGTCGGCAGCGCTTGCACGCGCGGAACCCGGCCTGCTGGCAGGCGGCGGCGCTGGGCAGGAAGGTCATGTTCTCGACCTTCGGCGGCACGGCGGGGCAGCTGGGCCGGCAGTAGATCCGGGTGGTCAGGACGGCGGTGAAGAACCAGCCGTCGAAGCGGGCGTCCTTCGACTGCACGGCCCTTACGCAGCGCTCGGTGTCGGTGTGCATGGCTCCAGGATCCGGGGCGTGGTGCCCGGCGGCTGGCGGTTTTCCGACATCAAGGCTAACCCTGCCGGGGGCTCGGCGGGGTGTGGTGGCGGGTCCGCGGGGTCGGGCGGGGCCGTGGCCGGCGGCGGGGCGGGGGCCGTCCGGGGTAGGCATGATTTATGGCCCCCTGGCCGGATGGGAAGGCGCCCCGCGACAAGGGCCACAAATCACGTTTTACACCCCGGACGGCCCCCGCCCCACCACCGACCCCGTCCCCGCCCTCAGGCCGCCCCGTCTCCTTCCTCGTGGCGCCCCGGCCCCGGCCCCTCCTGCCTCAGGCCGGCCCCACCGCCCCTACTGGGGCCCGCGTACCGCCCTCCCGCCCGGGGGGGCCGGAGGTGCCCGGAAGGAGCCCTGGAGTGCCCCCCGTGGGCCCCGGAGGGCCCCCTCCGGGGCCCACGGGGGCGGGAAGGCTACGGGGGCCGGTCGGGGGCGGGGTCGGGGGCGGCGGTGGGGCGGGGAGGGTCCGGGGTGTAAAACGTGATTTGTGGCCCTCGTGTGCGGGGTTCCCTGGTGTCCCGCTCGGGGGCCATAAATCATGCCTACCCCGGACCCTCCCCGCCCCGCCGCAGGTCCCGGCCCCGCCCCCCCGCCGCCGCCCGGCCCCGCCCTGCCCCCGGACACGCAGAGGGCCCCCGGATGCCCATGGCATCCGGGGGCCCTCATCGGTACAGCTAGCGCAGCGACGTGGCGCGGGCTTCGCGGCGGTTGTGGCGGAAGGTGTTGGCCCTCCGCGTCGTCGCGAACAGCGGAATGGTCGCCGCCATCGCGATCTGCAGCGCACAGCCGGTCTGGAGCAGCAGCTGACCGCCCGGGGCGTCGAACGCCCAGGCCGCCAGCAGCCCCATCGCGCCGATGATCCAGCAGAGCATCGCCACCGCGAGGACACCCCGCGGCTTGGGGTACTCGACCCGGCTCACCATCAGCCACGCCACCCCGATGATCGCCAGCAGCGTCGGGATGAACGGGAGCTCCAGCAGCACGATCGAGACGACCGTCAGCGCGCCGAACGGGCTCGGCATGCCCTGGAACATGCCGTCCTTCATCGTCACGCAGCTGAATCTCGCGAGGCGGAGCACCACGGCGAGCAGCACCACGATCGCGGCCAGCGCCGACATCTTCTGGTCCGCGTCGACGGCGACCATGCCGTAGACGAGGACGAAGTAGGCCGGGGCCAGACCGAAGCTGATCAGGTCGGACAGGTTGTCCAGCTCGGCGCCCATCGGGGAGCTGCGCAGCTTGCGGGCCACGATGCCGTCGAAGAGGTCGAAGACCGCGGCGAGCAGCATCAGTATCACCGCCGTGGCGGCGCTGTTGCGGGCCATGCCCGTTTCGCCGCTCCCGGTCAGGTGCGGGATGAGGATTCCGGTGGTGGTGAAGTACACCGCCATGAATCCGCACGTGGCGTTGCCGAGGGTGAGGGTGTCCGCTATCGACAGCCGCAGCGAGAGCGGCATGTCGTCCTCTGCGGACTCCTCCTCGGCGGACTCGGGCACCCAGCCGGTGGCCGGAGTCTCAGGGTCAGTCACGGTCAATTCGTGTCACCCCCGCGGTGGTGGCCTGACCGACCTCGACCGCGACCTCGACGCCCTCCGGGAGGTAGATGTCGACGCGGGAGCCGAAGCGGATCAGACCGATGCGTTCGCCCTGCTCCACCTTGGTGCCGGCCGGCAGGTACGGGACGATGCGCCGGGCGACGGCGCCGGCGATCTGCACCATCTCGATGTCACCGAGCTCGGTGTCGAAGTGCCAGACAACGCGCTCGTTGTTCTCGCTCTCCTTGTTGAAGGCCGGGACGAATCCGCCGGGGATGTGCTCCACGGACGTCACCGTGCCCGCGAGGGGCGCGCGGTTGACGTGGACGTTGAGCGGGCTCATGAAGATCGCGACCCGGGTCCGTCCGTCCTTCCACGGCATGATGCTCTGCACCACACCGTCGGCGGGCGAGATGACACGGCCCTGAGCGATCTCACGCTCCGGGTCGCGGAAGAACCACAGCATGCCCGCGGCGAGCGCGGTTGCGGGCACGGCCACAGCGGCCCAGCGTCCGGACTTGCGGGCCCGGGTGAGGCTGAGCGCCGCGGTGGCGACGGTCGGCAGAAGCCACGGCGATGCTCCGCGGGCGAGACGTACGCCGAGTCGGCTGTCGCGGGATGCAGAGGTTTGGCTGTGGGGCATGGATGACCTTCGTAGCGGGTGATTGCCGCGCCGCAAACAGGGGGACGGGACGGCGGCTTTACTGGAATGCTATCGGTTGCGCGCAACAACTGGGCAAGCCAGAAGCCGAGTCGATGACCGCCGGCCAGTGACTGGTAGTGACCTTGCTGCGACGGACCCGGGGAGGATCCGCCGCAAAAGGTACTTTCAGCCCTGGAGTCGGTACTCCTCGAGCAGGCGTCGCCCGATGATCATTTTCTGGATCTCGGCGGTACCCTCGCCGATCAGCAGCATCGGGGCCTCGCGGTAGAGGCGCTCGATCTCGTACTCCTTCGAGAATCCGTATCCACCGTGGATCCGGAAGGCATCCTCCACGACCTCCTTGCAGTACTCGGAGGCGAGGTACTTCGCCATCCCTGCTTCGAGGTCGTTTCGTTCCCCGGAGTCCTTTTTGCGTGCTGCATTCACCATCATCGCATGAGCGGCTTCGACCTTGGTAGCCATCTCGGCCAGCTTGAACTGGATGGCCTGGTGCTCGGCGATCGCCTTGCCGAAAGTGTGACGTTGCTGGGCATACGAGACACCCAGTTCGAAGGCACGCTGAGCGACGCCACAGCCACGGGCCGCCACGTTGACGCGGCCGACCTCGACGCCGTCCATCATTTGGTAAAACCCTCGGCCTGTCTGTCCGCCGAGGACGCGATTGGCCGGAATGCGCAGTCCGTCCATGATGAGCTCGGTCGTGTCGACGCCCTTGTAGCCCATCTTGTCGATCTTGCCGGGGATGGTCAGGCCCGGGCGGACCTCACCGAAGCCGGGCTCCTTCTCGACGAGGAAGGTCGTCATCGACTTGTGGGGCGCGGTGCCCTCGGGGTGTCCTTCGTCACTTCGCACGAGAACGGCCACCAGGGTGGAGCTGCCGCCGTTCGTCAGCCACATCTTCTGGCCGTTCAGGACGTACTCGTCGCCGTCCTTCACCGCCTTGGAGCTGATGGCCGACACGTCGGAGCCGAGCGCCGGCTCGGACATCGAGAACGCGCCGCGCACCTCGCCGAGGGCCATGCGCGGGAGGAAGTGGTCCTTCTGCTCCTGCGTGCCGTGCTGCTTGAGCATGTACGCCACGATGAAGTGCGTGTTGATGATGCCCGAGACGGACATCCAGCCGCGTGCGATCTCCTCGACGCACAGGGCGTAGGTGAGAAGCGACTCACCCAGGCCGCCGTACTCCTCCGGGATCATCAGCCCGAAGAGGCCGAGCTCCTTGAGACCGTCGACGATCTGCTGCGGGTACTCGTCGCGGTGCTCCAGCTCGGTGGCGACCGGGATGATCTCCTTGTCGACGAACTCGCGGACGGTCTTGAGGATCTCCCGCTGGACGTCGGTCAGCCCGGCGGTCTGGGCGAGTCGGGCCATGGCTACTTCTCCTGGGTCTTCAGCTGGGGGCGGCCGGGCTGCTCGCCGCCGCGCTCCTTGATGTACGTCTCGGTCGGGACCATCACC
Source organism: Streptomyces sp. A0592 (assembly GCF_004795115.1). Classification (NCBI taxonomy): domain Bacteria; kingdom Bacillati; phylum Actinomycetota; class Actinomycetes; order Kitasatosporales; family Streptomycetaceae; genus Streptomyces; species Streptomyces sp. A0592. The sequence goes on from NZ_SSBM01000006.1 coordinate 230,721, forward strand.
TTGCGCCGGAAGACGCAGACGAGGGTGCCGTCCTGCTTGTAGCCCTTGGTCTCGACGTAGACGATGCCGCGGTCGTTCTTCGACTTCGACGGGGTCTTGTCGAGGACCGTGGTCTCGCCGTAGATCGTGTCGCCGTGGAAGGTCGGCGCCACGTGCCGCAGGGATTCGATCTCCAGGTTGGCGATGGCCTTCCCGGAGACGTCCGGCACGGACATGCCGAGCAGCAGCGAGTAGATGTAGTTGCCCACGACCACGTTCTTGCCGAAGTCGGTCGTGTTCTCCGCGTAATTGCTGTCCATGTGGAGCGGGTGGTGGTTCATGGTCAGCAGACAGAAGAGGTGGTCGTCGTACTCCGTGACCGTCTTCCCGGGCCAGTGCTTGTAGACCGCCCCGACCTCGAACTCCTCGTACGTGCGTCCGAACTGCATCGGGATCAGGCCTCCGGGATCTCGAACTTGGTGGTGCGCTCCATGCCCGCGGCGCGGCCCTTGCCCGCGATGACCAGGGCCATCTTGCGGCTGGCCTCGTCGATCATCTCGTCGCCGAGCATCGCGGAGCCCTTCTTGCCGCCGGCCTCCGACGTGCACCAGTCGTACGCGTCGAGGATCAGCTCGGCGTGGTCGTAGTCCTCCTGGGAGGGGGAGAAGACCTCGTTGGCCGCGTCGACCTGGCCGGGGTGCAGCACCCACTTGCCGTCGAAGCCCAGCGCCGCCGCCCGGCCGGCCACCTCGCGGTAGGCGTCCACGTCGCGGATCTGGAGGAAGGGGCCGTCGATCGCCTGGAGGTTGTGCATGCGGGCCGCCATCAGGATCCGCATGAGGATGTAGTGGTAGGCGTCCGCCGGGTAGCCGGGCGGCTGCATGCCCACGACCAGGGACTTCATGTTGATGGAGGCCATGAAGTCGGCCGGGCCGAAGATGATGGTCTCCAGCCGGGGCGAGGCGGCGGCGATCTCGTCGACGTTCACCAGGCCCTTGGCGTTCTCGATCTGCGCCTCGATGCCGATCTTGCCGACCTCGAAGCCCATGGTCTTCTCGATCTGGGTCAGGAGGAGGTCGAGGGCCACGACCTGCTGGGCGTCCTGGACCTTCGGCAGCATGATGCAGTCGAGGTTCTGGCCGGCGCCCTCGACGACGGTGACGACGTCGCGGTAGGTCCAGTGGGTGGTCCAGTCGTTGACGCGCACGACGCGGGTCTTGCCGGTCCAGTCGCCGTTGTTCAGCGCGTCCACGATGGTGTGGCGGGCGCCTTCCTTGGCGAGCGGGGCGCAGGCGTCCTCCAGGTCCAGGAAGACCTGGTCGGCCGGCAGGCCCTGGGCCTTCTCCAGGAACCGCGGGTTCGAGCCGGGCACCGCGAGGCAGGAGCGACGCGGGCGAAGGCGGTTCACCGGGTGGACTGGCGTGGTCATGCGGGGACCTCCGTGCTTGCAACGAGTGCGTTGTCTGTGTCGAGGGGGGCGAGCTTGTTGGCCTTGCGGATCTCGTCGACGATACGGCCGATGATCTCCGTGATGCCGAAGTCCTTCGGGGTGAAGACCGCGGCGACCCCCGCGGCCTTGAGCGCGACGGCGTCGGCGTTCGGAATGATGCCTCCGACGATGACGGGGATGTCACCCGCCCCCGCCCCGCGCAGCCGCTCCAGGACGTCCGGGACGAGGGCGCTGTGCGATCCGGACAGGATGGACAGTCCCACGCAGTGCACGTCCTCGGCCAGCGCGGCGGAGGAGATCTCCTCCGGCGTCAGCCTGATGCCCTGGTAGACCACCTCGAAGCCGGCGTCGCGGGCGCGGACGGCGATCTGCTCGGCGCCGTTGGAGTGCCCGTCCAGGCCGGGCTTGCCGACCAGCAGGCGCAGCCGGCCCGAGCCGAGCTCGTCGGCGGTGCGGGACACCTTCTCGCGGACCTCGTGCATCGGCGTGCCGGGCTCGGCGGTGACCGCGACGGGGGCCGAGGAGACGCCGGTCGGGGCCCGGAACTCGCCGAACACCTCCCGCAGGGCGCTCGCCCACTCGCCGGTGGTGACACCGGCGCGGGCGCACTCCAGGGTGGCCTCCATCAGGTTCTCGGTGCCCGCCGCGGCCTCCTTGAGGCGCTCCAGCGCCTGCTGGGTGGTGGGGAAGACGAACGGGTCGCCGTTCCCCTGGCGGTCCGAGGACTCCTGGCGCTCGGCGCGCCAGCGGCCGATGCGCTCGACCGTCAGTGCCTCCACGGCGGCGTCGACCGTCATGATGGCGCCGTCCAGGTCGGCCGTGAGCGGGTTCTCCTCGGTCTGCTCGAAGCAGTTGACACCGACGATCTTGTCCTCGCCGGCCTCGATCCGCGCCCGCCGTTCGGCGTGCGAGGAGACCAGCTCGCCCTTCAGGTAACCGGACTCGACGGCCGCCATGGCGCCGCCCATCTCCTGGATCCGGTCGATCTCGGCCAGGCAGTCGGCGACCAGGGAGTCGACTTTGGCCTCGATGACGTGGGAGCCGGCGAAGATGTCCTCGTACTCCAGCAGGTCGCTCTCGAGTGCGAGGACCTGCTGGATGCGCAGCGACCACTGCTGGTCCCAGGGCCGGGGCAGGCCCAGCGCCTCGTTCCAGGCGGGCAGCTGCACCGCGCGGGCGCGGGCGTCCTTGGAGAGGGTGACCGCGAGCATCTCCAGCACGATGCGCTGGACGTTGTTCTCGGGCTGCGCCTCGGTGAGTCCCAGGGAGTTGACCTGGACGCCGTAACGGAAGCGGCGCTGCTTCGCGTTCTCGATGCCGTAGCGCTCCTTGGTGACCTTGTCCCAGATGCGGCCGAAGGCGCGCATCTTGCACATCTCCTCGATGAAGCGGACGCCCGCGTTCACGAAGAAGGAGATACGGGCGACGACCTCGCCGAAGCGCTCCTCGGGAACCTGCCCCGAGTCGCGCACCGAGTCGAGGACGGCGATCGCCGTGGACATCGCGTACGAGATCTCCTGGACCGGGGTGGCCCCGGCCTCCTGCAGGTGGTAGCTGCAGATGTTGATCGGGTTCCACTTCGGGATGTGGTTGACCGTGTACGCGATCATGTCGGTCGTCAGCCGCAGGGACGGCCCCGGCGGGAAGACGTGCGTCCCGCGCGAGAGGTATTCCTTGACGATGTCGTTCTGGGTGGTGCCCTGGAGCTGGGCGATGTCCGCGCCCTGCTCCTCGGCGGCCACCTGGTAGAGCGCCAGCAGCCACATGGCGGTGGCGTTGATCGTCATCGAGGTGTTCATCTGCTCCAGGGGTATGTCCTGGAACAGCCGCCGCATGTCGCCCAGATGGGAGACCGGGACGCCGACCCGGCCCACTTCGCCGCGGGCGAGGATGTGGTCGGGGTCGTAGCCGGTCTGCGTCGGCAGGTCGAACGCGACCGACAGGCCGGTCTGGCCCTTGGCGAGGTTGCGGCGGTACAGCTCGTTGGACGCCTCGGCCGTGGAGTGGCCGGCGTACGTCCGCATGAGCCACGGACGGTCCTTCTGGCGCTCTGTCATCTCAGGCTGTCCCTTAGGCCTTTGAACGGTCTCAGACGTTGCGGAAGCGGTTGATGGCGTCGAGGTGCTTGGCGCGCATCTCGTGGTCGCGGACGCCCAGGCCCTCCTCGGGGGCCAGCGCGAGGACGCCGACCTTGCCCTGGTGGAGGTTGCGGTGGACGTCGTAGGCGGCCTGGCCGGTCTCCTCCAGGGAGTAGACCTTCGACAGCGTGGGGTGGATCTTGCCCTTGGCGATCAGGCGGTTGGCCTCCCACGCCTCGCGGTAGTTGGCGAAGTGCGAGCCGACGATCCGCTTCAGCGACATCCACAGGTAGCGGTTGTCGTACTGGTGCATGTAGCCCGAGGTCGATGCGCAGGTGGTGATGGTGCCGCCCTTGCGGGTGACGTAGACCGAGGCGCCGAAGGTCTCGCGGCCCGGGTGCTCGAAGACGATGTCGATGTCCTCGCCGCCGGTCAGCTCACGGATCTTGGAGCCGAAGCGCTTCCACTCGCGGGGGTCCTGGGTGTGCTCGTCCTTCCAGAACTTGTAGCCCTCGGCGTTGCGGTCGATGACCGCGGTGGCACCCATGGACCGGCAGATGTCGGCCTTCTCGGGGGAGGAGACGACGCAGATCGGGTTGGCGCCGCCGGCCAGGGCGAACTGGGTGGCGTAGGAGCCGAGGCCGCCGCTGGCGCCCCAGATCAGGACGTTGTCGCCCTGCTTCATGCCGGCGCCGTTGTTGGAGACCAGCTGGCGGTAGGCGGTGGAGTTGACCAGGCCGGGGGAGGCGGCCTCCTCCCAGCTCAGGTGGTCGGGCTTCGGCATCAGCTGGTTCGACTTGACGAGCGCGACCTCGGCCAGGCCGCCGAAGTTGGTCTCGAAGCCCCAGATGCGCTGCTCGGGGTCGAGCATCGTGTCGTTGTGGCCGTCGGAGGACTCCAGCTCGACGGACAGGCAGTGCGCGACGACCTCGTCGCCCGGGTTCCAGGCGTTGACGCCGGGGCCGGTGCGCAGGACGACGCCCGCGAGGTCGGAGCCGATGACGTGGTACGGGAGGTCGTGGCGCTTGGTGAGCTCCGACAGGCGCCCGTAGCGCTCCAGGAAGCTGAAGGTGGAGACGGGCTCGAAGATCGACGTCCACACCGAGTTGTAGTTGACCGAGGAGGCCATGACGGCCACCAGCGCCTCGCCCGGGCCCAGCTCGGGGAGCGGGACGTGGTCCAGGTGCAGGGACTTGCGCGGGTCCTTCTCGCGCGTGGTGAGCCCGGCGAACATCTCCGCCTCGTCCTTGTGCACGGTGACCGCGCGGTAGGAGTCGGGGAGCGGCAGGTTCGCGAAGTCTGCGGCGGTGGCGGACTGCGACTGAATCGCGTCCAGGATGTCCTTCACGGTGAGCCTCCGGCTAGCGCTGATGAGGGTGCGCTGAGGTGAACGGGTGCGTGGAGCGGGTGCGGTGTGCCGTCGGTCCGGCTGTGCTGTGGTGCTGGGCGCCGCCCGTGGTGGGGCGTGCGGGTGCCTGGTGACGCAGGCGGTCCGGGGCGCGTTCCGTGCCGTGTGGGCGTGGGTCGCGGGGACATCCGGACGAGATTCAACGTATGGCACCCCGTGTCACCCGGCAAGGCACCGCGTGCCAAAACTTTCTCTCATTTGCCTATTGACCTGCGCAGATGAGCGATGATCGATCAGTGTTACCGCCGAGTAGGGGCAAGCCGGACATACGAAAGCGGCCGCCCCCTCCTCGGGGACGGCCGCTGTGACGAGCATCGCTTCCGGCGGTGCTACCTCGCGCGCAGTGCCTCTTCGATGGTCCGCATGACCTCGTCCAGGGGGGCGTCGGTGCGGGCCACCGCCACCAGCACCTCGCCCTCCGTACGGACGGCCGCCGGCGCGGACGGCGCCGCCGGGCTCAGGGTGCGGCCCGCGCCGATCCCCGTGCCGAAGGTCTTGCGCACGATCGAGAAGGCGTGGTCCAGCTGCGCCTCCACGTCGCCCTGGCCGCCGGCCCGCAGCCAGCGCCGCAGCACGTGGTTGTGGGCCGTGACCACCGCCGAGGCGGCCACCTCGGCCAGCAGCGGGTCGTCGTTGCCGTCGTGGTGGTCGGTCTCGTCGAAGTGCGCCAGCAGGTAGCGCGTGAACAGCCGCTCGTACCGGGCCACGGAGGCGATCTCCCGCTCCCGCAGCGCCGGCACCTCGCGGGTCAGCCGGTAGCGCTCCACCGACACCGCGGGCGAGGCGGCGTACATCTTCATGACTTCCTTGATCCCGCGGCACACCGTGTCGAGCGGGTGCTCGTGCGCCGGGGCCACGTCCAGGACCGCCTCGGCACGGATCAGGGTGTCGTCGTGGTCCGGGAAGATCGCCTCTTCCTTCGACCGGAAGTGCCGGAAGAACGTCCGCCGCGCGACGCCGGCCGTCGCGGCGATCTCGTCGACCGTCGTCGCCTCGTACCCCTTGGTGGCGAACAGCTCCATGGCCGCCGTGGCGAGCTCGCGGCGCATCTTGAGCCGCTGGGCGGCAGCCCGGGTGCCGGCCGCGCTCTCCGGGGCGTCGGCGGCCGAGGAGGCGCGGGGCGAGGTCTTGGCGGGCTGGGACATAGAGCGAAAGTACTTCATTCGCGCAGGGGAGCGCGCCTGAGGGGGGTGGGAGAGGGGTGGATGCGGGGGAGAGCCCGCACTGGGCTCGGGAGGGTCAGTCCGCCGTGAGGGTCCGGCGGACCCGAGCAGCCCTCCCCACGCATCCGGCTCATGGCCCGCTGGGTTACCGCCGGGCGTACTCACGGAATCCGCGGCCGGTCTTCCGGCCCAGGCAGCCCGCCGCCACCAGGTGCTCCAGCAGCGGGGACGGGGCCAGGCCCGGGTCGCGGAACTCCTTGTGGAGGACCTTCTCGATGGCCAGCGAGACGTCGAGGCCGACCACGTCGAGCAGCTCGAACGGCCCCATCGGGTAGCCGCCGCCCAGCTTCATCGCCGCGTCGATCTGGTCGAGGCTCGCGTAGTGCTCCTCGACCATCTTGATCGCGTTGTTGAGGTACGGGAACAGCAGCGCGTTCACGATGAAGCCGGCCCGGTCGCCGCAGTCCACCGGGTGCTTGCGCACCTTCACGCAGATCTCGCGGACCGTGGCGTGCACGTCGTCGGCCGTCAGGACGGTCCGGACCACCTCGACCAGCTTCATGGCGGGGGCCGGGTTGAAGAAGTGCATGCCGATCACGTCCTGCGGACGCGAGGTCACCCGCGCCACCGCGATCACCGGCAGCGAGGAGGTGGTGGTGGCCAGCACCGCACCCGGCTTGCAGACCTTGTCCAGCGCCGTGAACAGCTCCTGCTTGACCGCCAGGTCCTCGGCGACCGCCTCCACCGCCAGGTCCACCTCGGCGAAGGCGTCCAGCGACCCGGCCGGGGTGATCCGGCCCAGGGTCTCGTCCGCCGCCTCCTGCGTCAGCCTGCCCTTGGACACCGCACGGCCCAGGGACTTGCCGATGGCGGCCTTGGCGGCCTCCGCCTTCTCCTGGCTGCGCGCCGCCAGCACCACGTCGAACCCGGACTGGGCGAAGACCTGCGCGATGCCGCTCGCCATGGTGCCGGAACCGGCCACGCCGACCGAGCTCACCGGGCGGCCCGCGCCCAGCAGGGACCCGTCCAGCGGGGTCTGCAGGTCGCGGACGATCACCGAGCTGCCCGGAGCCTCGTACGTGTAGAAGCCGCGCCCGGACTTCTGCCCCGCCAGCCCGGCCTCGGCCAGCTGCCCCAGGATCGGGGCCGGGGCGTGCAGCCGGTCGCCGGAGGAGGCGTACATGGCCTCCAGGACCGTGCGGGCCGTGTCCACGCCGATCAGGTCGAGCAGCGCGAGCGGGCCCATGGGCAGGCCGCAGCCGAGCCGCATCGCCGCGTCGATGTCCTCGCGGGAGGCGTACTTCGCCTCGTACATGGCCGCGGCCTGGTTGAGGTAGCCGAAGAGCAGGCCGTCCGCGACGAATCCGGGCCGGTCGCCGACCGCCACGGGCTCCTTGCCGAGCTCGCGGGCCAGCTCCGTGACCGCTTCCACGGCCGTCGGGGCGGTCAGGACGCAGGAGACGACCTCGACCAGCTTCATCGCCGGGACCGGATTGAAGAAGTGCAGGCCCAGCACGCGCTCGGGGCGCTGGGACTCGGCGGCGAGCCGGGTCACCGACAAGGCGTTGGTGCCCGTGGCCAGGATCGTGTCGGGCCGCACGACCGCGTCGAGCTCGCGGAACACCTGCTGCTTGACCTCGTACGACTCCGGCACGACCTCGATGACGAGATCGGCCTCGGCCGCGGCGGCCAGGTCGGTGAAGGTGCGGAAGCGGGCCAGGACGTCCGCCCGCTCCTGCTCGGTGAGGCGCTCCCGGGCGACGGAACGCGCGGTCGCCGCGGCGAGGGAGGCCGAGGCCCGGCGGGCGGCGCTCTCGCTGATGTCGATGCCGATGACCTCGCGGCCGGCCCGGGCGAGGACCTCGGCGATGCCGGTGCCCATCGTGCCGAGGCCGACGACGGCGATGGTCTGGAGGGTGGGCTGACTGGACTGACGGTCCATCGAGGGACTCCAGTGGAAGAGGGTGACGACTGAGGGGGCGCGCGGCGCACAGCGCGCGCGGATGCCGTACGGAATGCCGTGCGGTGAGGAGCCCGGGCAGGAGCGGCCCGGACGGGAACCCGGCGGGAAGGGATCCCGGGGGTTGGAAGCGGCAGGACCCTGTCCCGGGGTCGTACCGTGCATGCGAAACGAACCGACCGACACGAGGCGGCTGCGTCACCAGGCCGCCCTCGTACGTGTTGCAACGACAGTAACTCGCCGGTAACTCATGCGCCAGAGCGCGGAGATGTGACCTGTACCGCCGAAATGTACCGATCATCGATCATCGATCAGCCGGGCCTGATCATCTGTGGGAACCCCGCGTGCCGACCGCCCCGCCCCCCTAGGGTGGGCCGCGTGAACGACGTGCTGGAGCGCCTGCGGGCGGAGGCGGGCGGGGCGCCCGAGTACGAGGTCCTGCTCGCGGCCGGCCCCGACGCGCTGGCGGACTCCCTGACCTCGGCCGGGCTGCCCCTGTGGGCCCGCGAGCTGGCCGCGTACCGACTCGGGCTCGCCGGGGACCGGCGCGCCTTCGAATCCCTCGTGCTGCTCCTCAACCACCGGGACCCGCCCCGCTGCGCGGCCGCCGCCGAGGCTCTGGCCGTCCTCGGCGACCCGCGCACCGCCCGTGCGGCGGCGGCCCTCGCCACCAACGGCCTGCGCACGGCCTACGCCCTCCAGCCGGTCCGGCTTCTCACCGCGCTGCGCGCCCCCGAGTCCGTACCGGCCCTGCTCGCCACCCTGTCGCGGCTGCTGTCCCCGAACGACCCCTACTGGCGGGTGGCCCTGGCCTGCGTCGAGGGCCTGGGCGCCCTCGGCGACCCCCGCGCACGCGAACTCCTCGCCCGCGCCCAGTCCCACCCCCGGCTGGCGGTGGCCGCGACGACCGCGCTGCGCGGCCTGCCTCCGGACACCCTCTAGACCGGTGCACCGCGGCCGGGCCGGGGCCGTCGCCGACGGCCCCGCCCCGCCCGCCGAGGGTCAGCCGCGGAAGCCCAGCAGGCCGTGCAGGGCGGCGCCGCCCGCCGAGGACGGCACGGCCCGGGTCGCCGTCGTCGGCTGCGGGGCCGCCTGGGCCGGGCAGGTGGCGTCCGCGGCCTGCCCGGTCCTGAGGTAGGCCGCCACCTTCTCGTCCAGGCACTTGTTCCCGCTCAGGGCGATGCCGTGGTTGCCGCCGCCCTCCTCGACCACGAGGGCCGACCCCGACAGCTTCTCCCGCATGCTGACCGCGCCGTCGAACGGGGTCGCCGCGTCGTCCGTCGCCTGCAGGAGCAGCGCGGGCGGCAGATCCGCGTTGGTCACGTCCGGGGCCTGGAGCGGCTCGGTCGGCCAGAACGCGCACGGCGCATTGTACCAGGCGTTGTTCCAGGTCATGAACGGCGCCTTGGTGTGGGTTCGCCACATGTCCGCACGCCACTCGTTCCAGTCCCGGGGCCAGGCCGAGTCCCGGCACTGGACCGCCGTGTAGACGCTGTAGCTGTTGCCCGCCGAGGGCTCCACCGCGCCGAACCGCTCGTACGCCGCCACCAGGGGCTTCGGGTCCTTCTTCACCGCGTACGCGGCGAAGGCCTCGGCCAGGTTGGGCCAGTAGCCGTTGTAGTAGCCGCCCGGCATGTAGGTGTCCTCCAGCTCCGACGGGCCCACCTTGCCGCCGGCCGGGGTCCCGCGCAGTGCCTGCCGCATCGCGTACCAGCGGGCCTCGACCGCCGCCGGGTCGGTGCCGAGCCGGTAGGTGGCGTCGTGCCGGGCCACCCACGCCAGGAACGCCTTGTGGCGGGCGTCGAAGGCGAGGTCCTGGGAGAGGTTGTCCTGGTACCAGACGCCGTTCGGGTCGACGACGGAGTCCAGGACGAGCCGGTGCACGCGGCCCGGGTGGAGCTTGGCGTACACCGCGCCCAGGTAGGTCCCGTAGGAGTAGCCGAAGTAGCTGATGCGCTCCGCGCCGAGGGCGGTGCGCAGCACCTCGATGTCCCGGGCGGCCGAGACGGTGCCGATGTGCGGCAGCACGTCCGCGTGCTTGGCGCCGCAGGATTCGGCGAAGGCCCGTACGCGGTCCAGGTTGGCCTGCTCGGTGGCCGCGTCCTGGGGCACGGAGTCGGGCCGTACCGGGGAGAAGTGCCCGGACCCGCAGTCGAGGGCGGGCTCGCTCTTGCCGACGCCCCGGGGGTCGAAGCCGATGACGTCGTACTGCGCGGCCACGTCCTTGGGCAGGGTGGAGGCGACGAACCCGGCGAGCGCGCGCCCGCTGCCGCCCGGACCGCCCGGGTTGACCAGCAACGGGCCCTGGGAGGTCTTGGCGGTGTGGGGGACCCGGGTCAGCGCGAGCGTGATCGTCCGGCCGGCGGGCCGGTCGTGGTCGAGAGGCACCTTGAGGGACGCGCACTGCAGCGTCGGGTAGCGGGGCGTCGCGCAACCGGTCCAGCGCAGGGCGGCCTGCGCGGCCGCCGCGGCCGGGACGGGTGAGGCCGGGGCGGCCGTCACCGGACTCGCGAGGGCGGCGGCGACGGTGGAGATCGCCAGCAGGACGGCGGCGCGCTTCTTCAAGGGGTGGAGCATGGGGCCTCCCAGCCGAGGGTTCTGGGCGGAATCGTCCCGGAAACCACGCCTGGAAGGCGGGATTGGAAGGGCTATTGGCCCGATGTGATGACCGTTCAGGGCGTGATGGACGTCAGAGGAGGGTGAGCTGGGTGGCCCCGGCCGGCTCGGGTCCCTCCGGGCGTTCGGGGCCGGCGGTCCCGCGCGCCGCGCCCCGCCGGGCCGGGCCGATACCGAATTCGGCCGCCAGTTCGTGGACTTGGCGGGTGATCATGCGCTGGTACCAGGTGGGCGCGTACGAGCCGCCCGCGTACATCCGCTCGTAGCGCTCGACGAGGTGCGGGTGGTGCTCGCCCAGCCAGGCGGTGAACCACTCGCGGGCCCCGGGCCGCAGATGGAGTACCAGGGGTGTCACGGAGGTGGCGCCGGACTCGGCGACGGCCCGCACGGTGGCCCGCAGCTGCGCGGGGGAGTCGCCGAGGAAGGGGATCACCGGGGCCATCAGCACCCCGCACTCGATCCCGGCGTCGGTCAGCGTCCGTACGGCGTTCAGCCGGGCGGCGGGGGAGGGCGTCCCGGGCTCCACGGTCCGCCACAGGGCCGTGTCGGTGAAGCCGACGGAGACCGAGATCCCGACCTCGGCGACCTCGGCGGCCTCGCGCAGGAGCGGGAGGTCCCGCAGGATCAGCGTGCCCTTGGTGAGGATCGAGAAGGGGTTGGCGCGGTCGCGCAGGGCCTCGATGATCCCGGGCATCAGCCGGTAGCGGCCCTCGGCGCGCTGGTAGCAGTCCACGTTGGTGCCCATGGCGATGTGCGCGCCGGTCCAGCGGGGCGCGGCGAGCTCGCGGCGCAGCAGTTCGGGGGCGTTGGTCTTGACGACGATCTGGGAGTCGAAGCCGAGGCCGGTGTCGAGGTCGAGATAGCTGTGCGTCTTGCGGGCGAAGCAGTACACGCATGCGTGGCTGCAGCCGCGGTAGGGGTTGACGGTCCACTCGAACGGCATGCGCGAGGCGCCGGGGACCCGGTTGACGATCGACCGGGCCCGCACCTCGTGGAAGGTGATCCCCCGGAACTCGGGGGTGTCGATGGTGCGGGTCACGACGGCGCCGGCCCCGAAGAGCGCGGCCGGCCCTGCGGGGCCGTCGGTCAGGTTCTCCCAGCGCATGGTGCGCCTCCCTTGCTGGCTCTGCCGAGAGAATAGAACAGATGTTCCCATGATCGTGCGGGCGTGGAACCTTGCCGGTCGGCGGCCGACCCGGATTTGGGCCACCGCCCCGGAGGTGGTTGGCTTCGCCGTGACGAGCGGACACAACTGCTGGAGGAACAGGTATGGCGCAGGTCGAGGCCACCACGGAGCGCATCATCGGGGCCGACGCGGAGACGGTCTTCGACACGCTGGCCGACTACAGCGGAACCCGGGGCAAGCTGCTTCCCGAGCACTTCAGCGAGTACGAGGTGCGTGAGGGCGGCGACGGCGAGGGCACCGTGGTGCACTGGAAGCTCCAGGCCACCAGCAAGCGCGTGCGCGACTGCCTGCTCGAGGTCACCGAGCCCACCGACGGGCAGCTCGTGGAGAAGGACCGCAACTCCTCCATGGTCACCACCTGGGTGGTCACCCCGGCCGGCGAGGGCCGGTCCAAGGCCGTCGTCACCACCGTGTGGGACGGCGCCGGCGGCATCGGCGGCTTCTTCGAGCGCACCTTCGCGCCCAAGGGTCTCGGCCGCATCTACGACACCCTGCTGGCGAACCTCGCCGCGGAAGTCGAAGGCAAGGCCTGAGCAAGGCTGTTGCCCCCGCCCGGACCCTGCCCGGGCGGGGTCCGGGCGCCTCACCGGATCGGGTGGACTTTCCGTCCCGGGCCCGCCCCGGCGCCCTCCGGGCCCGCCCCGGCGCCCTCCGGGCCCGCCCCGGCGCCCTCCGGGCCCGCCCCGGCGCCCTCCGGGCCCGCCCCGGCCGCGACCCGGCCGCGACCCGGCCGCGACCCGGCCGCGACCCGGCCGCGCTCCGCCCGCGACCCGGAACCGACGCCGCGTGCTGATCCACCCCGGACGGGGGGACAGCCCTTAGGCTGGGCGCAGCGCGTGCCGGCCGCGTCGCGCGCGACCGCGCAACCGACTGCCCGGGGGCCCGATGAAGATCCTCATCTCCGCCGACATGGAAGGCGCCACCGGCGTCACCTGGCCCGCGGACGTGCTGCCCGGCACGCCCCAGTGGGAGCGCTGCCGCGGGATGTTCACCTCCGACGTCAATGCCGCCGTGCTCGGCTTCTACGACGGCGGCGCCGACCAGGTCGTCGTCAACGAGGCCCACTGGACCATGCGCAATCTGCTGCTGGAGCGCCTCGACGCCCGCGCGGAGATGCTCACCGGCCGCCACAAGTCCCTCTCCATGGTCGAGGGCGTCCAGCGCGGAGACGTCGACGGCATCGCCTTCGTCGGCTACCACACGGGCGCGGGATCCGAGGGCGTGCTCGCCCACACCTACCTCGCCAACTCCATCACCGGGGTCTGGCTCAACGGGACCCGTGCGAGCGAGGGACTGCTCAACGCCCACGTCGTCGCGGAGTACGGCGTCCCGGTCATCCTGGTCACGGGCGACGACCTGACCTGCGTGGACGCCGCCGGCTACGCCCCCGAAGCGGTGACCGTCGCGGTCAAGGACCACGTCTCGCGCTACGCCGCCGTCTGCCGGACCCCGGCCCGCACCGCCGCCGACATCCGGACCGCGGCCAAGGAGGCCACCGCCCTCGCCGGCCGGCGCGAGCCCGTGCCCGGCGGCGGCCCGTACACCGTGGAGCTGGAGTTCGACGCCGAGCACTTGGCCATGTCCGCCACCGTGGTTCCGGGGGTGCAGCGCAGTGGGGAGCGCAGGGTCGCGTACACCAGCGAGACGATGTACGAGGGGATCCGCGCCTTCAAGGCGGTCACGACGGTCGTCTCGGCGGCCGTGGAGGAGCAGTATGGCTGACATGCGCGCAATCGACACCGGGGTTCCCGTCGAAGCCGGCGACACCGTGGACGCCGTGGACGCCGTGGACGCGGTGGACGCGGTGGCCCTCGACGAGGCCGTCGGGTTCACCTCGGACCTCATCAGGATCGACACCACCAACCGGGGCGGTGGTGACTGCCGCGAGCGGCCCGCCGCCGAATACGTCGCCGAACGGCTCGCCGCCGCCGGTCTGGAGCCGCTCCTGCTGGAGCGCACCCCGGGCCGCACCAACGTGGTCGCCCGGATCGAGGGCACCGACCCGGCCGCGGACGCGCTCCTCGTCCACGGCCACCTCGACGTGGTCCCCGCCGAGGCCGCCGACTGGAGCACGGACCCCTTCTCCGGCGAGGTCCGGGACGGTGTCGTCTGGGGCCGCGGCGCCGTCGACATGAAGAACATGGACGCGATGGTGCTGGCCGTCGTACGGGCCTGGGCGCGCGCGGGAGTGCGCCCGCGCCGGGACATCGTGATCGCCTACACCGCCGACGAGGAGGACAGTGCCGTCGACGGCTCCGGCTTCCTCGCCGACCACCATCCGGAACTCTTCGAAGGCTGCACGGAGGGCCTGAGCGAGTCCGGCGCCTTCACCGTCCACACCGGCCCCGGCCGGGCCCTCTACCCGATCGCCGCCGGTGAACGCGGCACCGCCTGGCTCAAGTTGACGGCGCACGGCACCACCGGCCACGGCTCCAAGCCCAACAGGGCCAACGCCGTCAGCCGGCTCGCCGCCGCGGTCGCCCGGATCGGCGCGTACGAGTGGCCGGTCCGGCTCACCGACACGGTCACCGCCTGCATCACCGAACTCGCTTCCCTCCAGGGCCTGTCGGTCGACCCGCGGCGCCCCGGATTCGACCTCGATGCGGTCCTCGGAAAGCTGGGCCCGGCCGGAGCCCTCGTCGAGGCCACCGTCCGCAACAGCGCCAACCCGACGATGCTCAGCGCCGGTTACAAGCTGAACGTGATCCCGGGCCAGGCCACCGCCTTCGTCGACGGCCGCATGCTGCCCGGCGGCGAGGCCGAGTTCATCGCCACCCTCGACGCGCTCACCGGCCCCGACGTCACGTGGGAGTTCCACCACCGGGAGGTCGCGCTCGAAGCCCCCGTGGACGGGCGGACGTACGCCGTCCTGCGCGAGTCCGTCGAGCGGTTCGATCCGGACGGGCACGTGGTGCCCTTCTGTATGGCGGGCGGCACCGACGCCAAGCAGTTCTCCCGCCTCGGCATCACCGGCTACGGCTTCTCCCCGCTGAAGCTGCCCCCCGGCTTCGACTACTGGTCCCTCTTCCACGGAGTGGACGAGCGGGTCCCCGTCGAGGCCCTCCACTTCGGCGTCCGCGTCCTCGACCGCGCGCTGCGGACCCTGTGAGCGGGGCCCGGTGATGGCCGCCCTGCAGACCTGCCCGTACGGGAGCTGGCCCTCGCCGATCGACGCCGGCCTCGCGGCCTCGCTCGACGGACGCCCCGAATACCTCGGTACGGTCGGCCCCGAGGTGTGGTGGACCGAGCCCCGGCCGCAGGAGGCCGGCCGCCGCACCCTCGTACGCCGCCGCCCCGCCGGCGCCGGGACCGAGGTCAGCGAGCTGCCCGCGCCGTGGAACGTGCGCAGCCGGCTGACCGAGTACGGCGGCCTGCCCTGGGCGGGGGCCGAGCGGGCGAGCGGCGGACCCCTGCTGGTCTTCGTCCACTTCGCCGATCAGCGGCTGTACGCCTACGAGCCGGACGCGCCCGGAGCCCCCGAACCGCGGCCCCTCACCCCCGTGTCCGCGACGGGCGGCGGGCTGCGCTGGGCCGACCCGGTGCTGCGCGGCGACGAAGTGTGGTGCGTGCTGGAGGAGTTCACCGGATCCGCGCCGACCGATGTGCGCCGGGTGCTGGCCGCCGTGCCGCTGGACGGGTCGGCGGCCGCGGACCGGACGGCCGTACGGGAGCTCACCGACGACCGCCACCGCTTCACCACGGGCCCCCGGCTCTCCCCGGACGGGCGGCGGGCGGCCTGGCTGGTGTGGGACCACCCGCTGATGCCCTGGGACGGCACCGAGCTGCAGCTCGCCGAGGTCACCGCGGACGGGGGACTGGCCGGGGCCCGGACCGTCCTCGGCGGCCCCGACGAGTCCGTCGCCCAGGTGGAGTGGACGACCGACGGAGCCCTCCTCGCGGTCAGCGACCGCGGCGGCTGGTGGAACCCGTACCGGGTGGATCCGGACACGGGGTGGGCCGTCAACCTGTGCCTGCGGGAAGAGGAGTTCGGGGGAGCCCTGTGGAAGCCCGGGCTGCGCTGGATCGCCCCGCTCCCCGACGGGCTCGTCGCCGTGCTGCACGGCCAGGGCTCCTCGGTGCTCGGCATCCTGGACCCGGAGAGCGGCGACCTGGTGGACGCGGCCGGGCCGTGGACGGCGTGGCAGCCGACGCTCGCCGTGCAGGGCAGCCGGGTCTACGGGGTCGCCGCCAGCCCGCGCAGCGCCTACGAAGTGGTCGAGCTGGACACCGCCAGCGGGCACGCCCGGGTCGTCGGCGCGCAGGGCGCGGACCCGGTGGACCCGGCCTACTACCCCGAGCCGCAGAGCCGCACCTTCCTCGGCCCGGACGACCGGCAGATCCACGCGCACGTCTACCCGCCGCACCACCCGGCCTGCCGGGCCGCCGCCGACGAACTGCCCCCGTACGTGGTGTGGGCGCACGGCGGGCCCACCGACCATGTGCCGCCCGTACTCGACCTGCACATCGCCTACTTCACCTCGCGCGGGATCGGCGTGGTCGAGGTGAACTACGGCGGCTCCACCGGCTACGGCCGCGCCTACCGGGAGCGGCTGCGCGAACAGTGGGGCGTGGTGGACGTGGAGGACTGCGCGGCGGTGGCCCGGGCGCTGGCCGCCGAGGGCACCGCCGATCCCGCCCGGCTCGCCATCCGCGGCGGCAGCGCGGGAGGCTGGACGGCGGCGGCGTCGCTGGCCTCGACCGACCTGTACGCCTGCGCGGCGATCATCTACCCGGTGCTGGACCTGCTGGGCTTCGCCGAGGAGACCCACGACCTGGAATCCCGCTACATCGACGGCCTGGCCGGGCCGCCGCAGACCCTCGCCGTCGTGAGCCGCGAGCGCTCGCCGGTGGCCAACGCCGACCGGATCACGGCTCCGTTCGTCCTGCTCCAGGGGCTGGACGACGCGGTCTGCCCGCCGGCCCAGGCGGAGCGGCTGACGGCCGCGATGCGGGGCCGGCCGGTGCCGCACGCCTACCTGGCCTTCGAGGGCGAGGGCCACGGCTTCCGCCGCGCCGACACCATGGTCCGGGCGCTGGAGGCCGAACTGTCGCTGTACGCGCAGGTCTTCGGGATCGAACGCACCGACGTCCCCAGGGTCCCCCTGGAGGCCTCTTCGTGAATCTCAGACCATGACGAGCAGGCGCGTGTTCGCCTTCAGCTTCCTGTTCACCGAAAGGCTCTGCACGTAGACCTCCAATTCGGGGTTGTGGCCCGCCTTCACGGAGACGGTCCCCCGGATACCGGCGCCGAAAAGGAGGCTGCGCGCCGCGTCGCCCGTGTAGGCCCGGTCGGTGTTCTTCTCGACGACGACGACCTCCTTGTCGGGCTGCACCTGGACCCGGCTTCCCAACTGGTAATAACAGGAGCCGCGTTCATACGTCACATCGGGGTGGGAATCGACGAAGGAGCGGATTGCCGTGTCCGCGTCGACCTCCAGCAGCCGGTATTTGTCGGCCGCGATCGGTTCGAGCTGGGCGCGTACGTCGTCGACGGAAACGTCCTGGCCGACCGCGAAGAGGTTCTTCGTACCGCGCACGCCCTTCTCGCGGCCGCGCAGGAAACTGGTGGCGGCGGCGCGGACGGTGCCGATGGCCTCCTTGACGCCCTCCTGGGAGTCCGCGTCCCAGATGGCGATGTTCCCCGCCGGGAAGCCGTAGTTCTGGGCGGTCCGCTTCGCCAGGGAGTTCGGGACGAGGATCGCGGAGGTCCAGTGGCCCGGGAGCGAGCCCATCTTCGTGGTGATCCGGTCGAGCCAGGGGCCGAGGACGGCCATGTCGCCGTCGTGCCGCCGGTCGCCGCCGGAGGCGTTCTCCTCGCCGTCCGTCACCACGATCTGGAGGAAACTGTGCTCACCGTATTCCTCCCAGATGTGGCCCAGGTCGTCCAGGGATTTCAGGGAGGCCTCGATGAGGGCGGTCGCTCCGTTCCTCACCTTGTAGAGGCCCCGCATGGACGGCAGGTGCTTCACGTCCATGTCCCAGACCAGATTCTCCACCCTGTGGTCGAAGGCGTAGAGGCTGATCCGCGTCTCATGGCCGAGGTTGTCCGACTCGGCCTTCAGCCCCGAAACGAACTCATCCACGACACGGATGAGTTGATTCTGGTGCTGATGCATGGAACCCGAACAGTCCACTACCAGCGCGACATGATTCACCTTGTGCTGGATCCTGTTTGCGGACATGATTGCGCCCCTTTTCCGAAGCTCCCCGAGTGATGACTCCACACTAGGGGGAGGCACTGACAACGGAGCCTGACGGGAAATCACGGGGTCGTGAGGGCGGCCGTCACGCGGTCCCCCGTCACGGGCGAACAGGTGGGAGACGCCGACCGCGCCGCCGCCGGTGCGCGGGGGCGGCCCCGGCGACGATCCGGCCCGGGCGCGGCCCGCGAGGTCGAACGCCCTAGCCTGGGCGGATGACCGCTTCGATCTACGTCCGGGAGGGCGAGCGCGTCGGCCTGCGGCCCTACCGGCTCGCCGACGGGACCGAGTTCACCGCGCGCGTCCGCGAGAGCCGGGACCTCCACCGCCCCTGGCTGTTCCCGCCCGCCACCGTCGAGGAGTACGAGCCCTACGCGACCCGGCTGGCCGAGGGCGACGCCCGCGCCGGGTACCTCGTGTGCGAGCTGGGTACGGGCGCCCTGGCCGGATTCGTCAACGTCAACAACATCGTGCGGGGCGCCTTCCGGTGCGGGGCCCTCGGCTACGGGGCCTTCGCGCACGCGGCCGGCCGCGGGCTCCTGCGCGAAGCCCTGGACCTGGTCCTCGACCACGCCTTCGCCCCCGCCGGGAAGGGCCTCGGCCTGCACCGGCTGGAGGCCAACGTCCAGCCCGGCAACACCGCCTCGATCGCACTGGTCCGGGGCGCCGGCTTCCGGCTGGAGGGCCTCTCCCCCGACTTCCTGTACGTCGACGGCGCCTGGCGCGACCACGAGCGCTGGGCCGTCACCGCCGGGATGCCGCGCGCACGCTGAGGCCCCTGCGGGGCCCGGCTCCGCGGGAGGGATCCGCCGACCGTACGGGCCGGGTCCGGCGTCCGTACGGGCCGGGTCCGGCGTCGTCGCGGATCCGGCCGCGAGGATTCCCTCCGCCGCGGCGCCGCATCGCGCAGGATGAGGGGATGCGCACCCTCGTACTGCTCGATGCCCCGTCCAACCTGGGTCTGCGGCCGCCCGCGCCCGGGACCGTCCCCGGTGTCTACAAGCTCGCGGGCGCCCTGCGCGAGCAGGGCCTGCTCGCCAGGCTCGGGGCGCGCGAGGGCGGTGTCGTGGTCCCGCCCCGCTACGACCGCGGCGACTGGAAGGAGGGGGACGGCGTCTTCAACGCCGACGCCCTCGCCGCGTACACCGTCGCCCTCGCCGACCGGATCGAACGGCACCTGAAGGCCGGCGAGTTCCCCGTCGTCCTCGGCGGGGACTGCTCCATCCAGCTCGGTGCCTCCCTCGCCATGCGCCGGACCGGCCGCTACGGCCTGGCCGCCGTCGACGGTTCCGCCGACTTCCGCCACCCGGGCAACACCGCCGTCAACGGGCCCGTCGGGGCCGCGGGCGGCGAGGAGCTGGCCCTGGCCACCGGCCGCGGGCAGCCCTCGCTCAGCGACCTGGAGGGGCTCGCGCCCTACCTGCGGGACGAGGACGTCCGGCTGTTCGGGATCCGCGACGGGGACGCGGACCTCCTTGAGCTGGCGGAGGCCGGGATCTTCACCGCGACCGTCGGCGAGATCCGCCGCCGGGGCGCGGCGGCCGTCGCCCGCTCCGGGCTGGACGGCCTGCACCCGCCGGTGACCGACGGGTTCTGGGTGCACCTGGACGCCGACGTGCTCGACCCGGAGGTGATGCCCGCCGTGGACAGCCCCGACCCCGGGGGCCTGCTGCCGCAGGAGGTCGCCGAACTGCTCGGCGTACTGGTCGGGTCACCGCGCTGCGTCGGACTGAACGTCACCATCTACGACCCGGACCTCGACCCGGACGGCCGTGCGGGCGCGCTCCTCGCGGATCTGGTGGCGGGGGCCTTTGCGTAATCCTGACCGGTGGTGATCCGCGGAACCCCTGTGCACCGGACGCCGTGGCGTGTTCCATTTCCCCATGGCCACCACCGTCCGACGCGCCGTACTGACCCTCCCCGCAGCCCCGTTGGGCTCCGACAACCCGTTGCCCGCCCTGCGCGCTCCCGACGGCGTGCACGACGTGGACGAGCGCTCGCGCGACGGCCTCCCGCGCGACATGGCCCGGCAGATCGGCTACGAGCCGCTGCGCTCGCTGCTGCCCGTGCGGATCCGCGACGGCTACCGGCGGGAGCGCGCGGAGCGCGAGTTCGAGGCCGTCGTCATCGAGAACGAGCACCTGCGGGTCACCGTGCTGCCGGGCCTGGGCGGGCGCGTCCACTCGCTCGTCCACCTGCCCACCGGGCGCGAACTGCTCTACCGCAACCCGGTGTTTCAGCCCGCCAACTTCGCGCTCAACGGTGCCTGGTTCTCCGGCGGCATCGAGTGGAACACCGGCGCGACCGGCCACACCACCCTGTCCTGCGCCCCGCTGCACGCCGCCCTGGTCCCCGCCCCGGACGGCGGCGTGATGGTCCGGCTGTGGGAGTGGGAGCGGCTGCGCGACCTGCCGTTCCAGGTGGACCTGTGGCTGCCCGCGGACTCGCGGTTCCTGTACGTCGGCGTCCGCGTGCGCAACCCGCACGAGCGGCCCGCGCCCGTGTACTGGTGGTCCAACATCGCCGTCCCCGAGGACCCGGGCAGCCGGGTCCTGGCCCCGGCCGACGAGGCCTGGCACTTCGGGTACGAGCGCTCGCTGCGCCGCATCCCGGTGCCGGAGTGGGAGTCCGCCGACCGCACGTACCCGCTGCGCAGCGAGTATCCGGCCGACTTCTTCTACGAGGTCCCGGACGGAGCCCGGCCCTGGATCGCCTCCCTGGACGCCGACGGGCGGGGCCTGGTGCAGACCTCCACCGGACGGCTGCGCGGCCGCAAGCTGTTCGTGTGGGGCGCGGGCGGCGGCGGCCGACGCTGGCAGGAGTGGCTGACCGAGCCGGGCACGGGCGGCTATGCGGAGATCCAGGCCGGGCTGGCCCGGACCCAGCTGGAGCACGTACGGCTGGAGGGCGGGGCGGAGTTCAGCTGGCTGGAGGCGTACGGGCCGCTGTCCGCGGAGCCCTCGGCGGTGCACGGCGCGGACTGGGCGGCGGCCCGCTGCGCGGCGCAGGACGCGCTGGAAGCCGTGCTGCCGCGGGAGGACGTGGACGCGGCGTACGAGGCGTGGCGCGCCGGCGCCGACACCGAACCGGGGGAGCGGCTCGCGGTCGGCTCGGGCTGGGGAGCGCTGGAGGTGCTGTGCGCGGGCCACCGGCTGCCGGGCACGCCCTTCGAGGAGTCCACGCTGGGCGAGGAGCAGGAGCCGTGGCTGGAGCTGTGGCGCACCGGCGTCCTGCCCGCCCCGCGCCGGGTGGTTCCGCCGGGGCCGAGCCTGGTCGCCGCGCACTGGCGGGACATGCTGGAGACGGCTCCCGCCGATCCCCTGACGGAGTACCACCTGGGGGTGGCACAGTGGCACGCGGGCGACACCGCCCAGGCGGTACGGAGCTGGGAGCGCGGCCTGGCGCTGGCCCCGTCGCAGTGGCCCCTGCTGCGCTGTCTCGCGGTGGCGGACGCGCTGGCCGGCGACGTGGGGCGGGCCGCGGACGGATTCGCGGCGGCCTTCGAGGACCTGCTGGTGGAGAGCCGCGGGGGCGAGCCGTGGACGGCCGCGGAGTCGGCCCTCGGCCAGGAGGCGATGGCCGCGCTCCTGACGGCGGGCCGGCTGCCCCAGGCGCGGGCCGTCTGGGACCGGCTCCGGCCGGCCCTGCGCGAACAGGGCCGCTTCCGGCTGCTGGCGGCCCGGCTGCTCGCGGCGGAGGGCCACGTGCGGGCGGCCCGCCGGGTCTTCGAGGACGGATTGGAACTGCCCGACCTGCGGGAGGGCGAGGAAACCCTGTCCGAGGCCTGGTCCGTCCTCACGGACTGCCCGCTGCCCGCCCGCTACGACTTCCGCATGCGGCCGCCTACCCCTTGATCCCGTCGAGGCAGAGCACGTACTGCTTGCCGGACCGGTGCCGGTTCCTGTCGAGTTCCTCGTTGAAGGCGACGTCCGTCAGGCCCTGGCACCGGGAGGTGTCCATCGTGTCGGGCAACACCCGGACCACCTTGAAGCTCGCGTCCTCGCTCCCGCACCCGACCACCCGCAGGTCCGGGAAGATGGTGTTCCCCTCGTTGGCGAGGCAGTCGCCGACTTCGGCCCGGTCGACATCGTCGCGACCGGCGAACCAGCTCACCGCGCCGACGCCGAGGGCGATCGCGACATCGGCGATCACGACGATCTTCGCGATGCCCGCCTTCCGGCTCCGGGACGGTGGCGCTGGCAGGGCGGACGGCTGCGGTGGGTTCATGGGGTGGTCTCCCGGGATGCGCGCGGGTGTGCGCGGGTGTGCGGCGCGTGTTGACGTGCGCACGCTATAGCACCCGGTGACGCCCTCTGCCGGTGAGGCCGGCGGGGGTCAGGCCCGGCACAGGATCTCGGCGTTCAGGACCGAGAACCAGGCGTCCGGGTCGGCGCCCCAGGTGCGCCAGGCGTCCGCGGCGGCCTCCAGGTCGCCGGTCGTCGCATGGCCGCCCCGGACGGCGATGCCGGCGTAGGAGGAGGCCCTCGTCCGGTCGGCCCACAAGGCTGACCACCAGGCCGTCTCCTCCGGGGTGGCGAAGCACCAGGAGGTGGCCGAGGAGGCCACGTCCGTGAAGCCGGCCTGCCGGGCCCAGGCCCGCAGCCGGCGGCCCGCGTCCGGTTCGCCGCCGTTGGCGCGGGCCACCCGCCGGTACAGGTCCAGCCATGCGTCCAGCCCCGGCGTCGCCGGGTACCAGGTCATCGCCGCGTAGTCGGCGTCGCGTGCGGCGACGACCCCGCCCGGCCGGCAGACCCGCCGCATCTCGCGCAGCGCCCGTACCGGATCACCGACGTGCTGCAGCACCTGGTGGGCGTGGACCACGTCGAAGGAGTCGTCGGGGAAGTCCAGGGCGTGCACGTCCGCGACGGCGAAGGTCACGGCGTCGTCCAGGCCGCGCTCCGCCACGTGCGCCCGGGCCTGGGCCAGGACGTCCTCGGCCGCGTCGACGGCGGTCACCCGGCCGCCCGGTGCGACCAGCTCCGCCAGGTCCGCCGTGATGGTGCCCGGGCCGCAGCCGACGTCCAGCACCGACAGACCGGGGCGCAGCTCGCCGATCAGGTAGGCGGCGGAGTTCTCGGCCGTGCGCCAGCGGTGCGAGCGCAGGACCGACTCGTGGTGGCCGTGCGTGTAGACGGCGGTCTCCTTGGCGGCGTTCGTGGCGTCCATGGCCGTACCCCTCCTCGTCGAAGCGTGGGCACCACCGTAGCGATCAGTTCGTCATTTGAGATATGTGTTTTGACATGTGGACGCCATCCTTGATTGGCAAGGGGATCGGGTGGGTCGGTGGCAGGGCCGTACGGGGGCGAGGAGAGTTGCAGCAGGGGGAAGTCACCCCCGGCGGAGGGCGGTGGGAGCCATGTCCGACACGCTGCTCGAACGGCACGCCGAAGCGCTGCGGTTCTTCGGCGAGCGGGTGCGCGCCGTGCAGGGCGACCAGTGGGCGGCGCCCACGCCGTGCACGGAGTGGACCGTGCGGGACCTGGTCAACCACGTCACCGGGGAGCAGCTCTGGATCCCGCCGCTGATCACCGAGGGCCGCACCCTCGAAGAACTGGGCGACGCCTTCTCCGGGGACGTGCTGGGCGACGACCCGGTCGCCGCGTGGGACCGGGCCTCGGGCGCCGCGCACGCCGCCTTCGCCGCGTCCGGCGCGCTGGAGCGGACCGTACGGCTCTCCTACGGGCCCGCGCTCGGGTCGGCGTACTGCTCGGAGCTGACCGCCGACTGCGTCGTGCACACCTGGGACCTCTGCCGCGGCATCGGGGCCGACGACCGGCTGCCCGACACCCTCGTCGAGTTCTCGATCAAGGAGGTCATGCCGTACGCCGACGGACTCGCGGCCAGTGGCATGTTCGCCGAGCCGGTCGAGGTTCCGGCGGGCGCGGACGCGCAGACCAGGCTGCTCGCGATGGTGGGGCGGACGGGCTGAGCCTGAGGGCCGACGGGCGGCATCCGACAGGGCATATGCGGGCGAACAATCGTATAAAGGTCAGGGTCGGGGAGTGCGGCGCGACGAACGCGGAAGGCGGACAGCGGTGGAGGGGATGCAGCGCACGGCGGCGGAGGGACGCGGCCCGGTCCGCTACGGCCCGCCCGCGCCGCAGCCCGGCCTGCCCGTGCTCTCCGAGCTGGTCTCCGTCCTCGGCGCGGCCGCCGGACGCTCCTCCCCGCAGCCCCTGGGCGGCGGGCTGTCGCTGCGCGAGGCGGCCTGCCGGTACTGGGGCCGGCGCGGACTGGCCACCACCCCGGAGCACGTGGCGGCGGGCCCCGGCGCCCCGGCGCTGCTCCTGGCGCTCCTCGGGGCGTACGGGGGCGACGTGATGCTGCCCCGGCCCTGCCCCGCATGGTGGACCCCGCAGGTCCGGCTGCTCGGGCGGCGGGCCTACCACGTGCCGACCCCGGCCGAGTGCGGCGGCGTACCCGACCCCTACGCCCTGCTGGAGACCGTCCGGCGGGTGCGCGCCGAGGGCGGCGATCCGCGGGTGCTGCTGCTGTCGGTGGCCGACGATCCGACCGCGACTGTCCCGCCGCCCGAGCTGGTGCGCGAGGCGTGCGAGGCCGCCGAGACCGCCGGGCTGTTCGTCGTCAGCGATGAGAGCTGGCGCGACACCGTCCACCGGCCCCACGACGACCTCGTCCTGAGCCCCGCCGAGATGCTGCCCGAACAGGCGGCGGTCCTCGTCGACCTGTCCGGCGCGCTGCTGCCGGCCGGCTGGCCCGCCGCCGTGGTCCGCTTCCCCGCCACCGCGCGCGGGGCCCGGCTGCGGGCCGGCACCCTCGACGTGCTCACCGCCACCGGCGCAGTGGTAGCCGGACCCGTGGCCGGCGCCGCGGCGCACGCCCTCCACGAACCCGACGCCGTCGCCGCACGCGCGTACGCGGCCGCCCGCATGCACGGCCTGGTGGCCGCCGCCGCGCACCGCGAGATCCGCGCCGCGGGGGCCCTGGCCCGACCCCCGCAGGCCGGACGCCACCTGTACGCAGACCTCACCCCGCTGCGCGCCGGACTCGCCCGGCACGGCGTCGGCGACGCCATGGAACTGGAGGACTGGCTCGGCGGCCGGCTCGGGGCGCCCACCCCCGGCGGGCAGCGGTTCGCGGACGAACTGGGCGCGCTGCGGGTCAGGTTGTCCACCGGGCCGCTGCTGGGCGCCACGCCCGAGGAGCGGCTGGCCGTGCTCAACGCCCGCGATCCGCTCGAACTGCCGCACGTGCGGAGCTCCCTGGATCTCCTCGGATCGGTCCTGACCGGGCTGGCCTGACCACGCGGGCCGCCCGGCCCGCCGCGACCCCCACCCCGCACCCGCGACCACGGTGAACGGAGACCTCCCGATGAGCGACCGGACGGACGCCGCCCCCGCACCCGCCCCGGCCGCCCCCGCCGCGGGGCCCGTACGCCGAGCCGCCACCCGGCCGGCCCCGCAACAGTCCGCCCCGCAACCGTCCGCCCCGCAACCGTCCGCCCCGCACGGGTCCGCCCCGCACGGGTCCGCCCCGCGCCCGCTCGGCGAACACCGCCGCTGGCCCCGCTCGTTCGCCGACCGGCTGACCACCCCGCTCCCCGGCGTCCGCGCCTTCGCCCGGCTCGCCCGTGAGGGCGCCTTCCGGCCCGGCCCGGAAGGGCTGCGCGGCATCCCGGACCTGCCGTACGAGCCGGGCCCACTGCCCGCGACGGCCGCCGGCGCGCTGTCCGTCACCTGGGCCGGGCACGCCAGCTGGGTCCTGCGGACCGGCGGACTGACCGTACTGACCGACCCCGTCTGGTCCCGGCGGATCCTCGGCACCCCGTCCCGGATGACGCCCGTCGGGGTGCGCTGGGAAGACCTGCCGCCGGTGGACGCGGTCGTGATCAGCCACAACCACTACGACCACCTCGACGCCCCCACCCTCAGGCGACTGCCCCGGGACACCGCCCTCTTCGTCCCTGCGGGCCTCGCGGGCTGGTTCCGGCGCCGCGGCTTCACCCGGGTCACCGACCTCGACTGGTGGGAGTCGGCCGAACTGGGCGGTGTGCGGTTCGAGTTCGTCCCCGCCCACCACTGGTCGAAGCGGTCCCTGACCGACACCTGCCGGTCCCTGTGGGGCGGCTGGATCCTCACCGACACCCTGAGCCCGGTCCCGAGGAAGGTCTACTTCGCCGGGGACACGGGCTACGGCCGGTGGTTCCGCGAGATCGGCCGCCGCCACCCCGGCATCGACCTCGCCCTGCTGCCCGTCGGCGCGTACGCCCCGCGCTGGTGGCTCGGCGACGTCCACGCCGACCCGGAGGAGGCCGTCCAGGCCTGCCTCGACCTCGGGGCCCGGAGGATGGCCCCCATGCACTGGGCCGCCTTCGTGCTCTCCGCCGAACCGGTCATGGAGCCCCTGCACCGCACCCTGGCCGCATGGGCCCGATCGGGACTGCCCCGCGAGGACCTCTGGGACCTCCCGGTCGGAGCCTCCCGCACCCTCCCGAACCCGGACGCCGTCCCGGATCCGGCCTAGTGGTGCCAGGCACGGCCGCCCGTGTTGTGGATGAAGCGCTGCAGCACTTTGAGGGTGGCCAGGTACTCCTCGTCCGAGATGCCCTCGTGCCGCTCGTCCCACAGCTGCTTCTGCAGTGCCTGCGCGCGGCCGAAGAATTCCAGGCCCTCCGGAGTGAGCGCGAGGAGGCCCTCGGCGTCCTGCGTGATCCAGCCCCGCGCGACGGTCGTGTCGATCTCTTCCGCCAGTGCCTCGTCGCCCACGGAGAGGTAGCCCCGCAGGGTCCGCGTCACCTCGTCGCGGGTCCGCGCCTCCCCGGCCCGGGCCACCTGGGCCAGGATCCACCACTGGGGTTGGGTGGTGCCGATCGAGGCGAGCGCGCCCCGGGTGCGGGTCACGACCGCGTCGTAGGCGGCCCAGCTCCAGTAGCCGATGGGCTGCTGGAGGAGTCCGGCGTCGTCGTGCGAGTACTCCATGGTGATCGACTCCCCGTAGGTCCTTCAGGTCCGTTGATCCAAAACCCTACGAACTCAAGCGCACTTGAGGTCCAGCCCCCGCGGCGGCGGGCATTGGAGTGGCCGGGGCGGGCTGCGGTGGCGTGGCTCCCGTGTCCTCGGGCGGCGGTTCCTAGGGTCGGCGGGGGTACGGCACCGGGCCGACCGTCCAGATCAGGTGGGTGAGTCGTGGAACGCAAGACGGCCGAGTCGCGAACGATCGATCCGCCGGCCCCCGCGGGCCGCCCGGCCGCCCGGCGGTGGGCCCGGCGGCTGGCCGCCGCCGCGGGGCTGCTGGCGCTGTGCGCGCTGGCGGGCGGGGTGGCCGGCGCCGCGCAGCCCGCCGGTGCGGGGTCGCCCGCCGGCCCTCCCTTGTACGTGTCCGACTACGGCAACAACCGCGTGGTCGCCCTGCCCGCGGACGGCGGCGACCAGAGCACCGTGCCCCTCGACGGCCTGGTGCGGCCGACCGGCCTGGCCTGGGACGCGGCGGGCCGGCTCTACGTCGCCGACACCGGCAACAACCGCGTGGTCGTCCTGGCTCCGGACGGCGGGGGACAGTCGGTCGTTCCCACCGCGGACCTGTCGCGTCCGCTGGGGCTCGCCGTCGACCCGGCCGGGAACCTCTTCATCGCCGACAGCTTCAACGACCGGGTCGTGAAGGTGGCCGCGGACGGGAGCGGCCAGAGCACCGTGCCCACCACCGGGCTGCTGCACCCCTGGGGGCTGGCGATCGCGCCCGACGGGGGCCTGTACGTCTCCGACTTCGTCAACGACCGGGTCGTCAAGGTCGCGGCGGGCGGGGGCGGCCAGAGCACCGTGCCCACCACCGGCCTCTCCCAGCCGACCGGGCTGGCCCTGAACGCCGCCGGCGACCTCTACATCGCGGACAGCGGCAACAACCGTGTCGTCAAGGTGCCCGCGGGCGGCGGCCCGCAGAGCACGGTGCCCACCGTCGGCCTGAACTCTCCGCTGGGCCTCGCGCTCGACGGGTCCGGCGGCCTGTACGTGGCCGACGGCTTCAACAACCGCGTCGTGCGGGTCGGGGAGAGCGGCGGCGGACAGGTCACGCTCGCCTTCACCGGCCTCAACACGCCGACGGGCCTCGCGTTCCCGCCGCAGACCGCCCGACCGGGCCACGGCCGGCCCGAGGCCCCTTAGCCGACGCTCCGCGGGGCTCCCTCCTCCGAGGTGCCGGCCTCACCCCGCGGATCTGCCGTCCTGCGGGACTCCGGTCCTGCGGGGCACCGGACGACCCGGGCCGGACGACCCTGATCCGGCCGATCCTGATCCGCCGGACCCCGCCCGGTGGTCCGGCGGCCGCTCAGGGACTCCGGCGCAGTCGGCGCCAGGCCGCCGGGCCCGTGCTGATCAGCAGCGCCAGGCCGACCGCCACGGCCACGCCCTTCCACGGCTCCGAGAAGAGCGAGCCTCCCAGGATGCCGATCAGCCCGTACGTGGCCGCCCAGGCCAGGCACGCGGGGCCGTCGCCGCGGGCGAACCGGCGCAGCGGCAGCTCGGCCAGCAGACAGGC
This sequence comes from Streptomyces sp. A0592, assembly GCF_004795115.1. Classification (NCBI taxonomy): domain Bacteria; kingdom Bacillati; phylum Actinomycetota; class Actinomycetes; order Kitasatosporales; family Streptomycetaceae; genus Streptomyces; species Streptomyces sp. A0592. Next base: position 259,252 of record NZ_SSBM01000006.1, read on the forward strand.
CAGCATCACCGGGATCCGGCCCGCCGGAACCAGCCGGGAGAGCACCAGCACCGTCACCCCGTGCTCGTCCAGCCGGGTCTGCGCCTGCGCCAGCCGCTCGGGCGTGGCCCGGCCGCGCAACGCCTCCAACCACCGCGAACCGTTGCGGGACCGCACCCCGCGCTGCCCGAGCCAGTACAGCGCCAGGTCCCCGGTGAAGGCCGCCAGCGCCGACACCGCGAACACCAGCAGCACCCCGTACGGCGCCTGGTGGTGGAACGCCACCACCGCCGCCGAACTCACCAGCGCGCCGGTGGGAATCACCGGCACCAGCGCACCCAGCGCCACCAGTACGAACAGCGCCGGGTAGCCCACCGCCTGCCGGGTGGTCTCCGGCGGCGCCTGGCCGGCTCCCGCGGCCGCCGCCGCTGCCAGCGCCGTGAGGTCGCGGAGCGTCACGGCAGCCGCACCCGCTCACCGTGCCCCGGTACCCGCACGGTCACCTTGGGCGCCAGCCGCCGCGCGTGCCGCTCGAACTCCTCGCCCGGCGCGTGGAACTCGTGCGGCCGCACCGCGTCCATCCCCACCGGCCAGTACGTCCCGTAGTGGACGGGCACGGCTGCCGCCGGCGCCAGTTGTGCCAGCGCGCGCGCCGCCCGCCCGGCATCCAGGTGCCCGGGACCCAGGTACGGACCCCAGCCGCCCACCGGCAGCAGGGCGACGTCCACCGGCCCCACCTCCTCGGCCATCGTGTCGAACAGGCCGGTGTCCCCGGCGAAGTACGTCCGCGCCGCGCCCTGGACCACGTATCCGAGCGCAGGCGTCCGGTGCGGTCCGAACGGCAGCCGCCGCCCGTCGTGCCGGGCGCTGACCGCCCGGACCCGTACGCCCTCCGCCACGCGGACCTCCTCGCCCGGCGCCGTCTCCGTCACCGCCAGCCCGCGCAGCCCGGCCAGCCGGGCCAGCCCCGGGACCGCTCGCCGCGCCCCCCGCGGCACCAGGAGCCTGGTCCCGGGCGCGAGCCGCCCCAGCGACGGCAGGTGCAGATGGTCCGCGTGCAGGTGTGACACCAGCACCACGTCCGCCACCGCAGCCCCGGGCGGCGGGAGCGCCCCGCGGCGCCGCCGCAGGTGCGCGAGCCGCCGCGTGAACAACGGGTCCGTCAGCAGCCGCACCCCGGAATCCTCGACGGTGCACGTCGCATGGCCCCACCAGGTGATCTCCACCGGCATCAGGCCCTCCCTCCCTCGCCGTCCTGCCAGCCTCGGGGTGTCCTACCCATCATGCCGGGCCGGAGGCTCCCGCCACCGCCTCGGAATCCGAACCCGGCAGCCCCTCCTCTCGGGCGGCGGATCGGAGTAGGGTCCGGCGGCATGGAAGAGTTGCGCGTGGCCGCGATCACCAGCCTGGCCCCGCTCGAAGACCTGGACGAAGACCCCTTCGCCGTGGACACCCGCGGCCAGCACGCCGTGTGCGCACGCTGGGCGGCCGACCGGGGCTACGTCGTGACCAAGCAGCTGCTGGTCTACGGGATGCGCGCGGACCACTGCGGGTTCTGGTCCGAGATGGCCATCGGGCGGGTCGGCCTCTTCGTCGCCGCCAACCAGCGGGTGCTGGCCCGCGCTCTGGGCTGCGTCGAGGAGTTCACCGCGGAGTGCGAACGGCGCGGCGTGCGCCTGGAGACCGCCGGGGGCGAAGAGCCCCGGTACACCTCCGCGATGAAGGCCGAGGTGCACCGGCGGCTGTCCATGCCGACCGCGGGCTACGACGGCACCTGACCGCCGCCGCCCCGCCACCCCGTCGCCCCGCCGCGCACTCCTGTACGCCGTCCCCGTCGCCCGGCCGCGCCGCCCCCGCTGTGCGAGCCTGGAAGCGCAGGACGATCCAGGGGGTGGCACGGTGCGGCGACGACGATGGCGGACCACGGGCAACGCCCTGGTGCGGGTGGCCCTCGTCTGGGCGGTGTCCACCCTCACCATGCTCGCCCTGGCCGGGATCCTCCCGGACTTCCGGCTCCAGTCCGACGACGGCGACAGCATCACGCAGATCGGCCTCACCGCGGCCTGGGGCGCCGGCGCCTTCGGCCTGCTGAGCGCCCTCGTCTGGCCCGTGGTCGTGCGGGCCCTGCTGCTCGTGCCCGCCCTCGTGCTCGGGCTGCTCGTCTTCTTCCTGAACGGCTCGCTCCTGCTGATAGCGCTCAGACTGATCCCCGACGGGCGGGGCGAGGCCGCGCCCGAGACCGCGGTCGTCGTCGCCGCCGTGATGTCCGCGGTGGCCTCGGCGACCGCCACCGCGCTCGCGGTGCGCGACGACGAGGCCTACCGGCGCCGGCTCTACCGGCTCGCCGACCGGCGCCGCCGACGGCAGGGCCGCGGGGCCGCGCCCCGGGCCGGGGCGGCCGTGCCCGGGCTGCTGGTCCTCCAGCTCGACGGGGTCGGGTACGAGGTGCTGCGCGAGGCCTGCAACAGCGCACTGATGCCGACCGTCGCCGACTGGCTGGAGCGCGGCCACCGCGTCACGTCCTGGCGCACGGACTGGTCGAGCCAGACCGGCGCCAGCCAGCTCGGCATCCTGCACGGCTCCACCTTCGACGTGCCCGCCTTCCGCTGGTACGAGAAGGACACCCGCGAGGTGATGGTCTGCAACCGCCCCACCAGCGCCGCGGAACTCCAGCGGCGGGCCGTCGAGCGCACCGGCGACGGCGGACTGCTCACGCTCGACGGGGCCAGCCGGGGCAACCTCTTCAGCGGGGGCGCGGACCAGCTGGCGCTCGTGCTCTCGGTCTCGGCGCGGCGCGGCCGGGCCAACCGGTCCCGCTCCGGCTACTTCGCGTACTTCTCCGATCCGGCCAACGCCGTCCGCACGGCCCTGTCCTTCGTCGCCGACGCGGCCCGGGAGATCGTCCAGTCCGTGCGGGCACGGATCCGCGGCGACCGGCCCCGCGTCTCGCGCGGCGGGCTCTACCCGCTGATCCGGGCCTTCGCGACCGTGGTCGAACGGGACGTGGTCGTCGCGGCGGTGATCGGCGACATGCTCGCGGGGCGCTCCGTGGTCTACGCCGACCTCGTCGCCTACGACGAGGTCGCGCACCACTCGGGCCCGCGCGGCCGGGACACCGACCAGGTGCTGGAACGCCTCGACCGCAGCCTCGCGCTGCTCGCCCGGGTCGCCGAGCACGCGCCGCGCCCGTACCGGATCGTGCTGCTCTCCGACCACGGCCAGAGCCCGGGGGAGACCTTCCTGGCGCGGTACGGGCTGACCCTCAAGGACCTGGTGCGGGCGGGCTGCGGACTGCCCGTCTCCCGCAAGGCCGGCCGTACGCGCAGCGGGGCCGAGGCCCGCGCGGCGGTCCTCGCGGCCCTGCACCGGCCGGTGGAGGAGGGCGAGGAGGCCCGGCCGGGACCGGGTTCCGACCCGGTGGTGCTGGCTTCGGGCAACCTCGCCCTGATCTCCTTCCCGGACGTTCCCGGCAGGGCCTCCCGGGCCCGCATCGAGCACGCGCACCCGGCGCTGCTGGCGACCCTGGCGAACCACCCCGGTGTGGGCTTCCTCCTGGTGGACGGGGTGGTGCTGGGGCCGGGCGGGGCCGAGGCCCGGCTGGACGTGCCCGGTGAGGCGGAGGAACTGCTGGCCCCCTTCGGCCCGGGCGCGGCCGATGCCGTCCGCCGGACCGACGCCTTCCCGCACGTCGCCGACATCATGGTGAACTCGGCGTACGACCCGCGCACGGGCGCGGTGCACGCCTTCGAGGAGCAGATCGGCTCGCACGGCGGCCTGGGCGGGGAGCAGGGGCACCCGTTCCTGATGTGGCCCGCGGAGCTGTCGGACCCGGGGGAGGAGCTGGTCGGTGCGCAGGCCGTGCACGGCGTACTGCGACGCTGGCTCAGGGAGGCGGACGGCCCCCAGGTGCCGGTGGCCCCGCCGGGGACACGGTGGGCGGGGGAGCCCGCGCCCCGCGACGCGGGCCGGTACACGGCCGCCCCGCCGGCCCGGGCCTCGGAGGCGGTCGGCGGGGGGACCTCCCGAGGGGTGCCGCAGGATTCCCCGCCGGAGGGCCACATCGGCGGAATCCTTCCTTCCGATGGGTCGCCCGCACGGGACGAAACCCGCTGATTTGGTACGTCCCGCACGGTGGCCGACCATGTGTCGACCCGCCCACCATGTGAGACGACCCGAGGCGCACCACCGATGACCAGCACCGCAGCCCTGCCCGCCGAGGCCACCGCACCCCCCGAGCCGGGCCGCGACCCCCATGCCCGGCGCTTCGGCCTCCCCATCGCGACCTGCCTGGTCATGGGCAACATCATCGGCGGCGGGATCTTCCTCCTCCCCGCCTCGGTCGCGCCCTTCGGCACCATCAGCCTCGTCGCCTTCGCGGTGCTCACCCTCGGAGCGATCGCCCTCGCGCTCGTCTTCGGCCGCCTCGCCCGCCGGCACCCGCAGACCGGCGGACCGTACGTCTACGCCCGCGCCGCCTTCGGTGACTTCGCCGGCTTCCTCGCCGCCTGGAGCTACTGGATAACCTCCTGGGTGTCGAACGCGGCCCTCGCCGTCGCCTCCGTCGGCTACCTCTCCGTCCTCTTCCCGGCCATCGGCGAGCACAAGTGGTCCATGTGCCTGGCGGCCCTGGCCATGCAATGGCTCCCCGCGCTCGCCAACCTGGCCGGCACCCGCTATGTCGGCGCGGTCCAACTCGTCGCCACCGTGCTGAAGTTCGCCCCGCTGCTGCTGGTGGCGGTGGGCGGCCTGTTCTTCTTCGACCCCGCCAACCTCGGCCCGTTCCAGGCCACCGACCAGAGCCCGGCCGGCGCGCTCTCCGCCTCCGCGGCGATCCTCCTCTTCAGCTACCTCGGCGTGGAGTCGGCCGCCGTCAGCGCCGGCGAGGTCCGCGACCCCGCCCGCAACGTCGGCCGGGCCACGATCCTCGGCACCACCGGGGCGGCCGTCGTCTACCTGCTCGGCACCCTCTCCGTCTTCGGCCTCGTCGCCCACGAGAAGCTGGTCTCCTCCGAAGCCCCCTTCACCGACGCCGTCAACGCCATGTTCGGCGGCACCTGGGGCGGCACCCTCGTCGCCTGCGCCGCCGTCGTCTCGATGGCCGGCGCCCTCAACGGCTGGACCCTGCTCAGCGCCCAGACCCCGTACGCCGCCGCCAAGGACGGGCTCTTCCCGCGGGCCTTCGAGAAGAAGCGGCGCGGGGTCCCGGTGGTCGGCGTCGTCGTCACGACCTCCCTGGCCTCAGCCCTGACCGTCTACAACTACACGGCCGGCTCCGACGGCGTCTTCGAGATCCTGGTCCTCGTCACCACCTTCACCGCGACCGTCCCCTACCTGCTCTCCACCGCCGCGCAGATCTACTTCCTGCTCTCCGGCCAGGGTGAGCGGGTCCGGCGCGGGCGCCTGGTGCGCGACGGCGCCCTCGCCGTCCTGGCCTTCGGCTTCTCCCTGTGGCTGGTGGCCGGCTCCGGTTACGCCGCCGTCTACCAGGGCGTGCTCTTCCTCTTCGCCGGCGTCGCGGTCTATGCCGTGATGGCCGCCCGCAGGCAGCGGACAGTCACCTGACCTGCGCGGTAGCGTGGAAGGACAGGGCCTTTCAGGGGGCATGAAAGGGTCGCCATGTCCGCGATCAGAGAAAGCATCGAGATCGACCGCAGTCCCGAAGAGGTCTTCTCCTACGCGTCGGACGCCTCCCATCTGCCGGAGTGGCAGAAGAGCGCCGTGTCCGTCCGGGGCGCCGAGCACCCGGCCGTCGGCTCGCTGATCGCCGTACGGCGGCGGATCGGTCGGCGCGAGTTCCCGACGACCATGGAGCTCACCGAGTACGACCCGCCCAGGAGCTGGCACCTGCACGGCGTCGACGGCCCGGTCCGCGGTGACGTCCGGGGCGCCGTCGAGCCCCTGGGCGACGGAACGCGCTCCCGGCTGACCCTGAGCCTCGACTTCGAGGGCCACGGCATCGGCAGGGTCCTCGTACCGCTCGTCGTGAAGCCGTACGCGCGCAAGGAGATGCCGTTGAACGAGGAGAAGCTCAAGCACCTCATCGAGACCTGAGCCGGAGGGGTTCCCGGGGAAAACCGGATGCCGGGCGGTGTGTGGTGCGACCACACTGGCCGCACCACACACCGGACCACCCCGAAGGACATCTCCGCCCGTGCAGGCTGCCGTCGCCGTCACCCCCGCCCAGATCCCCGAACTGCTGCTCGGCCTCGCCACCGTGCGGCCCGTTTTCCTCTGGGGGGCGCCCGGCATCGGGAAGTCCTCGCTCGTGCGGAAGTTCGCCGACTCCCTCGGCCTGGAGTGCGTCAGCCTCCTCGGCACGCAGCTCGCCCCCGAGGACCTGATCGGCGTACCTCAGATCCGCGACGGCCGCTCCGTCTTCTGCCCGCCCGAGGCCATCGCCCGCGACGAGCCGTACTGCCTCTTCCTCGACGAGCTCAACGCCGCGGGCCCGGACGTCCAGAAGGCCTTCTACTCGCTGATCCTCGACCGCCGCATCGGCTCCTACGAACTGCCCGCCGGGTCCATCGTCATCGGGGCGGGCAACCGCGCCACGGACAACGCGCTGGCCCGGCCCATCGCCTCCGCCCTGGTCAACCGCCTCACCCACGTCCACCTCCAGGCGTGCGCACAGGACTGGCTGGTGTGGGCGGGCGAGCACGGCATCCACCCCTGGGTCGCCGACTACCTCACCGACCGCCCCGACCACCTCTGGTCGCAGCCGCCCAAGACCGAGGAGCCCTTCTCCACCCCGCGCTCCTGGCACATGCTCTCCGACGCCCTGCACTCCTTCGGCACGGAGCTGGACGAGCAGACCCTCAAGGTGGTCGCCCACGGCACGCTCACCCCCGCGCACGCCGTCTCCTTCTGCGGCTACGCCAAGATCGTCCGCCATACCTTCGGCATCGAGGCCATCCTGAAGGGCGACGCCTCCTGGCCCGCCCGGCTCCAGGACCGCGACCTGCTCTACTACCTCGCGGAGGCCTTCCGGGGCCGCCTGCTCAAGGAGCTCCCCGCGCAGAAGGAACACGTCTCGCCCGCCCTGCGGCAGCACACGTACCGCTTCAAGTCGCTCCTCGTCCAGCTCGCCGAGATCTCCGTCGAGGTGGCCCAGACCGTCATCGCCGACGACGCCGACGGGCTGCCCGTGCTGCCCGGATGGTTCCTCATCGAGGCCGCCCGCGACATGCCCCGGCTGGTCGAGGCCCGCCGGTGAGCCGGAGCGGAAAGGCCCGGGCGAAGGCCGCCGCCAAGCCCGATCCGGCCACCCAGGCCTTCGCCGAGGGCCTGGCCCTGGTCAAGCAGAACCCGGCCCTCGGCGCCCTCGACGGCAAGATCTGCCGCGAGGCCGGCTGCCCGGAGTCCCCGGACGGGGGCCTGGCCGCCATCACCTCCAACGGCGTCGTCCACGTCCACCCCACCCGGCGGGCCGAACCCCGCGAGTGGGCCTGGACGATCGCCCACGCCCTGCTCCACCTCGGCTTCGGCCACGTCCCGGCCGCCAAGGACGACAACCGGACCCAGCCGGACGGCTTCGACCTCGCTGCCCGCTGCACCGTCGTCAACCGCTTCCTGCAGACCTTCCCGGTCGGCCGCGCCCCCGACCACCTGCCCGCGCAGTACCCCGGCGGCGACGAGGACGAGCTCGCCGCCCGCTGGCGCCGCGACGGCATCCCGGCCGCCTACGAGCACTGCGGCACGGCCGGGCGCGCCCCCGACCAGATCCTGACCACCTGGCGGACCTGGGGCACCGCCGTCCCCGACTGGCAGACCGCCTTCGCCGCCGCCCTGACCCGCAGCGTCTCCGCCGCCATGGACGTGGCCGGCGGACGCCGTGACCGGACCACCGGCGAACGGGTGGCTCAGCGCCCCTGGGACCGGGCCCTGAACTGGTTCGTGTCCTCCTACCCGCTGCTCGGCGGGCTCGCCGCCGGCCTGACCGTCGTCGCCGACGCCGAGCTGGCCCGCGCCCAGGACATCGCCGTCGCCGCCGTCAGCGCCACCGCCGGGGAGATCTACATCAACCCGCTGCGCACCTTCGAGGACAACGAGTGGCGGTTCATCCTCGCCCACGAGATGCTGCACGCCGCCCTGCGCCACGGCGAGCGCCGCGGCGGCCGCGACCCGTACCTGCACAACGTCGCCGCCGACTACGTCGTCAACGACTGGCTGGTGGAGATGCGGATCGGCACCATGCCCGAGGGGCTGCTGCACGACCCGGCGCTGCGCGGGCTCTCCGTCGAGGAGGTGTACGACCGGATCGCCACCGACCTGCGCCGGATGCGGCGCCTGGCCACCCTGCGCGGCAAGGGCGCCGGGGACATCCTGGGCGAGCCCCTCGCGCACGGTGCGGGGCGCCCGTACGCGGACCTCGACGAGTTCTACCGGCGCGGCCTCGTCCAGGGCTTCGACCTGCACGTCCAGGGCGGGCGCGGCCTGCTGCCCGCCGGGCTCGTCCAGGAGATCCGGGCCCTCGCCCACCCGCCCGTGCCCTGGGACGCCCGGCTCGCACGCTGGTTCGACGAGTACGTGCCGAGGCCGCAGGCCGTACGGTCCTACGCCCGCCCGGCGCGCCGCCAGGCCTCGACCCCGCACATCCCGCGCGCGGGCCGGTACTTTCCGCCCGAGGAGATCGCCCGCTGCACCTTCGGCGTGGTCCTCGACACCTCCGGGTCGATGAACGCCGCCCTGCTCGGCAAGGCGCTGGGCGCGATCGCCTCGTACGCCGAGGCCCGGGACGTACCGGCGGCGCGCGTCGTGTTCTGCGACGCGGCGCCGTACGACGCGGGCTACGTGCCGCCGACCGAGATCGCGGGCCGGGTCCGGGTCCGCGGCCGCGGCGGCACGGTGCTGCAGCCGGGCGTCTACCTGCTCCAGCGCGCCGAGGACTTCCCGCCCGCGGCGCCGCTGCTGGTGATCACGGACGGCTGGTGCGACACCCTGCGCGTCCGCCGCGAACACGCCTACCTGATCCCCGAGGGCGCCTCCCTCCCCTTCACCCCCAGGGGCCCGGTCTTCCGGCTCGCATGAGGACCGCCTCAGGTGCGCTGCCTGCGGCCGAGCCGGTAGATGCCGTAGGTGGTGGCGAGGATGACGTCCACGGCCGCCCAGAAGGCGACCAGCAGCCAGACGCCGAGCGCGGTGCCGACGTCCCCGGCGTCCCGGCACACCTGCAGGGCGTCCCCCGTCAGCCCCGCACAGGCCTCGGGGTCGGCGTCGGCGCCGTTCAGCGCCGCGATGATCCAGATCAGGAAGAACAGCTGGACCGCGAGGAAGAGCCAGAAGAAGACCCGGTGCGGCTTCCTCGGGCCGGGAGCGGGGCGCGCCGGCGGGCCCTCGGGACGCGGACCCCACGTCGGGGGCTGCGCGGGAGGGGGCGGGAGCGGGGTGTCGGCCATGGGCGGAACCTCCTGACGCCACGATCCCACCCCTCGACGCAGCACGCCCCCGGCCCGCTCGGTGCGCGGGTCGGGGGCGTGCTGGTGGAGATCGACTCAGTCGAGGTAGTCGCGCAGCACCTGCGAACGCGACGGGTGGCGCAGCTTCGACATGGTCTTCGACTCGATCTGGCGGATGCGCTCACGGGTGACCCCGTACACGCGGCCGATCTCGTCGAGGGTCTTCGGCTGGCCGTCATTGAGGCCGTAGCGCATGGAGACCACGCCCGCCTCGCGCTCCGAGAGCGTGCCCAGGATCGACTGGAGCTGCTCCTGGAGGAAGGTGAAGGAGACCGCGTCCGCGGGCACGACCGCCTCGGAGTCCTCGATGAGGTCACCGAACTCGCTGTCGCCCTCCTCACCCAGCGGGGTGTGCAGGGAGATCGGCTCGCGGCCGTACTTCTGGACCTCGATGACCTTCTCGGGGGTCATGTCGAGTTCCTTGCCCAGCTCCTCCGGAGTGGGCTCCCGGCCGAGGTCCTGCAGCATCTGGCGCTGCACGCGGGCGAGCTTGTTGATGATCTCGACCATGTGGACCGGGATGCGGATCGTGCGCGACTGGTCGGCCATGGCACGCGTGATCGCCTGCCGGATCCACCAGGTCGCGTACGTGGAGAACTTGAAGCCCTTGGTGTAGTCGAACTTCTCCACGGCGCGGATCAGGCCGACGTTGCCCTCCTGGATCAGGTCCAGGAAGAGCATGCCGCGGCCGGTGTAGCGCTTGGCGAGGGAGACCACGAGACGGAGGTTGGCCTCCAGCAGGTGGTTCTTCGCACGGCGGCCGTCCTCGACGAGGATCTCCAGCTCGCGCTTGAATGCGGGCTTGTGGTCCTCCTCCTCTTCGAGCTTGTACTCGGAGAAGAGACCGGCCTCGATGCGCTTGGCGAGCTCGACCTCCTGCTCGGCGTTGAGGAGCGGCACCTTGCCGATGAGCTTGAGGTAGTCCTTGACCGGGTCGGCGGTGGCGCCGGCGACCATGACGGTCTGCGCCGGGGCGTCGTCCTCGTCGTCGTCGGACAGCACGAAGCCCTGGGCGCCGGCCTTGGGGGCCGCCTCCTCCTCAGCCTCGTCGACGAGGTCCTCGGCCGCCCAGTCCTCGCCCTCGGCGGCCGGGGTCTCGCCCTCGTCGGAGTCCTTGGCGCTGGTCTTCTTCGCCGCGGCGGTCTTCTTCACGGCGGTCTTCTTGGCGGCGGTCTTCTTGACCGTGCGCTTCTTCGGCTCGGCGGCGGCCTCGGCCGGCGCCGCCTCCGCAGCCGCGGCCGACGGAGCGGATATCGCCGAAGCCGTGGACGTGACCGTGGTGGCCGCGGCGGGGGCCGCGGTCTTGCGCGCGCCGATGGGGCGGGGCGCGGCGGCGGCCTTCTTGGCCACGGTGCGGGCGGGGGCGGCGGCAGCCTTGCGGGGCTTCTTCGCGGCAGCCTTGGTGGCGGGGGCCGCGCTGACGTGAAGGGCGACACCCTCCTCGTCGAGGACCTGGTTCAGGCTGCGCAGGACCCGCTTCCACTGGTCCACCGGGATGCGGCCGGCCTCGAAGGCCTGGCGCACGTCGTCACCGTTGATGTGACCCTGCTCGCGGCCGCGCTCGACGAGCGCGACGAGGGCCTCGGATTCGGCGATCTCCGGAGGGAACGTACGGGACGGGCTGAGCGACACAAGGAGCCTCTCGTTGCGAACAAATAGGGAGTGGGCGGGACATCATCGCGCGAACTCGGGAAACAGACCCGAGGGGGGTCTGTATTCCGGGCCGCGCGAGGACACCTGTCGGTTCATCGCATGCCCGAGTCGATTCGTTACGCGCTGAATTGAGTGACCTGCGCCACGCTACGGCCGGGCAACCTGATCCGGCGTGGATCCGTCCGCCCTCCGCGTCAGCCCGTTTTGCGGGCTTCGATCAGGAAGCGGGCGGTGTGCGCGACGAACGGACCGTCGCGCTCGATCCGTTCGTGCAGCTCGCGCAAGCGGTCCCGGTACTGCCCGACCGTGAAGCCGGGCACCATCCAGATCACCTTCCGTAGAAAGTAGATCACGGCTCCGATGTCGTGGAACTCGGTGCGCAGTCGTTCGGAGCGCAGGTCCAGGACGTCGAGGCCCGCCTTCGTGGCGTCGGCGACCGCATCGTCGGGGTGCCGGGCGCGCCGTACCTCCTCGGGCTGGCGCCCGAGAAAAAATTCGACGAGTTCGAAGACGCTCGCCGGGCCGACCTGCTGCGAGAGATACGTTCCGCCCGGTGTCAGCACCCGGGCGATCTCGTCCCACCAGATGGCCACCGGGTGCCGGCTGGTCACCAGCTCGAAGGCCTCGTCGCCGAAGGGCAGGGGCGGCTCGTCGGAGTCCGCGACCACCACCGCGCCCAGCGGGTGCAGCAGCCGGGTCGCCCGCTCGACGTTGGGCGGCCAGGACTCCGTGGCCACCGTCAGGGGCGGCAGGGGACCGGACCCGGCGAGGACCTCACCGCCTCCGGTCTGGATGTCCAGGACGGACCGGACCCGGGCCAGGCGCTCGGCCATGAGGCGCTGGTACCCCCAGGAGGGACGCTGCTCCGTGGCCCGCCCGTCGAGCCAGGAGAAGTCCCAGCCGTCCACGGACACGGACTCGGCCTCGGCGACAAGATGGTCGAAAGTACGCGTCATGTACTGATCGTCGCAGGTCGGGCGCCGGGCGACCACCGATTTGGTCGACTACAGTGGTCGGCGGGCCGTGACTGGCGTTCGGGTGGATCACCACCGGGGAGCGGCCCGGCGTACCGGAGGACCTTCCGTACGTCGACTGCCGCGCGCCTGGGCGAACCGCGATCCGTGCACCGCGCACCGCAGCGACGTTCAGGAGATCCCGTGACGACTGCCCAGCAGACCGCCCCCGCCGCCGGCACCGCCCGGCTGATGGACGGCACCGCCCTCGCCCGCCGCATCTCGGAGCAGACCGCCGCCCTCGCGGCGAAGATCACCGAGCGCACCGGTACCGCGCCCTGCCTCGCGACCGTACTGGTCGGTGAGGACCCCGCCTCCGTCACCTACGTCCGCATGAAGCAGAACCGCTGCGCGAAGGCCGGTATCACCTCCCGCCACGTGGAGCTGCCGGCCTCGACCACCACCGAGGAGCTGGTCGCGGCGATCACTGCCCTGTCCGAGGACCCGGAGATCAGCGGCATCCTGCTCCAGCACCCCGTCCCGCACCACATCGACGAGCACGCCGCCTTCGAGGCCATCGCCCCCGGCAAGGACGTGGACGGGGTCACCATGCACTCCTTCGCGGCCATGGGCTTCGGCCTGCCGGGCTTCGTCTCCTGCACCCCGGGCGGCATCATGCGCCTGCTCGCCGCCTACGACGTGGACCTGACCGGCAAGCACGCCGTGGTCGTCGGCCGCAGCGCGATCCTGGGCAAGCCGGCCGGGATGCTGCTGCTGGAGCAGAACGCCACCGTCACCTACTGCCACTCCCGTACCCAGGACCTGTCTTCGATCGTGCGCCAGGCGGACGTGCTGGTCGCCGCCGTCGGCAAGGCCGAGTTCATCCGGGGCGAGGACATCAAGCCGGGTGCGGTGGTCCTGGACGCCGGCTACAACGAGGGCAACGTCGGCGACGTCCACTTCGAGTCGGCGGCGGCCCGGGCCTCGCTGATCACGCCCGTGCCGGGCGGTGTCGGCCCGATGACCATCGCCGTCCTGCTGGAGCAGACCGTGCAGGCCGCCGCGGCGCAGGCCGGGCTGGACCTCGCCGGGCTCTGATTCGCCCCACCGCTGCGCGAGCGCCCCGGACCCCGGTCCGGGGCGCTCGCCGTTCTCCCGTCCTTCAGGCGGACGTGCGGAACGCGTGGGCCAGGGCGGTCAGGGGGCGGTTGCCCAGCCGGTGCGGCTCCGGGAGCGGGGCCGGTCCCGCCCCGGAGCCGCGGGCGGCGGCCGCCTTGAGGCGGCACGCGGCAGCCAGTACGGCCGCGTCCGCGACCGTGGCGGCCCGCGCCTCGTCCATGCCCCGGCCGCGGGCCTCCTCGTACGCGGTGGCGTGCACCTGGGGGTCGAACCAGCCGGCCAGCGCCAGGATGCCGTCGTCGATGACCGACTCGCGGTGGACGAGCCGGATCCGCACCGGGGACCACCAGGCCAGCGGTACAGTCCGGCCCTGGGCCGCGGCGAACCCGCGCAGCGCCTTCCACAGCGGGCGCAGCCGCCGGTACTCGGCGAAGGCCGTCCACGTCGCCGAACCGCCGACCAGCGGTACGACGAACCCGGCGCCGAGCAGCAGCGCGGAGGCAGAGGCCAGCGGCGGCGCCACGTCCGTGGACAGGTACACGCAGTCACGGCCGACCCAGCGCGCGGCCACCGAGGCCCATTTCGCGACCAGGTAGGCCAGGTCCAGCAGCCCGGCGAGCACGATCAGGGCCAGCCCCGTGCGCAGCGGGCGCAGAGAGCGGTCCGCGCGCGCGAACCACTTGGCGCACAGCCAGGTCAGCGCCGAGGTGCCCAGCGTGTGCGCGACCAGGAAGCAGACGATCATCTCGCGGATCCACGGCGTCGTGGCGTAGTACGTGTCCAGGTCCCTGAGCCGTTCCACCGGCGCGTCGCCGATCGCGAACAGGACGACGATCGCCGCGGTGGCGGTGCCGAACACGGCCGCGGTCAGCCGGGTGGCCCGGCGCACGGCCGCCGGCGGCCCCCCGCGCCATTGCAGGACCAGGACGACGCAGAGCCCGGAGAACACCGTGAGCAGGCCGAACACCAGCGGCGCGGAGAAGTTGACCACGCCGGTGCGCCGGTTGACCGCGGCGATCGTCGGCGGCGAGGCCAGGAAGGTGATCGGGGCGCCGACGACGAGCAGCGCGCAGGCGGTCCGGTTCAGCGGCTGGTCCCAGGCCCGGCGCAGCTTCGGAATCTTGATCAGCAGCGCCAGGACCATCAGGGAGCCGGGCAGGAGGAGCAGGACGGTCTCGCCGGTCATCGGGCCTGTCCGACGGGGTCGGCGGGGCCGACCGGATCGGTGGGGCCGACCGGACCAGTGGCCGGACCGGTGGGGGCGGCGGCGCCATCGCCCCCTCTGCCGGAGCCGGTGCCCGCTCCCGGCGTCGGGTCGAGCCCGGCGACGGCCCGCTCCGCGGCGGTGAGCGGCGGCGCTTTCAGCGCGCCCCGGTCGGAGGCGCGCATCACGTGCCAGACCACCGCGGGGCGGAGCCAGTGGGTGGGCTCGATGCTCATGGTGAGGACGTTGAACAGGGCGGCGGTGAGCGCCTCGTCCGTGGTGGCACCCGTCATCAGGCGGTTGACGTAGCCGTTGAGCACGTTGGTGCCGGCGCGCGGCTTCATCCCGGTGGCACCCGGATAGAGGATGTCCTGCGACGTGGCGAGCTCCCAGGCGGTGCCGACCTGGGGCGCGATCACGCGCTGCGCCTCGCGGCCGATCCCGGGATGGGCCAGGCCCTTGCCGCGCAGCAGGGTGCGTACGGCCAGCAGTCCCTGTGCCGCGACGCTCATGCCTTGACCGTACAGCGGGTTGAAGGTGGCGACGGAGTCGCCGACGGCGAAGAAGCCGTCGGGCAGCTCGGCCTTCTCGAAGTAGATCCGGCGGTTGGCGGTGCCCTGGGTGACGGCGACGTCCGTGAGGGGCTTGCGGCCCTCCAGGAGCTCGCCGACGATCGGGTCGCGCACGGACTTGGCGAACGGGATGAACGCGTCGGGGTCGCCCGTCGGCTGGCCGCCGCGGGTGCCGGACAGCGTGGCCTGCCACTGGCCGTTCTCGATGGGCACGATCGTGGCGGTCTGCCCGGGCACGGGCACCCGCGGGTCGGACTGCACGTTGACGATGGGGAAACCCATCTCGTGCGCGCCGGCGGGGGCCTCGAAGATCCGGGTCGCGTAGACGAGCCCGGAGTCGACCTCGGCCTGCCGGATGCCGCTGACGCCGAGCGCCTGGAGCCACGTCCGGGCCCGCGATCCGCGGCCGCTGGCGTCGACCACGAGATCGGCCGTCACCAGCCGGTCCTGCTCCTCGGGGGTGTCGACCCGGACGCCGGTGACCCGGGCCGCCGTGCCCTCCAGGCCCCGCACCCGGCTCTGCTGGAGGGTGGACACGCCGGCGAGGCCGGTGACGCGGGCGCGGACCACCGAGTCGAGGAGGTCGCGGCTGCAGGAGATGTTGAACTGCTTCTCCCCGCAGCGCGGGATCCACCCCTGGGCGGTCTTGGTGACCAGGTCGGTGGGCAGGCTGCGGCGGATGGCTCCGGCCTTCGTCCAGTCGTCGGTGATACCGGGCAGGATCCGCTCGATCGCCCGGGCGCCGCCCGACCACAGGAGATGGGTGTGCCGGGCCTGCGGGAGCCCGCGGCGCGGGGCGGGACCCTCGGGCAGCGGGTCGGCGTCGATGACGGTGACCGTGGCGTGCTCGGCGAGGACAGCGGCCGCGAGGAGGCCGGCCAGACTGCCGCCTATGACGACGGCGTGACGGGGCGGTGAGGACTGGTTCATCGTGGCGGGCTCTCTGTCAGGGCCGTGCTGAGGGCATCGGCGTGAGGGATGCGGCGACCGGCTGGTGCTGGTCGCGGCGCGGCACGGGGCTTCCCCAGCCGAGTGAGGACTTGATGCGTTCGATCGCCTCGGGGAGCTGCTGTTCCCGGGGCGACGGCAGGTAGGAGCGCAGGAGGGTGCCGAGGTGCAGGCCGAAGGTCTCGGCCCGGATCTCCGCCGGATCCCCCTGGTCGGCGCGTGCGGCCGCCTGGCGGACGACCGCGTCCAGCCCGGCGCCGGAGGCCAGCAGTTCGGCGAGGCGGCCGGGGCGTCCCTCACCCGCCAGGCGGGCGGCCGCCAGCATGCCCGGACCGACGCTGTCGCAGGTCCCCTCGTCCAGGTGCCACAGCTCGTGGCACGCGATGACGAGCTGGTGCTCGGGGCGGGTGTGCTGCTCGACGACGATCAGGTCGACGTCGTCCAGCTCCAGCCACAGTCCGCTCGCGGTGTCGGGCGGGAAGGAGGTGAAGTGGAAGTCCACCTTCCGATCCCCGCCGCGCCGTCCGGCGTAGGCGGCGCACAGCGCCCCGATGATCTCCCCGACATCGGCCGGAGCCGTCAGGCGTGCGCCCTCCAGCAGTTCGGAGCCCAGCTTGCGCATGGCCCGTGTGGTCCTCATGGTGTTTCTCCCTCGGCGGCGGCGCCCTCGGTCGGCGCCCCGCTCTTCGTGCCCGGAATCCCGAGCTGCCCCTCGCGTGCGAGGAGGTCGTCCAAGTGGTCGGCCAGCGACTTCCAGCCCTGGGGCGACAGCCGGCCGGCCCGCGCCACGATGCTGCGTACGTCGTGCGCCCGCAGTACGGCCAGCATCGGATTCTCCCGCGCCCGTTCCACGCACTCCAGTTCGCCCTCGATCAGCGCGAGTGCCGTGGCGAGCGCCTCGGTGTCGTCGGCGAGGAGGAAACCGCCGTCGACGCCGTAGAACCGCTGGATCCCGGCGGCCGCGGCGAGGTTCGGCATGCCCTCGCCCTGGGCGAGGCGGGTCAGCGACTGCCCCGACGCGTCGAAGGACTTGGCTATGGCCGTCAGCGAGTGGGCCTGGCCGTCCTCCCGCGGCCGGGTGCGCCGCAGGTGCTCGAACCGCTGGTGGACCTGTTCCTTCAGGGGGAGCCGGGGCGGCCGGCCGTCGAGGGTCTGCCGGATGGCCCGGGGCGTGATGCCGGTCAGGTACGAGAGGTGCTCCAGGTCCTCGCGGCCGTCCGAGACGGTGGTCGCCGACAGGGCGAGGGCCCGTTCCACCGCGCTCTTGCTGTCGGCCAGCAGGAAGCCCGCGTAGACGCCGAAGAACCGCTGCACGCCCGCCGCATGACCCATCCGCAGCAGCCCGGTGCCCGCGTTGAGCGGTCCGAGGGAGGCGCCGGGCGCGTCGAAGTCGTGGGCGATTGCGGCGAGCGGCCACTCCCGGCCGTGCTTGTCCCGGCGGGTCGCGCGCAGCAGCCGGAACCGCTGGTGCACGCGCCGCTCCAGCGGCACTTCGGCGGCCGTACCCGCCACCACGCAGGGAATGCGCGGGGGTTCGACGCCGGACAGGTGGCTCAGCCGCCCCACCGCCAGCACCTCGCCGGGATCCCGGCCGCACCGCTCCGCGAGTGCCCCGACGCGGCGCCAGATCGCGGCGAGGTCGGGTCGATCGGCGGCTCGCACCTGCGGAATCTCCATATGTCGACAAGGCGTTCGAGTGGATCGGGCTGCGTGAAGCCTAGCCCCCCACCTTCGGCCGAACCACGCGAACCCCAATGTTTCCTGCCGCCCACCTCAAAGACCGTTGGCATGACCTCGGAGGTAATCGACCGGCGGTGAGGGGGCGCGGCACAGTGGGGGCGTCGGGTTCCGGGGCCGCGCACTCGGTTCCGGGGTCCGGCTCCCACCTGGCCGTTCAACCTCGACGGAGGCTGATTCCCCATGTCCGCGACCCTGCTCGCCGGTTTCGCCCGTACCTCCGTGCCGCAGCTCGCGCTGCGTCGCTTCCTCGCCCTCGACGCCGTCGTCACCACCGGCAACGGCCTCGCCTACGTCGCCTTCTCCGCGCCGCTGGGGCGGCTGCTCGGCGTCGGGCAGGAGCTGCTCCTGGCCCTCGGCGTCGTGCTCGTGCTGTACGGCGCCGCCGTCGGCGGGCTGGCCTCGCGCAGCCGGCCCCCGGCGCTCGCCGTGAAGGCCGTCGTCGAGACCAACTACGCCTGGGCCGCGCTGAGCCTGGTGGCCCTGGTCGCGTGGTTCTCGCCGACCGTCGCCGGGACCGTGTGGATCCCCGCGCAGGCCCTGACCGTCGCCGGCTTCGCCGTGCTCCAGCAGCTCGCCCTGCGCTCAGTCGCCGAGTGAGCGCAGGTACTTCACCGTCGCCGGGTCGGCCGGGAGCATCGTCTCGATGGCCAGCTCGGCGACGGTCACGTCCATCGGGGTGTTGAAGGTCGCGATGGACGACACGAAGGACAGCAGGTGGCCGTCGTGCTCGATGAGCAGCGGGAGCGCGATGTACGGGACGGGCTCCTCCGGTTCGACGTCGCCCGGGCGTTCGGCCACCGGGTAGGAGGAGACCTCCTCGTACAGCGCGCGCAGCGGCTCGGATCGGGCCAGGGCGATCTGGCGCTCCATCTGCGCGAGCAGGTGCCCGCGCCACTCCCCGAGGTTGCGGATCCTCGGCGCCAGGCCCTCGGGGTGCAGGGTGATCCGCATCGCGTTCAGCGGCGGCGTCAGCAGGTGCTCCGGCAGGCCGTCCAGCAGCATCAGGATGCCCCGGTTGGCGGCGACGACGTCGTAGACGGCGTCCACGACCAGAGCCGGATAGGGCTCGTATCCGGTCAGCAGGCGCTCGATGCCCTCGCGCAGGGTCTCCATCGACGGGTCGTCCAGCGCGGTCTGCGCGTAGTGCGGGGCGTAACCCGCTGCGAGCAGCAGGGAGTTGCGCTCTCGCACCGGGACGTCGAGGCGGTCGGCGAGCCGGAGCAGCATCTCCTCGCTCGGCCGGGAGCGCCCCGTCTCGATGAAGCTGATGTGCCGTGACGAGGAGTCGGCACGGCCCGCCAGCTCCAGCTGGCTGATGCCGCGCCGCTCCCGCCATGTGCGGAGCAGGGAGCCGACCGTGGGCGTCGAGGTGGTCATGGTCCCGACGGTAGCCGAGCCCGCCGGGCCGGGGCCCGCGGCGCGATCAGCCGACATCGAAGACGTTGCGCAGGCCGAGGCGGTACCTCCACAGGTCGTGCCGTTTGGCGGACTCCATCTCCGGCGACCGGTACAGGGGCCGGACGGTGCACCGCCGCGCCGCCGAACCGTCCCGGTCCAGAAGGCTGTTGACGGCCGCGCGGGCCGAGGCGTTGGCGCCCTCCATCGTCGCCAGGTCGATGTCGACGGCTACGTAGTCCCCGCTGAGGAAGAAGTTCGGTACGCGCGTGCCCGCGCTCGGCCGGTTGCGGAGGGTGCCGACCGGGTGGATCAGCAGCTCGTCCTGGTTGGTGGGGTTCGGGGTGCCGAGCCCGTCCACCCCGGGGTCCAGGAACCACGAGTGCAGCTTCGAGTCGGACAGCAGGGTCTTCCCGGTGTCGTTCAGGGAGGCCTTCAGCTGGGCCCACACCTCGCGCGCCACCTCGTCGCGGGTGCACTGCTTGGCCGTCTTCCCGTACAGGATCCCCGGCTTGTCCCACTCGGAGATGTCCACCGACAGGCAGTCGACTGCCGCCCCGTCGCCGTAGTCCGCGGGGAAGTTCCGCGACGGCCAGTGCTCGGCCTGCTGGATCGCCGTCAACGACCAGGGTGAATCGATGCAGTTGAGGTGGCCGTGCACCAGCGGTGCCCGCTCCGTGAGGTAGAACTGGATGCCGGTCATCCAGTCGGTCTGCAGCCTGTCGCAGCGCCCCAGCATCGGATCGGCGGCCCGCAGCCCCGCGCTCCAGGTGCGCCGGGCGTGCTCCACGGGGAGCGCGCTGACGTAGTGGTCGGCCGTCACGGTCTGCCGGGTGCCGTCCGGCCCCTCGACGGCGACCCCGCTCACCCGGCCGTTGCCGTGCTTCACCTCCCGTACCGTCCAGCCGATCCTGAACTCCACGCCGAGGGACCGCAGATGGGCCTCCCACGGGTCGATCCACGCCTCGTTGGTGGGCAGGTTGAGGATCCGGTCCGGCGGGCCGTCCGCCCCGCGGCCCAGCAGGTTGAAGACGAAGGCCTCGCCGAGGGTGCCGACCGTGCGGGTGGAGGCCTCCTCCGCCTTGGTCGCCACGATGTTGCGCGTGACGCCGACGGCCAGGATGCGCTGGTACTCGTTCGACATCCGCGCGGCCCGGGTGAACTCCCACCACGGGGTGTTCTCCCAGACCTCGGTCCGCCGCTCGTCGCAGCTGGTGAGGAAGACGAGCACGCGGTCGACGAAGTACGCCGTCTCGTGCAGCGGCAGCCGCACCATGGTCTGCAGGATGCCACCGAGGGCGCGCCGCACCTCCTCGGGCGTCAGGGCGGCGGGGGAGTGGCCCGGCCAGGGGATGGGGCCCCGCAGGTCCTCGCGGCCGCCGGCGCGGGCGAACATCATCTCGGGCGGGGCCACCAGGTTGTCCCACACGCCGTTCGCGTTGCCCGCGAAGGGGATCCGCCGCATGGTGTCGGGCAGGTTGTGGTAGATGCCCGGGATGAAGCGGAAGCCGTGCTCTGCGGGCAGCGGTCTGCGGCCGCCGCGGGCGCTGCCCGGCACGTCCATGCTGCGGGCCTTGCCGCCGAGCGCCCGGCGTTCGTACAAGGTGACGGCATAGCCGCGCTCGGCGAGCTCGTGCGCCGCGGTCAGGCCCGCCACCCCGCCGCCGAGGACGGCGACGCGCCGGCCGTTCGGCGAGGGCGGTCCGGGCTGCTGCCCGTGCGGTGCCGCCGCGTCGGTCGCTGCGGCCGCAGCCGGAGCCGCCAGGGCGGCCGCGGCCTGGGCCGACAAGGCCGCGGCGCCCGTGCCCGCGATGAACGTACGCCTGGAACTCCCGGTGCCGGCCATGGCGAATGCCCCCTCGTTACCGCTGGTAACAGTCACGTCCGGCGCAGGAGCCTAGGGGGCGCGCGCCAGGGGCGGAAGGTGCAGAAGTACCCGAGCGCACTATGGCGCGAAAGGTTCGATCCGGCGTGCACTGTGGGAACCTTGACTACACGTCACGGGGAAAAGGAGCCGGGTGCATGCCGAGTGAACCGCTGTCGCAGAAGGAGATCGAGGACCGTCTGAGGGAACTCCCCGGCTGGGCCTTCGAGAACGACCGGATCATCCGTACCTACCGACTGGGCACGCACTTCGCGGCCAGCGCCCTGGTCTCCCACATCGCCTCCGTCCAGGAGGAGTTGAACCACCACTCCGACCTGACGCTCGGCTACAACACGGTACGTCTCTCGGTGAACAGCCACGACGCCGGAGGCGTGGTGACCGAGACCGACTTCGCCCTCGCCGAGCGCGTCGAGTCCCTCGCCCCCGCCCACGGCGCGAGCTGATGACCACGCACATACCGATGGCGAAAACCCTGCTCGACTACGACGCGGAGGCCGAGGTCTACGACGCCTCCCGCGGCGGCACCCCCCGCGCCGAGGCCGCCGCGGCGGCCGTCCTCGGCCTCCTCCCGGCGGACGTGGGCACCCTCCTCGACCTCGGCTGCGGCACGGGCATCGTCACCGCCCGGCTCACGCGCCCCGGACTGCGCGTCCTGGGTGCCGACGCCTCCCACGGCATGGCCGCCGCCGCACTGCGCCGCGGCGTCCCCGTGGCCCTCGCCGACGCCGCCCGACTGCCCGTGCGCCCGGGCTCGCTGGACGCGGTGAGCGCGGTGTGGCTGCTGCACCTGCTGCGGGAGCCCGGGCTGGTGCCCGCGGTCATCGCCGAGGCGGCCCGGGTGCTGCGGCCCGGCGGGGTCCTCGTCGCCACCGTGGACAAGGACTCTGCGCACGACGTCGGCAGCGACATCGACGCCGTCTTCGCCGCGCACCTGACCCCGACCCCCTCGGACGCCTCCGGGGAGGTCGAGGCCCACGCCGCCCGGGCGGGCCTGCGCCCCGGCGGCGAGGCGCACTTCACCGGCCACGGCCAGGGCCGCACCCCGCGCGGCTCCGCCGAGGCGCTGCTCGCGGGACGGTACGCCTCGCGCATCGTCCCGCGCGGCATCACCGCACCGGAGCTGGCCGCCCGGCTGGAGCTGCTGCCCGACCAGGACACCCCGCGCCCGGAGCCGACGTACCGCCTGCGGAGCTTCGTACGGGTGTGACGCGCGGCGCCGGGGCCGGTGCCGGGTCCGGTCCGGGTGCTACGCCGGCTCCAGCCGCCACCACTGGGAGGCGGAGTCGGTGTCCTCGCCCTGGCGGACCCGGCCCTCGGCGTCGGCCTCCAGCGGCAGGCCGCTGATACAGGCGATCAAGGACACCACCCCCGGAGCGTCGAGGTGCTCCTCGACGATCCACTCCTGCGCGCCGAAGGCGTTGGCCCGCCACACCTGCACCCGGGCGCCGCTCTCCGTCGACGCGTTCGCCACGTCCAGGCGCCGCTCGTTGTCCTCGCTCACCACGTGGAAGATCCCGCCGCCGCTGTGCACCGGCGAGATCAGCCACCGGCGGGCGGCCGCCGGAGCGGGCGGCCCGTCCGGGCCGACCCGCACCCGGGAGGCGCCCTCCAGCTGGAGCACCAGCCCGCTGTCCACGTTGCGGATCCGGTAGATCCCTTCGGGAAGGTTCAACCCGGTCGCCCTCACACGTCGAATTCGGCCGGGTCCGGGCCGATCCGGCGGCCCGCCGCGCCCGCGCCCAGGGCGTCCAGTGCGGCCATCTGGGCCGCGTCCAGTTCGAAGCCGAAGACGTCCAGGTTCTCCCGGATGCGGGCGGGGGTCACGGACTTCGGGATCACGACGTTCCCGTGCTGGAGGTGCCAGCGCAGCACCACCTGCGCGGCGCTGCGGCCGTGCGCGTCGGCGATCGCGGTGACGGCCGGCAGCGTCAGGAGCTCCTTGCCCTGGCCCAGCGGGGACCAGGCCTCGGTGACGATCCCGCGCGCGGCGTGCTCGGCGCGCAGCGCGGCCTGCGGGTGCAGCGGGTGCAGCTCGACCTGGTTCACGGCCGGTACCAGGGCGCTCTCGGCGGCGAGCCGGTCCAGGTCCTCGGTGCGGAAGTTCGACACGCCGACCGCCTTGGCGCGGCCGCTCGCGGCGATCTCCTCGAAGGCCTTCCAGATGGCGACGAAGTCGTCGCGCATCGGGCGCGGCCAGTGGATCAGGTACAGGTCGACGTGGTCGAGGCCCAGCTTGGCGAGGGAGTCGTCGAAGGCGCGCAGCACCTCGTCGCGGCCCCACGTCTGCTTCGGGCCGTTCCACAGCTTGGTGGTGACGAACAGCTCCTCGCGCGGCAGCCCGGAAGCGGCGACGGCCTTGCCCGTGCCCTTCTCGTTGCCGTAGATCGCGGCCGTGTCGATGCTGCGGTAACCGGCCTCCAGGGCCGTCCCCACGGCGTGCTCCGCCTCCGCGTCCGGCACCTGCCAGACGCCGAAGCCGAGCTGGGGCATGAGCGTGCCGTTGTTGAGCTTGATGGCCGGGACCTGGTTCACGTCGGGTCGTTCCCTCACGTCGGCGCGTTGGTGCGCGGTGGTACAGCGTCGTACGAGGGGCGACAACCGGCCCCCCGCACGACGTATTCCCGCCATCCGGGCCGTGTCGCTCAGGTGGCTCCGAGGTACGCCTCCCGGACCAGCGGGTCCGCCCGTACCTCGGCCGGCGTGCCCTCGGCCAGCACCGTCCCGAGGTCCAGTACGACGACCCGCGAGCAGAGGTCCATGACGAAGGCCACGTTGTGCTCGACCAGCAGCACCGCGCAGCCCTCCTCCGCCGCCAGCCGGCGCACCACCCCCGCCAGCCGCTCGCGCTCGGGCGCCGACATGCCGGACGCCGGTTCGTCCAGCAGCAGCACCCGCGGCGGGTCGGCCACCGCGCGCGCCAGCTCGACCATCCGGGCCTGCCCGACGGGCAGCCCGCCCGCGTACGCGGTCCCCAGCGCGCCGATCCCGCAGTCGGCCAGCACCCGCTCGCCGCGCACCCGCCGGCCCCGCTCCCGGGCGCGCCGGGCCGGGAGGGCGAGGAGGTCGGCCGCCGGCCCGCCCCCGCCGCCCCGCCACTCCTGCGCCACCAGCACGTTGTCGGCCACGCTGAGCTGCCCGAACAGCTGCCGGCGCTGGAACGTCCGGCGCATCCCGTGCCGGGCCCGCCAGACGGGGGAGCGGCGCGTGATGTCCGCGCCGTCCAGCAGGATCCGGCCCCGGTCGGGCCGGCGGATCCCCGACAGGACGTCGAACAGCGTGGTCTTCCCGGCCCCGTTGGGGCCGATCAGCCCGCACACCTCGCCCGCCCGGATTCCGAGGTCCACCCCGCTCAGTGCCCTGACGCCGCCGAAGCGCACGCCGACACCGCCCGCGTGGAGCACGTAGCCGCTCATGTCCTCTGCGCTCATGTCCTCTCCGCTCATGTCCCCATTCCCAGATACGCCTCGGTGAGCCGGTCGGCCTCCACCTCGTCCCGCGGGCCGCACCAGGAGACCCGGCCCTGGGAGAGGTAGGCCACGGTGTCGGCGACGCCCAGGATCCCGGCGGCCTTCTCTTCCACCAGGAGCAGGGCCGTGCCGGCGTCGCGGAGCTCGGTGAGCAGCAGGTACACCTCCTGCGCCACGCGCGGCGCCAGCCCGAGCGAGGGTTCGTCGGCGATCAGCACCGCGGGCGGCCGCTGCAGGAGCGGAGCCAGGGCCAGCATCTGCTGCTCCCCGCCGGACAGCGCACCGGCGCTCACCCCGCGGCGCTCGGCGAGCCGCGGGAAGCGGGCGTAGACGGCGGCCCGCGCGTCGGCCTCCGGCAGGTACAGGGCCAGGTTCTCCTCGATGGTCAGGGACGGGAAGATGCCCCGGCCCTCCGGAGCGAGCACCACACCGGCGCGCGCCCGGCGCACGGCACCGTCGCGCGTGGCGTCCCGCCCGTCCACGCACACCGCACCGGCGTCGGCCGGCAGCAGCCCGGCCGCGACCCGGCACGCGGTGCTCTTCCCGGCCCCGTTCGGCCCGAGCACGGCCAGGATCTCCCCGCGCCGCACGGTGAGATCGACCCCGTGCAGCACGAGTCCGCCGTCGTACCCGGCCGTGACGCCGCGCAGTTCGAGCGCGGCCTTTCCCGCCCCCGAGGGGTTCGGGGCGCGGGGGCCGGGGAGGGGCCCCGGTCCGGGACGGGCCGCCGTCGCGGGCGACGGCCCCGCAGCGCCCCGGGCCCGCCGCCGGGCGAGCCGGACCGGTACGGCCGCGCAGTACCCGTCGGGGTCGGTGGCGAGGGCCAGTCCGGCCAGGCCGAACAGGATCACCGGCAGGTGCGCGGACTCCGTCACGTAGTCGGACAGCAGCCGCGGGGCCACCGCGTACACCAGCCCGGCCACCACCGCGTACTGCGGGCGCCGCACACCCGCCGCGACCACGACCGCCAGCCACACCAGGCCCGTCATCGCCGTGAAGTCCGTAGCCGTGATCCGGGTGTTGTACGACGCGTACATCACGCCCCCGAACCCGGCCAGCCCGGCGGACAGGGTGAACAGCAGCAGTTTCGTACGCAGGACCGACACCCCCGAGGCCGCCGCCGCTGCCGGAGCCGACCGCACGGCCAGCATGGCGCGCCCCGACGGGGATCCGCGCAGCGCGCTCAGCCCGGCGGCCACGAGCGCGACGAGCACCACCAGGGCCACTCCGAGCGCCCGGTCGTCGGAGAGGTCCACCGGTCCGAGGACGGGCCGCGGGACCGACCAGCCCGTGTCGCCGTTGCGCAGCCACCGCAGCTGGAAGAGCACCTGGTCGGCGAGGAACGCCAGGGCCAGCGTGGCCAGCGCCAGCGACCTGCCGCCGAGCCGCAGCGCCGGCAGCGCCACCAGTGCCCCCAGGACCGCCGCCGCGCACGTGCCCACCGCCAGCGCGGCCAGGAAGGGCCAGCCCCGGCTCATCAGCAGCCCGGCCACGAGCGCGGCCCCGGTCACGAAGGTGCCCTGCGCGAGGGACACCATCGCCCCGAGCCCGGTCACCACGGTGAAGGACATGAACACCAGGGCCACGGCCAGACCTTGCGCCAGCAGCCCGCTCCAGAAGGGCGTGGTGACGGTGTAGAACGCGACGCACAGCAGCCCCGCGCCCGCCGCCCACACCCCCCAGCGCCGCCCCCACGCGGCCCCGGCCAGGTGGTCCACCGGCGGGGCGTCCACGGACGGGACCCCCGCGGTCCGGGCCCTGCGGGTCAGTACGAGCAGCCCGCCGAACAGGATCAGGAAGGGCACCGCCGTACGGAAGCCGGTGATGGACTCGGCGAAGGACGCGTACCCCGCCACCAGGTTCTGCAGGACCCCCAGCCCCAGCCCGCCCGCGAAGGCGAGCGGTACGGACGCGAACCTTCCGATGACCGCGGCCGTGGCCGAGACGAACAGGAACAGCGTGAAGTCGTGGGCCGACAGCCCCAGCAGCGGGGTCGCCAGTACACCCGCCAGCCCGGCCAGCGCCGAAGCGATCATCCAGGCCACCGACGACAGCCGGTCGGCGCTGATCCCGCGCAGCTCGGTCAGCGAGCGGTTGTCGACGGCCGCCCGCAGCAGCAGCCCGATCCGCGTGTGCCGCATCAGCACCCACAGGGCCACCGCCACCAGCGCGGTGACCACCCAGGTGATCAGCTGGTCGGAGTCGATGCCGACGCCCTCCGTGAGCTGCCAGGACTTCGCCGGGCTCGGCCCCACGCCCGGCAGCCCGAACCGGTTCTCCGCCGGTTTCACCGGGGCGCCCGCGTCCGCCAGCAGTTCGACCGCCCACAGCCCGGCGGCCGGCAGCGCCACCAGCAGCCCGATGGTCGCGACGATCTGCGCCGTCTCACCGACCCGTGCGAGCCGCCGGAACATCAGCCGGTCCAGCCCCCAGCCCAGGCCGGGTGCGAGGACGAACACCACCAGCAGCGCCGCCGGGACCGCCGGCCAGCCCAGCCCGGAGTGCAGTTCGTAGAAGGTGAGCGCGCACAGGTAGGCGGTGGCCCCGTGCGCGAAGTTGAACAGCCCGGACGCCGAGTACGAGAGCACCAGCCCGGTGGCGAGCAGCGCGTACAGGGCGCCGGAGACCAGACCGCTCAGAACGAAGACGAGCAGATCCCCCATGCCGCACCCCTACTTGAAGGGGATGGGCTCGTAGCACTTGAACGGGACGGAGACCTCGTACGCGCCGTTCTTCAGCTGTACGAGTGCCCCGCAGCCGAAGCTGTCCTTCTGCCCCTTGGGCAGTGCGCGGTCGCCGACGAGCGTGCCGGTGTCGGAGAAGCCCTGCGCGGCGGCCTGGAAGGACTCGACGGTCAGGTCCTTGCCCGCCTTCTGCGCGATGGACAGGAACAGGTCGGCCGACATGTACCCGGTCAACATGTGCATGTTGAGCGGGACGTCCTTGCCGCCCGCGGCCGCCTTGATGTCGGCCTTGAACTGCGCCATCTTCGGATCGGTCGACTCGAACGGCTGGAACTGCAGCAGGACGTGGATCCCGTCGAGGGCCTGCCGGGTGGCGTCCTGGGCGAGCAGCCCGGGGTCGTAGTCGGTGGGGTCGGAGAGCAGCCCCTTGTACCCGCTGCGCTTGAGCGCGGTGAAGAGCCCGATGTTGTTGGGCGTCTGCATGACGGAGACGACGGCGTCCGGGGCCTTGCCGTCGTTGCTGGAGAGGATCTCCTTCACGTACGCGGACCAGTCGCTCGGGACGGCGGTGCCCGGTACGGAGGCCTTGGCGTAGGAGACCTTGAAGCCGGCGCTGGTGAAGCCCTGCTGGAAGGTCCGGATGCCGAACTTCCCGGCATCGCTGTCGTTGGCGATGACCGCGACGGACTTGCCCCGGGCGCCGCCGAGGATCTGGCCGATGCCCTCGGGCCAGGTCTGGTTCAGGGTGCCGCCGGGGGTGGGGACCAGGCAGCCGTTGAATCCGTAGATGTACTGGGGCCCGCAGAAGGAGGGCAGGGTGCCCCAGCCGAAGGTGGGCACCTTCTCCTGCTCCAGGAAGTCGGCGCCGGAGAAGGTCACGGAGCTCATGGGGGACACGGCGAAGACCTTGTCCTGCTGGACGAGCTTGCGGGCGGCCGCCATGTTCTTCGCGGGGTCCTGGCCGTCGTCCTCGGCACCCAGGTATTCGATCTTGCGGCCGTTGACCCCGCCCTCGGCGTTGGCTCTCAGGTAGCGGGCCTTGGCGCCGAGGTCGGTGTCCTTCTTGCTGTAGCCGCTGGCGGTGGTCATGGAGACGATGCCGCCGACCTTGATCGCGTCGGCGGTCACTCCGCGCGTGTTGCCCGGTGCTTCGTCGGGCCCGCCCGGAGAGGTGCCGTTGGTGGAGGCGGAGTTGCAGGCGGAGACGAGCGCGATGGCCGCTGCCGCGGCGGCCAGGGTGCGGATCGGTCGCAACATGTCGGGGATCCCCTCCGGTCGGAATCCCCGCATTCTGTGGCTGACCTGACGGATCGTCAATATCCATGGCGAAGTAAAGTGACGAGCCGTCAGATTCGCCTGATGGCATGCCCGGATCGATGCCTCACGTCCGGGCCTCACGTCCGGGCTTCATGTCCGGTAGAGGGCGGCGACCTCCTTCTCGTACGCCTTCTCGATCGCCCGGCGCTTGAGCTTCAGCGAAGGGGTCAGCAGCCCCCGCTCCTCCGTGAACTGCTCGCCCAGCACCCGGAAGGTGCGGATCGCCTCCGCCTGCGACACCAGGGTGTTGGCGGCCACCACCGCCCGGCGGACCTCCGCCGTCAGCTCCGGATCGCTCACCAGGTCCGCGGCCGGCATCTGCGGTCTGCCGCGCATCGACAGCCAGTGCGCTATCCCCTCCATGTCCAGGGTGAGCAGCGCCGCGATGTACGGCCGGTCGTTGCCCACCAGCACGCACTGCGCCACCAGCGGATGCGAACGGACGCGTTCCTCCAGCGCGGCCGGGGCGACGCTCTTGCCGTTGGAGGTCACCAGGATCTCCTTCTTGCGCCCGGTGATGGTCAGGTAGCCGTCCTCGTCCAGCCGCCCCAGGTCCCCGGTCGCCAGCCAGCCGCCCCGCAGCACCGCCTCCGTGGCATGCGGGTCGCCCAGGTACCCGGAGAAGATGTGGCCGCCGTGCAGCCAGACCTCCCCGTCGTCCGCGATGTGCACCGTGCTGCCCGGGATCGGGCGGCCCACCGTCCCGTACTTCGTCGCCTCCGGGGGGTTCGCCGTGGCGGCCGCGCAGGACTCGGTCAGCCCGTACCCCTCGAACACCGTGATACCGGCGCCGTCGAAGAACAGCCCGAGGCGGCGCGACATCGCGGACCCGCCCGACATCGCGTACCGCACCTGCCCGCCCATCGCCTCGCGCACCTTGCCGTAGACGAGCCTGTCGAAGAGCTGGTGCTCCATCCGCAGCGCCGCCGACGGGCCCGGCCCGGTGCCGAAGGCCTTCTGCTCGCGCGCCTCCGCGTACCGCACGGCCGTCTCGACGGCCCGGTCGAAGGGCCCCGTCCGCCCGTCCGCCTCCGCCTTGCGGCGGGCCGCCGCGAAGACCTTCTCGAAGACGTGGGGGACACCGAGCACGAAGGTCGGCCGGAACGCTGCGAGGTCCGGCATCAGCTCGGCCGCCGCCAGCACCGGCTGGTGCCCGAGCTTGACCCGTGCCCGGACGGCCGCCACCTCCACCATCCGCCCGAAGACGTGGGCCAGCGGCAGGAAGAGCAGCGTCGACGGCCGGTCGCCCTGCCTGCCCTGGAACACCGACTCCCAGCGGGCCACCAGCGTGTCGGCCTCGTACATGAAGTTCGCGTGCGTGAGCACGCACCCCTTGGGGCGGCCCGTGGTTCCCGAGGTGTAGATCACGGTCGCCGTCGCATCGGGCGTCACCGCGCCGCGGTGGCGGTGCACGACGTCCTCGGCGACCGACCGGCCGTCGGCGACGAGCGCGTCCACGGCCCCGGCGTCCAGCTGCCACAGCCGCCTGAGGTGGGGGAGCCGGTCGATGACCGACCCCACCGTCATGGCCTGGTCCTCGTTCTCCACGACACAGGCCGTGCAGTCGGTGTCGTAGAGGATCCAGTGCACCTGCTCGGTGGAGGACGTCGGGTAGACGGGGACAGGCTGGGCGCCGATCGCCCACAGGGCGAAGTCGAAGAGCGTGAACTCGTACCGGGTGCGGGACATGACGGCCACCCGGTCCCCGAAGCGCACCCCCTGGGCCAGCAGCCCCTTGGCGAGCGCCAGCACCTCGGCGGCCAGCTCGCCGGAGGTCACGTCCCGCCACACCCCGTCGGTCTTCCGGCCGAGGACCACCCGGTCCGGCTCCTCCCGGGCGTGCTGGAAGACGACGTCGGCCAGCCCGCCGACGGGAGCGCCCGTGACGATCGGTGGGACGGTGATCTCGCGCAAGGCCCCGCTCCTCTCCGCGCGCCGCGGTGAACGTACCTCAGCGTCAATCGGGGTTGATCGGCGTTCGGATACCTCCACAAGACCTCCCCAGTGATCACGGCATTCACGCCGCTGACGTGCGGGTCAGAGGGCGCGGGCGGCCCGGCGTGCGCCCGGCGGCCGCTCCCGTGCGCCGGGTGGCCGGCGGGTGCGCCGGTCGGCGCGCCGGGCGGTTCGAAGCGGTCCGCCCACGGGGGCGGGCGGTGCACCGCGCGCGGCGGTCAGCCGGTGCGGGAGAGCCGGTCCGCTCCGGAGAGGACCGCCGCCGCCAGAGCCTCGGCCGCCGGTGACGCACGCGGCCCGCGCACCAGCGCGAACTCCACCGGCCCCAGCTCGGGCAGCCCGCCGACGCGCACCAGACCCGGCGGGATCAGCCCCCGGGTGTGCGCCATCACGCCCAGCCCGGCCCGGGCCGCCGCCACCAGACCGCTCAGGCTGCCGCTCGTGCAGGCGATCCGCCACGCCCGGCCGTGCCGTTCCAGCACCTCCAGGGCGCGCGTCCGGGTGATGCCCGGCGGCGGGAAGACGATCAGCGGAACGGGCCGCTCGGGATCCACCCGCAGCCCCTCCGCGCCGATCCACACCATCCGGTCCCGCCAGACCAGTCGGCCCCGCTCGTCCCCGGGCCCCCGCCGCTTCGCCAGCACCAGGTCGAGGCGCCCCGCGTCCAGCCGCTCGTGGAGCGTGCCCGACAGCTCCACCGACAGCTCCAGATCCACCTCGGGGTGCTCGTGCCGGAACCCCTCCAGGATCTCCGGAAGCCGCGACAGCACGAAGTCCTCCGAGGCCCCGAACCGCAGCCGCCCCCGCAGCCGCGTCCCCGTGAAGAAGGCCGCCGCCCGCTCGTGCGCCTCCAGGATCGTCCGCGCGAAGCCGAGCATCGCCTCGCCGTCCTCCGTCAGCTCCACACTGTGCGTGTCCCGCAGGAACAACGCCCGCCCGGTCGTCTCCTCCAGCCGCCGCACGTGCTGGCTGACCGTGGACTGCCGTACGCCGAGACGCCCCGCGGCCTGCGTGAAGCTCAGCGTCTGGGCCACCGTGAGGAACGTCCGCAACTGCACCGGGTCGTACATCCCCCCATCCTAGGCCGGCTCATCGCGATCCGTGATGACAGTGAGAGCGGTGTACGGGTTTCCCGATGACCGGAAAGGCCCGACGATGGAGGGACGCCGTGAAGGGACGGAGAGCACCCGGTCCCACCCGCCCCGACAGCAAGTGAGCACCGCGCATGCGCCGCCCGCACCTCCCCGCCTGGCTCCCCCTGGACCCGTACGTCCTGGCCCTGCTCGGCACCGTCGGCCTGGCCGCCCTGTACCCCGCCCGCGGCGCGGCGGCCACGATCGCCGGCTCCGCCGCCACCGCGGCCGTGGCCCTCCTCTTCTTCCTCTACGGCGCCCGGCTCTCCACCCGCGAGGCACTCGACGGCCTGCGCCACTGGCGGCTGCACCTCACCGTGCTCGCCTGCACCTTCCTGCTCTTCCCGGTCCTCGGCCTCGCCCTGTCCGCCCTCGCCCCCGGCCTCCTGCCGCCCGCGCTCCAGAGCGGCCTGATCTTCCTCTGCCTGGTCCCCTCGACCGTCCAGTCCTCCATCGCCTTCACCTCGATCGCCCGCGGCAACGTCCCCGCCGCGATCTGCGCCGGCTCCTTCTCCAGCCTGGCCGGCATCGTGCTCACCCCCCTCCTCGCAGCCGTCCTGCTCGGCGGCCGCACGGGCGGCTTCTCGCTCGGCTCCCTCCTCAAGATCACCCTCCAGCTCCTGCTGCCCTTCCTCCTGGGCCAGGCCGTGCGCCGCTGGGTCGGCGGCTTCCTCACCCGCCACAAGAAGACCCTCGGATACGTCGACCGCGGCTCGATCCTGCTCGTCGTCCACGCCGCCTTCAGCGCGGGCATGGTCGCCGGCATCTGGCAGCAGGTGAGCCCGCTGCGCCTGGGCGCGCTGATGCTCCTGGAAGCCGTACTCCTCACCGTCATGCTGCTCGTCACCTGGTACGGCGCGGCCCGCCTCGGCTTCGGCCGCGAGGACCGCATCGCCATCCAGTTCGCCGGGTCGAAGAAGAGCCTGGCCGCCGGACTCCCCATGGCCAGCGTGCTGTTCGGGGCCCAGGCCGGCCTCGCCGTGCTCCCGCTGATGCTCTTCCACCAGATGCAGCTGATGGTCTGCGCGGTCCTCGCCCGGCGCCGCGCCCAGGACCCGCTGCCCGAACTCGCCGCCGACCATGTGGCGGAGGTCTCCCGCCCGTCCCAACAGGTGGCTCCCCAGGGCCGGTAACGTGCGGTGGTGACCTGGATACGCCCGCTCGGCGCCCACGCCGAACGCCCCTGCACCCTGGTGGTCTGCCGCGGCTGCTGCTGCGGCGACCCCCGCAAGAACCCCGGCACCGACCACGCCGGCCAGCTCGCCCGGCTGCGCGAGGCCGCGGCCGCCTCCGGGGGCCGCCTGGCCGTCCGTACGAGCGACTGCCTCGGCCCGTGCGCCCAGGCCAACGTCATCGTCGTCCAGCCCACCACCGAGGCCCGCCGCCGCGGCGCCCGCGCGGTGTGGTTCGGCTGGGCCCTCGACGACACCGCCACCGACGAGATCATCGCCTGGGCCGAATCCGGCGGCCCGGGCTCCACCCCGCTCCCGGCCACCCTGGACCTCCACCGCATCGACCCACCGGCCCCGAAGCCGCCGGCCAACGCCGGCCGCCGCGCCCGGCGGGGGCGCTGAGGTGCGCGACTACAACCTCGCCCGGGCGGTGACCATAACCCTCGGCGTGCTGTTCGGTCTGCTGTTGCTGCTGGCCCTGGCCTTCGGCATGTTGGGTGGCACGTCCTCCCCGCTGACGGAGGCGGACGTCATCGGGACCTGGCACGGCGACCGCGGAGCCCGGCTCGAGGTGATGGCCGACGGCCGGGCCCGCCTCGCGGACGCTTCGGGCTGGGAGTGCTCCCGGGGCGAGGAGCCCGGTGTGTTCACCGGTGAGGGGAACTGGACCCTCGGCCACCCCACCGACGAAGACCCGGGGATCCTGCTCAAGTTCAGCCCCGACGGAACCCCCGCGATACAGGAGTGCACGGACTGGTTCTTGCTGAGCGGCACCGGGAAAGAGGGCACCGCGGGCGACGGCAGCGACGTGCGGGCCACGTTCCTCCACTACGAGCGCGGTGCGGTGGAGGTGTTCCGGCGCGCCGCTACAGGGTGATCCGCTCCTCGCCCGCGTAGATGTTCATGTCCGGGCCCCGCAGGAAGCCGACCAGGGTCATGCCCGACTCCAGCGCCAGGTCCACCGCCAGCGAGGAGGGCGCGGAGACCGCCGCCAGCACCGGGATGCCCGCCATCACGGCCTTCTGCGCGAGTTCGAAGGAGGCCCGGCCCGACACCAGCAGGACCGCCCCCGTCAGCGGGAGCCGTCCCGCCTGGAGCGCGCGGCCGACGATCTTGTCCACCGCGTTGTGCCGGCCCACGTCCTCGCGCAGGTCGAGCAGCTCGCCCTCCGCCGTGAACAGCCCCGCCGCGTGCAGGCCGCCCGTACGGTCGAAGACCTTCTGGGCCGCGCGCAGCCGGTCCGGGAGCCCGGTGAGGACCTCCGCCGGCACCCGTACCGGATCGGCGGCGACTCCGGGGAAGCGGCTCGCCGTCCGGACGGCGTCCAGGCTGGCCTTACCGCACAGCCCGCAGGACGAGGTGGTGTAGACGTTCCGCTCCAGCGTGATGTCCGGCACCGGGACCCCGGCCGCCAGCTGCACGTTGACCACGTTGTAGGTGTTCGACCCGTCCTGCGTCGCCCCCTCGCAGTAGGTGACCGCCTGGACGTCGGAGGCCGCGCCGAGGACGCCCTCGCTCACCAGGAAGCCCACCGCCAGGGCGAAATCGTCACCCGGCGTGCGCATCGTGATGGCCAGCGGCCGGCCGTTCAGCCGTATCTCCAGCGGCTCCTCGGCCACCAGTGTGTCCGGGCGGACACCCGCCGCCCCGCTCCGGATCCGGACGACGCGACGGCGTTCGGTGACCCGTCCCATGGTGATCAGCCCACCCCTTCTGTTTCTCGCCGATGCCCGACGTACTCATTCTCGCGGTTCCGCATCCGACCTGGTCCCGGGCAGGGGGCTCCTCGGGAAGCTCCAAAATCCGGGGCCGGAATCCTGTCGGGTCACACGCACCCGTACCCACCGGTAGCAGGCAAAGCTGGGTGATCCTGACTTGCCTACGAGGGGGGACCCCGCCCATGACCGGTTCACGCGTGGTGGCGCTAGGGCACTACCAGCCCGCGAAAGTGCTCACCAACGAGGACCTCGCGGCCATGGTCGACACCACCGACGAGTGGATCCGTTCCCGCGTCGGCATCCGCACCCGCCACATCGCGGGCCCGGACGAGCCGGTCGACGAGCTGGCCTACCAGGCGGCCGGCAAGGCGCTCGCCGGCGCCGGCCTGACCCCGGACGACATCGACCTCGTCCTGGTGGCCACCTCCACCGCGATCGACCGCTCGCCCAACATGGCCGCGCGCGTCGCCGCCAAGCTGGGCATGGGCGGCAGCCCCGCCGTGATGGACATCAACGTCGTCTGCTCGGGCTTCACCCACGCCCTGGCCACGGCCGACCACGCCATCCGGGCCGGCTCCGCCACCCGCGCACTGGTCATCGGCGCCGACAAGATGGCCGAGATCACCGACTGGTCCGACCGCACCACCTGCGTGCTCACCGGTGACGGCGCCGGCGCGGCCGTCGTCGAGGCCTGCGAGGAGCCGGGCATCGGCCCCGTGCTGTGGGGCTCCGTCCCGGAGATGGGCAACGCGGTTCGCATCGAGGGCTCGCCTCCGGTCTTCGCCCAGGAGGGCCAGTCCGTCTACCGCTGGACCACCAGCCAGCTCCCGCCGCTCGCCCGCAAGGTGTGCGAGAAGGCCGGTGTCACCCCCGAGGAGCTGGCCGCGGTCGTCCTCCACCAGGCGAACCTGCGCATCATCGAGCCGCTCGCGGCGAAGATCGGCGCGGTCAACGCCGTCGTCGCCCGCGACGTCATCGAATCCGGCAACACCTCGGCAGCCAGCATTCCCATGGCCCTGTCGAAGCTGGTCCAGCGCGGCGAGATCCCCTCCGGCGCCCCGGTCCTCCTGTTCGGCTTCGGCGGCAACCTCTCCTACGCGGGCCAGGTCATCAGCTGCCCGTGACGCTCTCGGCGGCCGTTGCCCGCGCCCGCGCGGCGGGGGAGCGGCCGCCCTCGGCGACCACCGCGCCGACCAGGACGACCGCCAGGGCCACCAGCTGGCCGGCTCCCGTCCAGCCGGTGCCCACGGGCACCGTGGCGAGCGCGAGCACCAGGGCCGTCGCGCGGTAGCGGGACGGCCCGATGCCCAGCACCGCACGGAAGAGCAGGTTCCCGGCCAGGTAGAGGGCGACACCGCCGGCCAGCGCGACCGCCGGGCCGGTGTGCAGGTGCTCCCCGAGGTGCCCGATCGTCTTCTTCACCCCGGCCGCGAAGACGGCGATGCCCAGTAGCACGGGCAGGAAGGCGTAGTAGTACGCGGCCATCGCCAGCTTGAAACGCCGCTCCGGCGGCGTCTGCGCGAAGACCCCCTCGGCCCGGCCCTCGTCGCGCACGAAGTACATCCACCACATCGCGGACGCGATCGTGAGCGACAGGAAGGCGCCGCCCGCGATGCCGGCGGACAGGGGCAGCGAACCCACCCCGATGCCGATCGCGATCACGGACTCGCCGAAGACGATGATCAGCAGCAGACCGTGCCGCTCCACCAGGTGCGCCGCGTTCATGCCGCCGAGCTGGTCGCCGACCGTCTGCTCCGCCGCCTCCGGCTCCGCCGCTGCCCCGCTCGCCGCGACCCGCTGCACGACCACCGGCGTCACGAACTGCAGCAGCAGCGCCAGCAGCCACAGGCCCCAGGCCGGCAGCCCGTCGAAGAACCCGGCGGCCGTCACCGCCAGCGCGCACAGCACATTGGGCAGCGCGAACCACAGCACCCCGCGGCCGTGCGCCTGCGTGAACAGCGCGCCGTGGACGAGTACGACCAGCAGGTACCCCAGGCCGAAGGCCACGCCGCCCGCCCCGAAGGCGGTGGGCACGGCCAGCGCGCACACCATGAACGCGCCCATGGCGAGCATGAGCAGCACGCGCCGGACGGTCCGGTCCGGCGGCACCTGGTTGGTCAGGTGCGCGTAGCCCCCGTACATCCAGAACAGCACGGTGAAGATCAGCACCACCTGCCCCGCGCCCCGTGGGGTCAGGTCGTCGGCCAGCAGCACCGTCAACTGCGTGATGGTGAAGACGAAGACGAGGTCGAAGAACAGCTCCAGCGTGCTGACGCGGTGCTCGGTTTCCATGCGCGGCTCCCCCCGGATGTGTGCGCAGCCATCCGACCGCCCGGCGCCGCCGCTGTCCACCCCGACGCCGATATCCGCCAGCAGGCCGGTCCCGTCCGCACCGGTCCGTCCGCACCCCCGCTCGCGGCGAGACGCCCCGTCCCGCTGTGCCCTCCGCGGCATGCCCGCAGGTCAGCCCGGCGTGGCGGACCACCCGCCGCCCGGATAAGTGGTCGGAGCCCCGCCGATCCTTTGCTATTGTTGTCCATGTCGCCACGGGAAACCGGGGCCGACCACCGGTCCGGGTGGCGGAATGGCAGACGCGCTAGCTTGAGGTGCTAGTGCCCTTTATCGGGCGTGGGGGTTCAAGTCCCCCCTCGGACACAGCAAGAACCCCACACACTGTGTGGGGTTCTTTTGTTTCCCGGGGCGGGCATGAGCGCGTCACGTGCCCAGGACCACCAGGCCCGTCGGGCGGGTCAGGCTGCCCGGGGTCACCGACGTGAAGGTGTGGGGGAGGGACAGGCGGGGGGTGGCGCCGTCCGGGGCGGCTTCGAAGAGGTAGGCCGCCGCGGCCGTGGTGTCGCTGACCAGGTGCGGGCCCTGGGCCGCCGCCGCGGCTTCGGCGAGCGGGGTGCGGAAGAGCAGCCGGAGGTGGCGCAGGGTCTCCGGGGTGACCGGAGCACGCATCGGCCGGGGCTCGGGCCGCTCGGGCCCGGGGCCGGGTTCCACGGCCGGGGCGGCCGCGGTGTCCGGGGCATCCGGGGGGATCGCGCCCGTCAGGAGCAGGGCCAGGAGCACCGGCACCGCCTTGCGGCGCAGCGCCTCGGTCGCCGGGCGCAGCCGGTGGGCGTGGGTCGCGGGCAGCGACAGGGCCAGGCTCCCCGCGGCTCCGCCCGCGGCGATGGGAACGGCCGAGCAGACGACCCCCGGGGCGTATTCGAGCAGGTCGAAGACGGGCGCGCCCGGAGCCACCGCGTCCAGTGCCGTGAACAGGGCCCGGCTGTCGGTGATGGTCTGCGGAGTGAGCCGGGCGGGCCGGTGCCGGGCCACGTGGTCCGCGCGGCGGTCGTGGTCCAGCTGCGTCAGCAAACACTTGCCGACCGCGCTGGCGTGCGCGGCGTCCCGGAAGTCGACCCACTCCCGCACCGGCGGGGTCGCCGGACCGGCCGCCATCTGCGTGATGTGGACCTCTCCCGCCGCGTACCGGCTGAGGTACACCGCGGCGCCCACGCTGTCCCGGGCCAGGGCCAGGGTGCGCTGGAGCTGCCCGGCCAGGCCGTGGCCGCCGGGGGCGGCGAGCCGGCCCAGGGCCGGGCCGCGCCCGTACACCCCCGCCGCCGGCCGGTCCGCGTACTCCTCCTCGCACAGCATCGCCAGGAGCGGGCGCAGCTCCGCCTCCGCGAGGCCCGACTCCCGCGCGAGCTGGCCGGCCCGGACCCCCAGCGGATGCCGTTCCAGGACGCGTACGACGGCCAGCGCGCGGCGGGCCTCCGCCAGGGCCCCGCCCGTACCGCCCTGTACGACGGTCCCGCGGGCCGCGGCCGTCAGCGCGGGGTGGCGCAGCGGCCCGGCGGCCGGGCGGGACGCCGCCACCGGCGCGAGGACCGGGACGGGGGCGGGCGGCGGGAGGAACGCGCCGAGCGCCCCCGACAGCCCGGCCCTGGGCAGCGGCACCGGACCCAGGTCGGGATCCTCGACCTGGTCGACGTAGCGCAGGACGGCTGCCTGTGCGCACAGCCGGATCTCCCGCAGGTCCCGGCGGCCGTTCGGGCGGAACCCGCGGCGGCCCAGCTCCCGCGCCCAGTGCCGGGCGTCGTGGTGCTCCCCGCGCCGGGAGTGGTCGAGGAAGAGGCAGTAGGCGGCCGCGGCGGCCCGCGCGCTGCCGGAGGCCGCGGCGAACTGCCACCAGAACCGGGCGCCTTCGCGCATCCCGGCGAGGTGCAGCAGACAGCCGAACACGACGGCGCCGGCCAGGTCGGTGCGTCCGCCGGTGAAGGAGTCGAGGTGCGCGGCGGCGTCCGGGGCGCACACGGAGTCCAGGCAGATCGCCTTGAGGTCGCGCCGGGCCCGCTCGGCGTCGAGCGGGCGGTCCCGGACCGGGTCGCTCCAGCCGTGGGCCGCCCGGCGCCGGGCGCGGTGCGGGACATGGGCGTGCGGGGTGGCGCGCAGCAGCCGGGCCTCGGCCGCGCCCAGGTCGTAGTGGCGGTAGCGGTCGCGGACGCCCGCCCGGGCGAGGAACTCGGCCAGTGAGCGGGGCGCCGGGTCGCCGTCCGGCCGCTCCAGCCGGTCGCGGCGCCTCATGACCCGGCTGGTTCGGCCGGTTCCGCCGGATCGGCGGACGTGTCGAGCAGCCGGGCGAGGCGCCGGTGGGCCTGGCCGAGATGGGAGCGCACCGTGGCCTCGTCGACGCCCATCACGGAGGCGGCCTCACCGGGGGTGCACTGGAGCCCGTACCGCAGGAGCACGGCGTCGCGCTGGCGCTCGGCGAGCCGGGAGACGGCGGAGTAGAAGCGGATGGTGTCCGTCAGCACCTCGTACTGGTCGGCGTGCGCCTCTTTGAGGGCCGCCTCGAAGGCGCTGATGTCCATCGGCTCGGGCTCCTGCTGCCAGGGGTGGAGCCGGTGCTGCCGGTCGACCAGGCAGTGCTTGAGGACGGTCCAGGCGTAGGCGTCCAGCCGGTCCATGTGGAGCATCCGCAGCCAGTCGCCCATGATCGAGTCGAAGGTGGCGTCCACCGCTGCCTCGGCCGCCGCGTCCGAGCCCAGCTGCAAGTACGCGAAGCGCATGTACGCAGGGCGCCGGTTGGCATGGAAGGCCCAGTACGACAGGCGTGCCGTAGGGTCCCACTGGCTCATGGGAGTCGGCCGCCTACGCCGGCTCGGCAGTCCCACGGCCCCACCGGACTCCTCCGGTCCGCCATCGCTCACCGCTCCACCTCATCCCCTGGTGCGCAGAACAGGAAAGCAGTGAGGGCGCACTCGGAGGGCGCAGAGAAGAAACCTGGGAAGCAATGCGTCGCAGATGATCGAACCGTGATCGGTCTCGATCGCCCGAGGCTCCAGCCAGCACGTATGCATATGCCGCCTGCCGGTGCCGCCGTATCACCGGTCGGTCCTCCGGTCGGGCGCGCCACTGTCCCGCTGTACCATGGGCCCGATCGCGAGGGCCGTGACGTAAGAGGTCACTGTCCTCGCTTTTGCTTTACGTCCACCCGAAAACAAATGCGGCGCGTGGCCTTTCGGCGGTTCGATACGATGACCGCACTCACACTCCGTGATGTCACGTTGCACCGCACATAGGAAATGGAGCATCCGAGGATGGCTCGACACCTGATCACCAGCGCGCTTCCGTACATCAACGGGATCAAGCACCTGGGCAACATGGTCGGGTCGATGCTTCCGGCGGATGTGTACTCCCGGTACCTCCGCCAGCGCGGCCACGACGTCCTCTACATCTGCGCCACCGACGAGCACGGCACCCCCGCCGAGCTCGCCGCCAAGGAGAACGGCATCCCGGTCGCCGAGTTCTGTGCGCAGGCCCACGACGCCCAGAAGGCGGTCTACGACGGCTTCGAGCTGTCCTTCGACTACTTCGGCCGCAGCTCCTCGCCGCAGAACGCCGAGATCACCCAGCACTTCGCGCGCAAGCTCCAGGAGAACGGCTTCATCGAGGAGCGCGCGATCCGGCAGGTCTACTCGCCCGCCGACGGCCGCTTCCTGCCGGACCGCTACGTCGAGGGCACCTGCCCGCACTGCGGCTACGACAAGGCCCGCGGCGACCAGTGCGAGAACTGCACCCGCGTCCTGGACCCCACGGACCTGATCGAGCCCCGCTCGGCCATCTCCGGCTCCACCGAGCTGGAGGTCCGCGAGACCAAGCACCTCTTCCTCCTGCAGTCCACGCTCCAGCACGAGGTCGAGGCCTGGGTCGCCGAGCACGAGGAGGAGTGGCCGCAGCTCGCCTCCTCCATCGCCCGCAAGTGGCTGACCGAGGGCCTGCACGACCGCGCCATCACCCGTGACCTCGACTGGGGCGTGCCGGTCCCGGCCGACACCTGGCCCGACCTGGCGGCCGAGGGCAAGGTCTTCTACGTCTGGTTCGACGCCCCGATCGAGTACATCGCCTCCACCAAGGAGTGGGCGGACGCCGACCCGGACAACCGCGACTACAAGTCCTGGTGGTACGAGGCCGAGGACGTCCGCTACACCCAGTTCATGGCCAAGGACAACGTCCCGTTCCACACGGTCATGTTCCCCGCCACCGAACTGGGCACCCGCGAGCCGTGGAAGAAGGTCGACTACGTCAAGGCCTTCAACTGGCTGACGTACTACGGCGGCAAGTTCTCCACCTCGCAGAAGCGCGGCGTCTTCACCGACCAGGCGCTGGAGATCCTCCCGGCCGACTTCTGGCGCTACTTCCTGATCGCCAACGCCCCGGAGTCCGACGACTCGTCCTTCACGTGGGAGCACTTCGCGGCCACGGTCAACAAGGACCTCGGCGGCACCCTCGGCAACTTCGTCAACCGCGTACTGACCTTCTCCCGCAAGAAGTTCGGCGACGAGGTCCCGGCCGGCAGCCCCGCGGGCGAGGCCGAGGCGAAGCTCGGCGAGCAGATCGCCGAGCTGCTGGCCGAGTACGAGGGCCACATGGAGACCCTCCAGTACCGCAAGGCCGCGGCCGCGCTGCGCGCCCTGTGGTCCGCCGGCAACGCCTACCTCGACGAGAAGGCCCCCTGGCTGGAGGTCAAGACCGACCTCGACGCCGCCGCGCTCACCCTGCGCACCGCGATGAACCTCATCCACCTCTACTCGGTGGTCTCCGAGCCGTTCATCCCGGCCTCGGCGCGCGCCATGCGCTCGGCGTTCGCCCTCGCCGACGACACCGCGACGTGGGTGACCCCGGAGCAGGCCAAGGCCCTGGACGCGGTCCCGGCCGGGACCCCGTTCACCGTGCCGCCGGTGCTCTTCGCCCGGGTCACCGAGGAGGACCTGGAGTCCTACCGCGAGCGTTTCGGCGGCACCGAGGCGGGCTGACGCCCCCAGGATCCGTCCGACCGGAGGGGCGCGACCACGGGTCGCGCCCCTCCGGCGTACCCGGGCGCACGCCGGACGGGCTCAGCCCGCGGCAGGGGTGAAGGTGCGGACCGCCGTGTCGAAGTAGGACCGTGCCTCGGCGGCGCGCCCGACCGGGGCGGACACCCACACGTCGTACAGGCGCCCGCCCTCCTCCCAGCACAGGTCGCGGGTGTGCCGGGGGCCCTCGGCCGTCGAGAAGCCGTCCCAGGTGAACAGCCACAGGGCGGCCTCGTGGCCGTGGTGCGTGCTCACCGAGACCTCGGCGTCCCGGTAGCCGGGGTTGCTGGTCGGCCCCTTGGCGTGGGAGCGCTGGTGCACGGCGAGCGGGCCGCCCGATTCAGGGGCGGAGATCTTGATGCCGATGCGGAAGCTGTCGTCCGGCGACATGTAGAAGACCCGCGGGCCGTCGGTCTTGCGCGTGAAGCCGTCGGGGACGGCGAGGGCGAAGCCCGCCGGGTCCCGGACGACCCCGTAACCGGCGGGGGCCGCCTTGTCGTCCGCCGAACCACCGGTCGGCTGCCCGGGCGCCGACGGCCCGGGCACCGGCGCGGAGACCTGCCCGCCCGGCGTCGCAGCCGCAGCGCCGGCGGCTCCGCCCGCGGCTCCGCTCGTGGCCGCGGGCCGGCCGGTGCGGTCGGCCGGGTCGTCCTCGTTCATCAGCAGGGCTGCGGCCGACACGCCCGCGCCCGCGATCGCGGCCACCAGCAGGGCGGCGATCAGAGCCCCGCCCGGCCGCCGCCGCGCGGGGGCGCCGGCCGGCTGCGCCGTCACGGGAGCGGTCTGCGCCGCGGGTCGAGGGGCCGGCTCCGGTGCCGGTTCACCTGCCGGTCCCGGGGGCGGAACGGGCGTCGGCGCGGGTGCCGGCCGGGCGTCGGACACCCCGGGCGCGCAGCGGCGCGTCGGTGTGTGGCCGGCCGGGGGTGCCAGCGCCCGCAGCATCTCCTCCGCGCGGTCCGCACCGAGCCGAGCTGCGGGGTCCCGTTCCAGCAGCCCCCGCACCACTGGCAGCAGCGGCCCGCATGCGGCGGGCGGCCGGATCTCGTCGTAGACCACCGCGTGCAGGACCCCGCCCAGCGAGTCCCGGCGGAAGGGCGACGCCCCGCTGACCGCCGCACACAGCAGGGCGCCCAGCGACCACAGGTCGGACTCCGGCCCGGCCGGCGACTGCGCCGACATCCGCTCGGGCGCGGTGTACTCGGGAGAGCCGACGAACGCCCCGGTCGCGGTCAGCGTCGTCGCCCCCGACACCTGCGCGATCCCGAAGTCGGTGAGGACGGCCCGGTCTCCCGGAGCCTCCAGCAGGACGTTGGCCGGCTTGAGGTCGCGGTGCAGCACCCCGGCCGCATGTGCCGTCCGCAGGGCGCCGAGCAGCGCCATTCCGATGCCGGCGGCCTCGGAGGGGTCCACCGGCCCGGTCCTGGCCAGCCGGTCGGCGAGGGAGCCGCCCTCGACCAGTTCCATGACGATGTACGGGCGTTCGCCGTCCTCGACGACGTCGTGCACCACGATGATGTGGGGGTGCTTGACCTGCGCGGCAGCGCGCGCCTCGCGCAGCGTGCGCTCGCGCTGGAGCCGGGCCTCGTCCAGGGACAGCGCCGGATCGAGCACCATCTCCTTGACGGCGACGCTGCGGCCGAGCAACTGGTCCGTGGCGCGCCACACGACCCCCATGCCGCCGCGCCCGAGTCTGGCATCCAGTCGATAACGCCCGGCGATCAGACGGGCGTTCTCCCCCTCGGTCAGCATGGCGCCATCATGCCGCATCGCCACCCGGCCCGTGTGCCCGGTCGTGTGCCGTTTCGATCTTCACCGGTCCGCCGCGTGTCGAAGCCGGGACGTGATCGTTTCTTCAGACGTAACCCTCATGTCTGCTGCGGAATCGGGAGGACGCGCGGTGACCGCTTGGCAGTACTTCGCCGGAGCGGGTCTGGTGGCGGCGCTCTGCCCGCTCCACGGCCATGTGGCGGTCGCGGGCGACGGCCCCGGCCGCGGGGCCCGCGTCGACCTGTGCGTACCCGCCGGCCAGCCGAAGCGGCCCGGTGCGCCGCCTTCCGGCCGGCCCTCGGTACGGGTCGCCGTGCCCGGCGCCGACGCCGGGCTCACGGTGCGCCATCCCGGCTGGGCCCCCCGGCCGGGAGGACCCGCGGTGGCGCCGCCCGCGCCGTCCAAACCGTCGGCCGCCACCGGTCCCGCAGACCCTTCGGCGGAGGCGGTGCCGGCGCCGGCGGAGCCGCCGCCGTCCGCCCCGGCACCCGCCGAGGCTGCCGGGGCGGCCCCGGCCGAAGCGTCCGCCCCGGCCCGGCCCAGGGCCGCCGCCGCGCCCGTGAGCGCCTTCCACGTGCGTCCGTACCGTTCGGTCGCCGTGCAGCGGCTCGGCCCGGGCGGGATGTCCACCGTGATGCTCATGGTCGTCGTCACCACCCCGGCCGTACTCGCCGCCGCCGCCCTGCGCCCGCGCTCCAAGAGCCGCGGCTGACCGCTGGCCCGTCCGCCGCACCCCCGTCCGCCGCACCCCCGTCCGTCCACCGATCCACACCGGGAGAATCCACGTGTCCGAATGGCTGGTCCTGGCCATCGCCATGGCGCTCGTCTGCGCCCTCGTCCTCGCCATCACGGCGATCCGGCACCGCCGGGCCGCCGAAGACGAGGACACCAGCGAAACCCCCGACGTCATCGAGTACATGACGATGATGGTGGGTGTGGTCTACGCGATCGTGCTGGGCCTGGCCATCGCGGGCGTATGGGAGGCGCGCGGCGCCGCCGAGGACAGCGTGCGCCGCGAGGCCCA
This sequence comes from Streptomyces sp. A0592, assembly GCF_004795115.1. NCBI lineage: Bacteria > Bacillati > Actinomycetota > Actinomycetes > Kitasatosporales > Streptomycetaceae > Streptomyces > Streptomyces sp. A0592. Next base: position 303,739 of record NZ_SSBM01000006.1, read on the forward strand.
GGCGCTGTACGAGGTGACCCAGCGCGCCGACGTCTACCCTGCCGCGGTCCGCGACCGGATCCGGGGCGAGGTGGACGCGTACGTCTCCCACACCGTCGCCGTGGACTGGCCGCTGCTGACCTCGGGCGAGGGCGCGTCGGCCGAGGGCGGCGCGCTGCTCGGCAAGCTCCGCACCTCCGTGACCCACCAGAGCCCGGCCACCGAGCTCCAGGCGCAGGCCTACCAGCCGCTGCTGGACCACATCGCGGCCGCCGACGAGGCCCGCCACTCGCGGACCCAGAGCTCGGAATCCACGCTGCCGGGTGTGGTGTGGTTCGGGCTGCTGGTCGGCGGGGTGGTCACCGTGGGGCTGATCTTCACGCTGCAGATCCGGCGCTCGGGGCGGGAGCTGCTGCTCGCGGGACTGTTCAGCGCGCTGATCGTGTTCCTGCTGTTCATGGTGTGGAGCTTCGACGCGCCGTACGGGCGGGACGGGAACGACTCGGCCGGGCCGTTCCAGGAGCTGTTCCCGAAGACGGCGGTGGCCGCGGCCCGTTGAGCGGGACGCGGTCGGGGGGAGCAGCCGGTGCCCCGTCGGGGCACCGGCCGGCTGCCCCGGCCGGACGGCCACCGCTCAGACGGCCACCCGGCGCCGGACCGCCTGCACCACCGGCGAACGCCGCAGGGCGTCGGAGATCCGCAGGAGGTCGCGCGGCCCGTCGGAGGTGTCGAGCAGGGTCTCCTCGTCCTCGCCGATGGTCTGCCCGTCGGGGTCCGCGGAGCGGGCCCGTACGGCGGCCGCGACCATGGCGGCGTCGCCGACGGCGCGGGCGGTCTCCTCGTCGGCCCCCTCGGCGAGGGCGCTGTCGTAGGCGTCGTCGCGCAGGCCCTTGTCGAAGTAGGGGCCGAGGTGCAGGAACCCGTCGTGGATGTCGGACTCCCGCTGGATCACGCGCAGTTCAGCCGCCGACCACCATGCCATCTGCACCGAGGGCGTGCCGACGGGCGCCGAGATCTGCACCTCCTGCCACAGCGCGCCGAGCCGGCGGTACGTGGCCCAGGTCTGCCAGTGGTCGGAGAGCCGCTGGCAGACGAGCGGGACCACGAAGCCCATCGCGCTGATCAGCGCCCCGAGCGAGGCGAGCGGCGGAGCCACGTAGGTGCTCAGGCCGTCGAGGTCGCCGCCGAGCCAGCGGGCGACCACGGCCGTCATCTTCGTGGCGTCGTAGCCGAGGTTGAAGAGGTACCCGGCGACGATGATCATCAGCCCGATGCGCAGCCAGCCGCGGACCTTGAGCGACCAACGCCAGCACAGGACCACCATCACCACCGCCGCCACGTGGTGCGCCAGCAGGTAGAGGGCGATCATGTGGCCGACGTACGGCGTGTTCGCGTAGAAGGTGTCGAAGTCCCGCAGGCGTTCCTCGGGGGTCTCACCGAGGGCGAACAGGACGACCAGGGCCACGATCACGATGCTGTAGCCGAGGATCCAGCGGCGCGAGACGCGCCTGGTCCGTTCGGGAGACCCGCCCCGCCAGTTGACCATCAGGACCAGGCAGGAGGCGCTGAAGGCGGTGATCAGGCAGTAGACCAGCGGGGCGGAGAAGTTGGCGATCCCGGTCCAGCGGTTGACCGCCGCGATGGTGGGCGGGGCGGCGAAGGCGAACACGGCCCCCGCCAGGGCCAGCAGGGCGACGACCGAGCGCAGGAGCGGGTCGCGCCAGTTGTGCCGCAGGGCCGGCAGTTTGAAGGCGAGTGAGACCGCCATCGCTGCTGCCGGTATGTAGTAGTCCTCACCGGTCAACGGTCGTTCCTCAGTCCCCGGTAGCCGAGCGAGGCCTCGATGCGGCCCGCGAGATCGTCGCGCTGGACGGGAGTCCGGTGCCCGGCGGACCCGGCCAGCCAGTTCCTGCAGCGGCTGCCCAGCAGTAAGCCGAAGGTCTCGGCCTCGGTCTCCTCCTGGACGTCGGCGCGGGTGCGCGCGGCGACGCGGCGGACCGTCTCGCCGATGTCGGCCTCGTCGGACAGCAGCCGCGCCGCGACGGCGGCGCCGTCGACGTGGTGGCTGCAGTGGCCGGCCTTCATGTGCCACAGCTCGTGGCCCAGGATGACCAGTTGATGGTCGGGTGCGGTGCGTTCCTCGATGACCACGAGATCGCGGTCCGCCATGTCGAGCCACAGACCACTGGCCGTCCGGGGCGGGAACGAAGCCATCCGGAAGTCGACCCGTCGGCCGCGGTGTCTGCTCATGCCCTCACAGAGGGCAGCGTAGAGGTCCACGGGCTCCACGGGGGCGGTCAGCCGGATGCCGGCCACCAGCTCCCCGCACAACCGCCGCTGCTCTCTGCCTATGCTCACCGTTCTCCCCGTCGGCGCGGATCCGGATCAGGACTCAAGGATCAGACCCAGACTTTCGACTGGGTCAGGACTCATTCGGTTTGACGCTTTCGAGGAGCATGTCCAGCCATTCGGTCACCTTGTCCCGGTGCTTGTCGCTGGGCAGTTGGGCGGCGCGCCAGGCGATGCCCCGTACACCGTGGTTCTGCAGGAGTCTTGCCAGCGGATCGCCTGCCGATGCGCCTGAGGCCGGTACGGTTTCCCGCGCGCGTCCCGCGTAGTCCTGCAGGAGCTGTTGCTCGGTCCGCTGGAGCGCGTCGGTGAGGGCGTCGGCGTCGTGGGCCGTGAGGAACCCGGCGTGCACCCCGAAGAAGCGCTGGATCGCGTCGCAGTGCTCCATGGTGGGGCGGCGGTCGCCGTTGATGAGGGCCCCCGCCTGCTGCCTCGACATGCCGGCGCCGTCGGCGATCTCCTGCTGCGTGTAGCGGCGGCCGTTCGGCTTGACGCGGGTGCGCCGGAGCAGGTCGAGACGCTGCAGGAAGCGGGCCTGGAGGTCGGGTTCGCCGGCCGGCCTGCCGTCGAGCAGGGTCTTCACCACATCCGTGGGCACGCCCGAAGCCTCGGAGAGGCGTCGCAGGTCGAAGACCTGGCTGAGGTCGCGGCCCATCTTGCCCGCGAGTTCGGCGACGCGGGTGATGGTCGCTGCCAGGGGTGCGTCGGCCACCGCGACGGGAGCCGGGAAGCCGTCTGTCACCAGTGGTTCTCCTAGATCGCGCGAAGTCGGTACGGCACATGGTCGGCTTCTGGAATCTAGCCGCTCTCGCCCGGAAGGGCTAGAACGTGCCACAGCTGTGGCGGGAATGAGCTGTCAAGAGGCTGGAATTGCCACAATAGTTGACACTCGAATGAAGTCGGTAGCAGGATCGCCACACGGAAATGAAGATCCAGACCGGAGGAGGGGGAGCTCTCAGTGCCACATCTCGCAGCGGTGGGCCCGTCCGATGGACTCGCCCGAGCCGGTGAAGAACGCCTGGCGGGCGAGGAGTCCGCGCGCGGTGCCGTGCGGTCGGAGCGACGCAAGGAGATTTTGCGCCAGCGCCGCGAAGAGCTGGGGCTGAGCCAGGAGGACCTCGCCGCCCGGCTCCGCATCAGTGTGCGCGCGTACGGCAACTGGGAACGCGGCCTGGTCAAGGAGTGGACGGACCGCAAACTCCTCGCCCTGGCCGAGGCCCTGGAGATGAGCGAGCGCCAGTGCTTCTGGCTGTTCCGCGTCATGGTCGACCGCGACCCGCCGCCCACGTGGCGGGCCTCCGACGAGAACCGGCTCCCCGAGGACCCGGCGCAGCGCGACTACCTGTGCGACTACGCGGCCCTCATGGAAGCCGTGCCGTACCCGAGCTTCCTGGTGGACCACCGGTGGGACGTCGCCCTCACCAATTCGGCCTTCGACCAGCTCTTCCAGTCGGTACGGCCGCACCCGACGGCGCTGCCGGACGACAACTTCCTGCGCTTCGTGCTGTTCCACCCGGACGCCGCGGCCGTGCTGGAGGACCACGAACCGGCCTGGTGCGTACCGCTGCTCGCGCAGTTCGCGGCGGCACTGGCCGAAGCCCCGGAGGACGAGGGGCTGTGCAGCATCCGCCAGGAGGTGGCCCGTGACCCGTTCATGGAAGCGGCCTACCGGTACGGCGTCCCGCACTGGCTGAGCAAGCGCGGGCCGGAGGCCGCCGAGCAGGACGGGGCGGTGCGCACCGTGCGCCACCCCGACCCGCGATGGGGCCTGGTGCGCTGCCGGATGGTGGCCGAGACCAGTCGCATGCTCGACGAGATGGGGCTGACCCGGATCACCCTGATCCTGTCCGGCCCGCTGGGCGTGCCGACCGGTCCCGTGCGGGGCGGCGCGGCCGTCCCGCACCAGCAGGGCGCCAGGCTGCGCGCCGTGCCGTCGCTGGGAGAGTGACCGACCGGGGCAGACTGGTGCGGACGGACGCCCGCCGGAGGTCCCGTGCCACCGATCGTGTCATCGATCGTGGCACCGGCATCCGGGCGGGTGTCCCAACCGGCATCTGCACTGGCGAAGGGCGGTAGGGGCGTGCGGCTGACGATCCTCGGCGGAGGCGGCTTCCGGGTACCGCTCGTCTACGGAGCACTGCTCGGGGACCACGCCGAGGGGCGGGTGTCCCACGTGACGCTGTACGACGAGGACCCCGCGCGGCTCGCCGCCATGGCTCGGGTCCTCGAGGACCTGGCTGCGGCCGCCGCGGTGCCCGACGCCCCGGCCGTCACGGCCACCCGGGACCTCGACGAGGCCCTGCGCGGGGCCGACTTCGTCTTCTCCGCCATCCGCGTCGGCGGTCTCGAAGGGCGCGCCGCCGACGAGCGCGTCGCCCTGGCCGAAGGCGTCCTGGGCCAGGAGACGGTGGGCGCGGGCGGGATCGCGTACGGACTGCGGACCGTCCCCGTGGCCCGTGGCATCGCCCGCAGGATCGCCCGGGTGGCCCCCGAGGCCTGGGTCATCAACTTCACCAACCCGGCCGGCCTGGTCACCGAGGCCATGGCCGAGGAGCTCGGCGACCGGGTGATCGGCATCTGCGACTCGCCCGTGGGCCTCGGCCGGCGCGTCGCCCGGCTGCTGGGCGCCCGGCCGCAGGAGGCCTGGATCGACTACGTGGGCCTCAACCACCTGGGCTGGGTGCGGGGCCTGCGCATCGGCGGGCGGGACGAACTGCCGCGGCTGCTGGCCGACACCGAGGCGCTGGAGTCCTTCGAGGAAGGCCGCCTCTTCGGCGCCGAGTGGCTCCGCTCGCTCGGCGCGATCCCCAACGAGTACCTGCACTACTACTACTTCAACCGTGACACTGTACGGGCGTACCAGGAGGCCGAGCAGACCCGCGGAGCCTTCCTGCGCGAACAGCAGCGCGGCTTCTACGCCGAGGCGGGCCGGGCCGGGCTGCCGGCCGGTGCGGCTCTGGCCGCCTGGGACCGGACCCGGGCCGAGCGCGAGGCCACGTACATGGCCGAGAACCGCGAGGCGGCCGGCGTGGGCGAGCGCGACGAGAGCGACCTGGAGTCGGGGGGCTACGAGAAGGTGGCCCTCGCGCTGATGCGGGCCATCGCCCGGGACGAGCGGGCCACGCTGATCCTGAACGTCCGCAACGGCTCGACGCTCTCCGTCCTGGACGCCGAGGCGGTCATCGAGGTGCCCTGCCTGGTGGACGCGAACGGCGCCCACCCCATGGGCGTCGAGCAGCTGCCGCTGCACGCGGTGGGGTTGGTGACGGCCGTCAAGGCCGTGGAGCGCGAGATCCTGGCGGCGGCCTCGAGCGGTGCGCGGGCGGACGCCGTGAAAGCCTTCGCGCTCCACCCGCTGGTGGACTCGGTGGCGGTGGCCCGGCGGCTGGTCGACGGCTACGCGACGGCCCATCCGGGCCTGGCCCACCTGCGCTGAACCGCCCCGCCGGCCCCCGGGCCGGGCTGCGGGCGGGGCCCGTTCGGGGGTCCCTCCGACGGCCCAGTGCGGCATGCGGCGCGACGGGCGTGCTGTGAGAGTGCGAGATGTGACCACTGCCCCCGCCGCAGCCGCGGCGCCCCCCGTGCTCGACCGGCGGCGGCGCAACGTCGTCTTCGGCACGATCATGCTGGGCGTGCTGCTGGCGGCCCTCGACCAGACGATCGTCGGAACCGCCCTCCCCACGATCGTGGGGGACCTGGGCGGCGGGGACCACATGTCGTGGGTGGTGACCTCCTACCTGCTCGCGGAGACCGTCGCGACGGTCCTGGTGGGCAAGTTCGGTGACCTCTTCGGCCGGAAACTGATCTTCCAGATCTCCGCCATCGTCTTCATCAGCGGCTCCTTCCTGTGCGGCCTGTCCAGCAACATGACGTTCCTGATCGTGTGGCGCGGCGTCCAGGGCGTCGGCGCCGGCGGCCTGATGGTCACCGCGATGGCGCTGATCGCCGACGTCGTGCCCCTGCGCGAACGCGGCAAGTACCAGGGCGCGATCGGCGCGGTCTTCGGCGTCGCCACCGTGATCGGTCCGCTGCTGGGCGGCTTCTTCACCGACCAGCTGACCTGGCGCTGGTGCTTCTACGTCAACGTCCCGATCGCCATCCTGGTGGTCATCGCGGCCGCCAGGACGATCCCGGCGGTACGCGCCTCGGGCAAGCCGGTCATCGACTACCTCGGCATCGCCCTGGTGGCCATCGGCGCGAGCGCCCTGATCCTGGCCACCAGCTGGGGCGGCAACGAGTACGCCTGGACCTCGCCCGTGATCATCGGCCTGTTCGTGGGCGGCGCGATCGCGCTGGCGCTGTTCTGCCTGACCGAGACGCGCGCCGCGGAGCCGATGCTCCCGATGCGGCTCTTCCGCAACCCGGTCTTCGCCGTGTGCTCCGTGCTGAGCTTCGTCGTCGGCTTCGCGATGCTCGGCGCGCTGACGTTCCTGCCGACCTACCTGCAGTACGTCGACGGGGACTCGGCCACGATCTCGGGCGTCCGGACCCTGCCCATGGTCTTCGGTCTGCTGATCGCCTCCGTCTTCAGCGGCAACGTCGTCAGCAAGACCGGCCACTACCGGATCTTCCCGATCGTCGGCAATGCGGTCATGGGCATCGGCCTGTACCTGCTGTCGCGGATGGAGCCCGGTACCAACAGCCTGCTGGAATCGCTCTACATGTTCGTGCTCGGCACCGGCATCGGCCTGTCCATGCAGGTGTTGACGATCGCCGTGCAGAACACCGTCGACTACGCCGACCTCGGCACGGCCACCTCGGGGGTCACCTTCTTCCGCACCCTCGGCAGCGCCTTCGGGACGGCGGTCTTCGGAACCATCTACGCCAACCAGCTGGGACCCGCCCTGGAGGAGGCGGTCGGGGACGTGGCGAGGACGACCGGGACGGACCCGGCCGAGCTGGCCAGGGCCGCCTCGACCCCGCAGGGCGTGCACAAGCTCGATCCGGCCGCCGCGGCACCCGTCATCGAGGCCTATGCGCAGGCCCTGCAGACCGTGTTCCTCTGGACCGTGCCGGTGGCGGTGTTCGGGTTCGTCGTGGCGCTCTTCCTCAAGCAGGTCAAGCTGCGCGACACCGCCCGGGCCGCATCCACCGACATGGGCGACGGCTTCGGCTCGCCGGCCACGGCCTCGGGCGACTCGGCCAAGCTGCTGGAGCTGGCGGTCGGCAAGCTCGTACGGAACATGGGGGCGGACACGGCGCGGGAGATCGTCGAGGCCTCCGACACCCGGCTGGACATCGCGGGCGCGTGGACGGTCATGCAGGTGGAACTGATGACGAGGACGATCGGCTACTCCAGCATCGGCCTGGTCGCCGGGCGGCGGTCGCTGCCGCCGGAGGTACTGCTCCCGGTGTTCGACCGGATGGTGGAGGAGGGCTTCCTCGCCCGCGACGAAGCCTTCTTCAGCCTCACGCCCGCCGGGCAGCGGGAGGCCGACGTCATCTCGGCGGCGTGGGGCAAGTGGCTGGGCGACGAACTGGAGAAGGACCGCGGCCGGCCGCGCAGCGCCGAACTGCGGGTCGCTGCGGACGCGATCGCGAAGCGGCTGCTGGCCGAGGACCTGGGCGAGGGGAGCTTCGCACCGAAGGTGGTCGTGCGGCACTAGCGGATGCCCTGTCGATCATGCGGGCCGGTGCGGAACTCTGCGGCGGGCTCCGGTCGTCCTTCCCTTCGAGACGCACGACGACCTGGGGGCGACGCACATGGGGACCACGATCACGCTGGCCGAGGAGATCATGCTCCTGTCCTTGGACGACGAGTCCGGGGCGGTGAGGCAGCGCCAGTCGGTGGCACCGGCCCTGGCGGGGGCGATCCTGCTCGAACTGGTCCTGGCGGAAAGGGTGTCGATCTCGGGCAAGCACCTGGAGCTCAGGAGCACCGAGCCGACCGGGGAGCCGCTGCTCGACGACCGGCTCCGGCTGATGGAGACCTGGCTGCGCCGCCTCAGCCGGCGCCGGGTGGCGGACTGGCTGATGAAGGACTACATGAAGGTGACCGGCCCCGTGCTGGAACGCCTCGGCGAGCGCGGGCTGGTGGCGGAGCAGGTGCACAAGGTGCTGGGGGTGTTCCCCCAGCGGCGCTACCCCGAGGTCGACGGCACGGTCGAGCGCGCCCTGCGGGAGCGGCTGGCCACGGCGGTTCTCGGGAACGTCCGGCCCGACGACCGCACGGCGGGCCTCATCGCCCTGCTCCACGGAGCGAAGCTGCACCGCCTGGCCTTCCCCGACCACAGCCCCGCCTCGGTGAAGCCGAGGATGGCGGAGATAGCCGACGGCCAGTGGGCGGCCGAGGGCGTCCGTGCGGCCGTCCGCGACATGCAGGCCGCCATGGTGGTGATCATGGCGGCCACGGTCGTCGCCGTCAGCTGAGCGGCTTCCGGCCCGCCGGGGATGCAGGCCGTCCGGCATCCGGCTCCGGCCTCAGGCAGCGGCCCCAGACCTGGGCCTTGCGGTAGGGGCCCTGCCCGTCGCTGTCGTACTGGGGGGCGTCGAAGGCGACCCAGTACAGCAGTTCGCCGCTGAGCGCCTGGGCGTGGTCGTTGGGTTCGGGTGCCCCCATGGCGTCGATCGTTCCGAGGAACTCGACCTGCCAGGGGCCGTCCCGGTCCGGGTCGCGGACCACGGTGACGCGGCTGCCCGGGGGCAGCGCACCCACCGGCCAGGACTGCGCCAGGGGGCGGCCGAGAATGTGCTCCACCGCCCGGCGGTCGTCCGTGGGGGTGTGGGGAGGATCCGTAGGGGTGTGGGGAGGAGGGGAAGCGTCTGTCATGCGCCCAGCCTGCCCGCGCCACGGCGGAAGGGAGTGGTCCGGCAAACGGTGCGGGTCAGTGGGCGCCGGGGAGGGAGAGGCCCGCGTAGACCTGGTTGAGGACGGTCGGCAGCATGCTGTTGGCCGTCGTCCGGCCGTCGGGTGACACGGTGAGGTTCGTCCAGACGACGAGCGTGACGTCGTTGTCCGGGTCGTGCCCCATGAAGGAGTTGAAGCCCGGCAGTTCGCCGCCGTGGAAGTACATCGCCGCCTTCGGGCTGAAGCGCTGGTAGGCGATGCCGTACCCGTACTTCTGCCCCTCCGGCGCGGCCGGGTTTTCGGCCTGCGGGCTGTCGAGCCACAGTTTCTGGAAGGCGGGGTTCAGCACCTTTCCCGTCGTCAGGGAGCGTATCCAGGTGGCCAGGTCCTCGGCGGTGGAGAGGGCGCCGCCCGCTGCGTACGCGTAGGAAGGGTTCTGGTGGGTGTAGTCCAGCGGCTTGAGCTTCCCGGACTCGGCCGCCTTCCGGACGTCGGTCGGATACGGCTTGTCGGTCAGCGCGTAGGCCGTACCGCCGTACATGTAGCCGTGCGAGGCGGGAGCCGGGAGGGAGGTGTCGTGGATGCCCGGCAGGGACGTGCCCTTCAGGGCCAGCGGGCCGATCAGCCGCTCCTGGAACTGCCGTTCCAGCGGCTGCCCGCCCGCCTTCTCCGCGACGAGTCCCAACAGCGCGTAGTTGGTGTTGCTGTACTCGTACGACGTGCCCGGCGGGAAGTTCGGCGGACGCGAGAAGGCGATCGCCAGCATCTCCTGCGGCGTCCGGGCCTTGGCCGGTTCGGCGTCCAGCGAGGCCGACAGCTCGGGTGCGTCGGTGTAGTTGTAGAGCCCGCTGCGCATCGTGAGCAGCTGGGCGACGGTGATGTTCCGCCCGTTCGGCACGCCGGGGACGTAGTCGGACACCGGGTCCGTCAGCCGGAGCCGGCCCTCCTGGGCGAGGAGGAGGACCAGAGCCGACGTCAGGGTCTTGGTGTTGGAGGCGATCCGGAAGTGGGTGCCCGCGGTGGGCGGGTCGGCGGCGCCGAGCTCGGTCGTGCCGACGCCCGCCCGGAAGGTGCCCTGCGGGGTGCGGAGCAGGACCATGGCGCCGGGGACCATCAGCGCCTCGGCCGCGCGTTCCACGGCGGCCTGGAGCGCGGCCGGATCGATCTGCTTCAGCGCCGAACCGCTGGGGTCCGGGGAGGGGGAGCCGGCCGTCGCCGCCGAGGTGGAGCGCGACGCGGTGCGCGCGTCGGACAGTGCCGGGGCGTCGGAGCCGGAACCGGAACCGGAGCCTGGCTCCGGGGGCAGCGCGAGCCCTGCCACGAGCAGGACCGCGCACGGCGTCAGCAGAAGGGTGCGGCGGGCGACTGCTCGTGGTTTCCTCATGCCGACGTCACGGTCCTCGTGCTCGACGATGAAATGACCGGACAATTCGCCCATTTTACCAGCTGAGGGCTGGCGGGGGCTCCTCAGGTGCTCGGAGCCGGGCCCGCCGTCGGGTAGTCGTACGAGGGGACGTGCGGCAGTTGCGTGAGGCCGGGGCGCCAGGTGCGGAGCACCGCCGCCGAGGGGGCGTACAGCGCCGACGGGATCTCGGCGGGCGCGAACCACTCCCAGCGGGCGATCTTGTGGGGCTCGGTGACGGCGGGCACGCCCTCCGCGGTGGTGGTGACCGCGGCCGCCGTCAGCCGGGTCAGGCCGGACTTCGCGTCGATCTGGACGGACAGGACACGCACGCCCTCGGGGGCCACCCGCAGGTCGGTCTCCTCGGCGAGCTCCCGGGCTGCGGCCTGCTCGAAGCCCTCTCCGGGGTCGACCTTGCCGCCGGGCAGCTCCCAGCGGCCGTCGTGCGCCTGTCCGAGCAGTACCCGGCCGTCCCGGCCGATGACGACGAGGCCCACGCCGACGACGGCGTTCGGCTGCGGAACGGCCCGCTCGGGGCGTTCGGGGCGCTCGGGGGGTTCCGCACCGGTGGTGGTCATGGACGTCCTTCCGAAGGAGTGGTGGGCCGGGCGCGGACATGGATCCGCTCGCCCTGGGGCCCGAAGAGGCTGAGGAACTCGGCAGGCTGCGGACCGGCGTTGCAGAAGGCGTGCGGCGTGCGCGTGTCGAACTCGGCTGCCTCTCCGGGCCCGAGCACGAGGTCGTGTTCCCCGAGCAGCAGCCGGACCCGCCCGGACAGCACGTACAGCCACTCGTAGCCTTCGTGGACCTTCAGCTCGGGTACGGGCGGCGGATCCTCCACGGGCGGCAGGATCTGCTTGAAGGCGTGCACCCCGCCGAAGTTGCGGGTCAGCGGTACGTAGGTGTGGCCGTGCCGGACGAAGGGGCGCGGGCGGATCCGCGGGTCCCCGGTCTCCGGTGCGCCGACCAGCTCGTCCAGCGCCACCCGGTGCGCCTTGGCCAGCGGGAGCAGCAGCTCCAGCGTCGGCCTGCGCTGCCCGGACTCCAGCCGGGAGAGCGTGGAGAGCGAAATGCCGGTGGTCTCGCTCAGCTGGGCCAGCGTGGTGCCGCGCTGTCGGCGCAGGGCCCGCAGCCGCGGGCCCACGGCGGTGAGCACGTCGGCGAGTTCCTCGTCCTGCTTCTCCGGGGCCATGACTCCATTTTGCTGCTTCGGCAAGAACATTTGTCAAATGGCGCATTCGGGCAGACCCTCGCAGACATGGACAACGCAAGGGAAGACTCGTTCGACGTGGTCGTCGTCGGTGGCGGTGCGGCAGGACTGGCCGGGGCGCTCACCCTGGTCCGGGCCCGCCGTTCGGTGCTGGTGATCGACTCCGGCAGCCCGCGCAACGCCCCGGCGGCGCACATGCACGGCTACCTCGGCCTGGACGGTGCGAGCCCGGCCGAGCTGCTCGCCAGGGGGCGCGCGGAGGTGGAGGGCTACGGCGGCCGGATCCGGCCGGGCACGGCCGTCGCCGCGGACCGGCTGCCCGACGGGAGTTTCCTGGTCCGCTGCGGGGACGGCTCGACCGTGCGGGCGGGGCGCCTGCTGGTCGCCACCGGCCTGGTGGACGAGCTGCCGGCGGTGCCGGGGCTCGGGGAGCGCTGGGGGCAGGACGTGCTGCACTGCCCGTACTGCCACGGCTGGGAGGTGGGGGACGGGCCCGTCGCGGTGCTCGCCGACGGCCCGATGGCCGTGCACCAGGCGCAGATGTGGCGGCACTGGTGCGAGCGGACCACACTGCTGGCGCACACCTGGCCGCTGGGGGAGGGGGACCGGGAGCTGCTGGCGGCCCTCGGGATCCCGGTCGTCGAGGGCGAGGTGACCGGCCTGGCGGTCGAGGACGACCGGCTGACCGGGGTGAGCCTGGCCGGCGGGGCGACGGTGGAGTGCCGGGCGCTGGTGGTGGCCCCGCGGTTCACCGCCCGTTCCGGGGTCCTGACGAGCCTGGGCCTGCCGACCGCGGACATGACGCGGGACGGCCACGTGATCGGCCGCTGCGTCGAATCCGATCCGGCCACCGGGGCCACCGCGCTCCGCGGGGTCTGGGCGGCGGGCAACGTGACCGCGCCGCTGGAGAAGGTCGCGGGGGCGGCCGCCCAGGGCGCGCAGGCGGCCGCGGCCATCAACGCCGACCTGATCGAGGAGCAGACCCGGCGGGCGGTGGAGGCGCGTCGCGCGGGCGCGGCGGCACCCGCGGGGGAGGGCGCGGGCCGCGGCTGACCGTACGGCCGCGGCCGACCTCGCGGGCCGCGGCCGACCGTACGGGCCCGGCCGCCCCGGGTCGCGCGGACCACGGCCGGGCAGCGGCGCGCCGGACATGTGTGCGGGTTTCGGCCTGCCCCGGTACGTGCAGGCTCTGAGCGGTGTGATCGTCGTACGGTCCAACGGTTCGGGGGGACGTTCCATGGCACATGTGCTGGTCATCGGCGGCGGCGTGGGCGGCCTCGCCACCGCCCTGCTCACGGCGCGGCGCGGACACACGGCGGAGCTGTTCGAGCGCGACACGCGCGCCCCCGGTACCGCCCTCGACCGCGACTTCTTCGGCTGGCGGCGGCCGACGGTACCGCAGGCGGTCCAGCCGCACGCGCTGCTGGGAGCCGCCCGCAACGTCCTGCGGGACGATCTGCCCGACGTGTACGCGGAGATGCTCCGGCTCGGCGCGCGCGAGCGGCACGAGCTGGACTGGTTCGAGGTACGGCCGCCGGAGCTGCCCGGGGACGAGGACCTCGTGATGCTCCAGGCCCGGCGCATCGTGCTGGAGAGCGCGCTGGCGACGGCGCTGCGCGCGGAGCCCGGAGTGGTCGTCCGCCACGGGGAGCCGGTCACGGGGCTCACCGCCGTGTCGCACGCCGGGACGGTCCCGCCCGACTCGGCCGGGGCGGAATCCGGCGGGGCGGACTCTGGTGGGGCCGACAGGGTCCGGGTGACGGGGGTGACCACGGAGGCGGGGGGCTACCAGGGGGACCTCGTCGTGGACGCGGGCGGCCGCCGCGGCGGCATCGAGCGCAGGCTCGGCGCCGTGGGCTGCCGCCCGCCCGTCGTGGAACGGCACCGCACGGGGCTCGCGTACTTCTGCCGCTGGTACCGGTTGCCCGAGGGGATGGACGAGGGGCCGCGGCGGCCCTGGGCGGTGACCGGCGGCGCCTTCGCCGGGTGCGCGGTCTTCCCCGCCGACAACAGGGTCTTCGCCGTGACGCTGTTCGTGCACACCGCGGACACCACGCGCTCGGCGCTGCGCGATCCCGCGGTCTTCGAGCGGGCGGCGCGTTCCTTCCCGCCCGGCGAGGCCTGGCTGGCACTCGGCGCCGAGCCCCTGTCGGGCGTACTGGCCACGGCCGGCCTGGACAACCGCTGGAGCGCGCTCGTGGACGAGCACGGTCCCGTGGTGAGCGGCCTGGTGCCGGTCGGAGACTCGATCACGCACACCAACCCGACCCTCGGGCAGGGCACCTCCCTCGCGCTGTGGGCGGCGCGCAGGGTCGCCCGTACGGCGCACCGGGAACCTGGCTCGGACCGGTTCGCCGTGGACCACCACGAGTGGGCGGTGCGGACCCTCAAGCCGTGGTTCGACTTCCAGGTGGTCGCCGACGCGGCCATCGGCGAGCGCTTCGCGACGCGGGCGGGGCGTACGGGGACGGCCCGGGAGGTGGCCGCGCTGTTCGACTGCGCGCTGGAGGACCCCGAGGTGATGCGGGCGCGGGCGCGGGTCCGGCACCTGGCGGAGCCGCCGGAGCGGGCGTACGCGGACCCGGACGTCCGGGCCCGGGTGGCGCGCTGGCTGGCGGCGCGGCCGGACTACGCGCCGAACGAGGTGGGGCCGGACCGGGAGGAGTGGGAGAAGCTCACGGCGGGCTGACGGCGCGCACCGGACGGACCGGGGGCACCGGGCGGACTGGGCGCACCGGGCGGACCGCGCCGCCAGGCATCAGCCGGCCTGCCCGAGCACCTCGGCGAGGTCGTAGCCCACGACCTCCTCCAGCTGGGCGTAGGTGCAGCTCTCAGGCGTCCGGTCGGTCCGCCAGCGCCGGAACTGCGCGGTGTGCCGGAAGCGGTCCCCCTCCATGTGGTCGTACGCGACCTCGACGACGCGCTCCGGGCGCAGCGGCACCCACGAGAGGTCCTTCTTGCCGGTCCAGCGGCTCTGTGCGCCGGGGAGCCGGGCGCTCTCGTGGGCGGACTCCTCGGCCCAGGCGGCCCACGGGTGGCCGGTCGGGTCGGGCATCCGCAGCGGTTCCAGCTCCTCCACCAGCTCGGCCCGGCGCTTCATCGGGAAGGCCGCGCAGACGCCCACGTGCTGGAGCACGCCCCGATCGTCGTGCAGGCCGAGCAGGAGCGATCCGACAATCGGACCGCTCTTGTGGAAACGGAATCCGGCGACGACGACGTCGGCGGTACGTTCGTGCTTGATCTTGTACATGAGGCGGGCATCGGGCCGGTAGGGGAGATCGAGCGGTTTGGCGATCACCCCGTCGAGCCCGGCGCCCTCGAACCGCTCGAACCACTCCTGCGCGAGCGCGGGGTCGGTGGTCGCGGGCGCGAGGTGGACGGGGGGCCGTGCAGTGGAGAGGGAGCTGGCCAGGGCGGAACGGCGGTCGGTGAGCGGGGCGTCGAGGAGGGCCTCGTCGCCGAGGGCGAGCAGGTCGAAGGCGATGAAGCTGGCGGGGGTCGTCTCGGCCAGAAGGGCGACACGGGACTGCGCGGGGTGGATTCGCTCGGTCAGCCGGTCGAAGTCCAGACGTCCGTCGTGGACGATCACGATCTCGCCGTCCACGACGCAGCGGACGGGCAGATTCGCCTTCAGCGCCTCCACCAGCTCGGGAAAGTACCTGGTCAAGGACTTACCCGTGCGGCTGCCCACCTCGACCTCGTCGCCGTCGCGATGCACGACCGCCCGGAAGCCGTCCCACTTGGCCTCGTACTGCATGCCGGCGGGGATCTTCGCGACCGACTTGGCGAGCATCGGTTTGACCGGAGGCATCACTGGCAGATCCATGCCCTCGATTCTGCGGTGGTACGTCCGGACCCGCCCGGTATGCGCCCGCGGTCCGCGCCGCCTACGGTGGCCGACATGGGTGCTGCTGGCAATGCGATCGAGCTGGAGGCGGCCGGGCGGACGGTACGGCTGTCCAATCCGGACAAGGTCTACTTCCCGGAGCGCGGGCTCACCAAGAGGCACGTCGCCGAGTACTACCTGGCCGTCGCGGACGGCATCCTCCGCGCCCTCCGCGACCGGCCGACGACCCTGGAGCGCTATCCCGACGGGGTGGAGGGCGAGTCCTTCTTCCAGAAGCGGGCCCCGAAGAACCTCCCCGACTGGATCCCGACCGCCCACATCGCCTTCCCGAGCGGCCGTACGGCCGACGAAATCTGCCCGACCGAGCCCGCCGCCGTCCTGTGGGCGGCCAACTTGGGCTGCCTCACCTTCCACCCCTGGCCCGTGCGCCGTGAGGACACCGACCGGCCCGACGAACTGCGCATCGACCTGGACCCCCAGCCGGGCACCGACTACCACCACGCCGTGGCCGCCGCCCACCAGCTGCGCGCCCTGCTGGAGGAGCTGGGCCTGCGCGGCTGGCCGAAGACCTCCGGCGGCCGGGGACTGCACGTCTTCGTCCCGATCGAGCCGCGCTGGACCTTCACCGAGGTCCGCCGGTGCGCCATCGCCCTCGGCCGCGAACTGGAACGCCGCATGCCGGGCAAGGTCACGACGGCCTGGTGGAAGGAGGAACGCGGCGAGCGCATCTTCGTCGACTACAACCAGACGGCGCGGGACCGCACGATCGCCTCCGCCTACTCGGTCCGCCCCCGCCCGCACGCCCCGGTCTCGGCGCCGCTGCGCTGGGACGAGGTGGACGACGCCGAGCCGCGGGACTTCGACATCGTGACGATGCCGGCCCGCTTCGCGGAACTGGGCGACGTGCACGCGGACATGGAAGACCACGCATTCACCCTGGACGCCGTTCTGGAACTCGCGGCCCGCGACGAACACGAACGCGACCTGGGCGACATGCCGTACCCCCCGGACTACCCGAAGATGCCGGGCGAACCCAAACGCGTCCAGCCCAGCCGCGCCAAGCACAAGGACTGACCCCGCCCATCCACCGGGCCCGGTCACTCCAGCACGGGATTGCCCAGCAGGTTCGCGTCGCCGCACGGCCACGGGCCGTCGGCCAGGGCGGCCAGATCCGTCCGGAGGACGAGGATCTCGCTGCCCAAGGACTGGACGACGCGGCCTCCGTCGAGCAGGAGCGTGCGTCCCAGCACGCGCCTGTCGTCGTCCGACACGAACAACTCGCTCATGGCCATGTCCGAATCGACAGCCAGCAGTTTTCCGCCATGCCAGAACACCGTGGTGCCGTTGGTGTCCACCGCCGGATGAGAGGTGTGGTGGTCGGTCAAATGCGGGCCGTCCACCAGGTCGTTCAAGGCGGTCAGTCGACGCAATCGCGACGTGCCCGACGGGGTGGCCGACCGCGCGGGGCCGCGCACGGCGCCGAGCCCGTCCACGGTCATCGCCCCGTTGCAGTCCCACCGGGCGCTCTCCGTTCCGTCGCGGCCGAAACGGCGCATGGCGCACGCACCGTATCCCAGGGCGCCGACCAGGAAGGCACCAGGACCTGCGATCGCATTGCGGCTCGACGGCGCGGGGTCCGTGACGGCGACGAGGGCACCGCTCACCAGGTCCAGGAAGAAGGTCCGCCCGACACCGCTCCGGCCATCGGCGAAACCGGCAGCGACCCGGTCGCCGGACACCAGCAGCGGCCCCCATCGGGAGGCCTCCACCCACGACGGCGGCCGCGGCGCCGCCGTCCGCACCTCCCAGCCGGTCTCCGCGCTCATCTCGAGCAGGCCGGGGTGCGAGACCGGGCCGAGGTCGATCGGCGTCGACCACAGACAGCGTCCCTCCCTGCTGTACCGGGCGACACGGGGCACACGCGACGGACGCACGCCCGGTGCGAGGAGCATCGGGGCGGCGCCGGCCCAACTGACGCAGAATCCGACGCCGAGCACGACGAAGGCTGCCACCTCCTCTCCAGCCCGGCAGGGCAGGGGGACGGACCGGTCCACGGAACCGTCGGGGAGGATGCCCTCCAGCGTCCGGCCGCCGCCGTCCGCCGGTCGGGCGAGCCAGAGCGTGCCGCCCGGCGACAGCCGGGACCGGGGGCGTCCGGTGCCCGGGTACGCCCGCTGCCACCGGACCTGCCCCGCCAGATCGACGGACGAGACGACCGTCTCCAGGGGATTCGCCCCGTAGGTGGTCGTGTACAGGGGGCCGGAAGGGTGCTGGGTGGCGACGGACCATATCTGTCCCGGTAAGTCGAAGCGCGACAAGAGCATCATGTGCCCGCATCCTGCCGCACGTTCACCACCTACTCGGGGGAGGGCCGTTGTCGGCGGGGGATGCGATGCTCTGGAAGCCGCCGCGTACGTCATGTTGATCGGGCGTATAGCGGACGTCCATCCGCGCTGACCAGTATCGGCGGCATGTCTACGAACACCTCTACCGCAACCACCGACACCTCCGCCTGGTACGAACTCGCCCTGTGCGCCCAGACCGGCCCGGGCTTCTTCTTCCCGGAGCCGGGCTCCTCATTGCGCGATGCGAAGCGGCTGTGCGGGGCGTGCGAGGGGCGGGTGGCGTGCCTGGAGTACGCACTGGCCAACGACGAGCGATTCGGGGTCTGGGGCGGCCTTTCGGAGGCGGAGCGCCTCGCCTTGCGCCCCCGCCGCCGCTGACTCAGGTCCGCGTGGCCTTCCCGCTGGCACGGACCAACCCCACCCGCCGCGCGAGGTCGAACCCCTCGCCACCACACTCCTCGCGCCGCGGCGTGTGGGGCACGACCCGCACGGGGTAATGCCCCCCGACGGGCGACACGACTCCCCCGAAGCGGGGGTCGCCCGCGAACCAGATCCGGTCCGGGTGATCGTTCTCCAACTGCGCGAGCGCAATGGGGAACGGCAGGATCCGCAGCGTGGCCGTGAAGTCCTCCCGAAAAGGAATCACGATCGTCGCCGGGCTCCCCGGCGGGCGGATCGGGTGCCGGCACGGCCACTCGCACCAGGGGTAGGACCGCAGTACGGCCTTGACCCGATGGCGCCTGACGTACGCGATGATCACCCAGGGTAGGTAGGGCACGACGAGCAGGGTGATCAGAGCAAAGGCCATGCCTGCATGGGGGACGCGATTGATGCAGGCCAAGGCCACCAGCGGAGGGCCGCCCAGACTGAGCACCCACCCGAGACGGCGGACGGCCAACCTCCTGTAGCCGACTGCTGTGGGCGGGTGGTCCCAGGCCACTTTGGTGAGCGACGGGCTCACAGCAGTACCTCCAGGATGCGTGAGGTCCCGTCTGCCTTCGGCGCACCTACCTCCGGGTCGGAGAAGAGGGCTGTGTGAGTGACAGCCTCAAGGATGTCCGTGTAAGCCTCAGCGTGCTGTGTCGAGGCGCTGGTGAGATCGAAGATCAGCAGGTGGAGACCGTCCGGGTGCACAGTCGCAACTCTGGCCTGAAACAGACGATGCTCCACGGCGGGCACGGAAATGGTGCCCGCAACCAGGCAGCAGGGAAGCTTGGAAGGCAGATCGATGAACCGGCGGATGGAGTTGGTCCAGTGTGGCGAGCGTGCGATCGCCAAAGCTGTACGTGCCACGGTAAGCCGGGGGTTGGGTTGACCGGCCTGCCGCACGATTAAGGAGAACAACGACGTTGCGACGCCGACCGGCTCCTCCGGGTGAAAGCCGATAGCGGTGTGCACGACGTTGTGGCTGGCGAGTTCGTCGAGGCCGTCCATGAGTTGGCACAGTTCCCGATGGGCAGCGGCGCTACCCAGGGCCTCGGCGAACGCGTCCAGTGCCGCCCTGTCGCCGGGGCTCACGTCATGAAATCCGGGAGGCAGGCGGAACCAGACCGGCGGTGCGGAGATCTGCTGTGTCATGGCCTCAACACCGACCAGGCGTGGCCGGTCCTCTTGATTGCTGTGGGGGCGTCGTCGAGGACCCCACGGGTGCCGTCCACCGCTGTGGAGCCGTGTTCCACAGCCTCGTTGTCCGTCCCGTAGTCGGACCCAGCAGTCACCGCTCCTGTAGCAGCGACGACCGCACCTACCCGGTCGCGTGTCTCCTGAGTCGAGGTCCGCAATGCCCACCCCGTGAGTGGGCTTTCGACCTGGCGCACATCATCGGCCGTGGACCACGCCGCTTGCCGGAAGGCCGTGGCGCCCGGTGCGAGACCTGTCAGGGCGCTGGCCTCGGGTGCGGCTGCCATGGCCGCGCGGGCGGCCGCCGTGCCGGCCTTGGCGCCGGAGGCGACTGCCGCCACGCCGGGGACGGATCCTGCGGTGTCTCCGAGGAGGGTCACGCTGCTCTTCCAGAAGTCCGCGTCGAACTGGCCTTTGGTGAAGCCGTCCGTCAGGGACTTGCGGAACTTCGGGTCCGAGGTGTGCATGGCCAGGGCCGCCAAGGACAGGCCGCTGCCCACCAGCATGATGGCGAGCCCCGCCGGGGGGAAGAACAGGGCTACGCCGGCGCCGATTGCGCCCAGGATCGCCGAGGCGTTGGAGAGGGCGTCTGCCGGGTCTTCGGTGATCTTGCGCCAGATCGAGGCCAGGAGGCCCGGTTCCTTCGGGGCCAGTTTGTCCGTCGCGGCGTTCAGCGTCGCGGCCACGCGGCGGGCCGCCGCCGCGTGTTCGGCGGCGAGTTCGCGGGCCAGGCGGCGGGTGTCGGTGAGGGCCTCCTCGGTCTTCGCCGCCGCGGCCCGGGCCTCGTAGGCTGCGGCCAGCTCGCGGTGCGCGACCAGGGTGTCGTGCCAGCCGGTGAGCCGGCGGGCGGCCTCCGCCAGGGAGGTGTGGGCCGAGGCCAGGTAGCGGGGGAGGTCCCGGGAGAGGGAGGCCCGGAAGGCGGTCGCCGCCTCGCCCTGCCAGGACGAGCTGTGCGAGACGAGGTCCGTCACCACGCGGGAGGCCTCGTCCAGCGACTTCGCCGACGCGCCGAGCTTTTTGGTCAGCGCCAGGACCGCGGCCGGATTTCCGGGGGCCGGGTCGAAGCCCAGTGCCGGGTGCTCAGCCATGGGCGGCCGCCGCGCGGAGGAAGGCCGCACGGATGGCCTGTTCCAGCTCCGCGTACTCCGCCGCGCTGCGGTCCACGCCCTCCCGTACGGCCTTGACGCGCTTGGTCAGCTCCCGGGTGCCGTGGGCCCACCGTTCCTGGAAGCCGTCGCAGGCCGCATCGAGATCCGCCGTGCCCAGCTCGTCGGGCCGTACGTGGTCCAGGGCCCGACGGGCTTCCCGCAGGGAGCTCAGCGAGGAGTCCAGGGCGCGGGTCAAGCGGGTCAGCTGGTCGATGTCCACCTGGAGTGACGTCATGACGCGAAACCCTGGCAGAGCACGGCTCTGCCAGGGCAATCGGCGTCACCCGCCCGAGCGGGCGGAAATCGGTCAGCCCTTGCGGGCCGCGAGGCGCGCGGCGCGGGCGGCCAGCTTCTCGTCGAACTTCGTGGCCTCGGAGTTCAGGCCGTTCATGAACAGGCCGAGCTCGTCCTGGGCCTTCTGGCCCTCCGGGCCGAGGTCGGCGATGTCCATGACCTTGAGGAAGCGGAGGACCGGCGACAGCACGTCGTCATGGTGGATCCGCAGGTTGTAGACGCCGCCGATGGCCATCTGCGCGGCCATGCGCTCGAAGCCCGGCATGCCGTGTCCGGGCATCCGGAAGTTGACGACGACGTCCCGTACCGCCTGCATGGTCAGGTCCGGGGCGAGCTCGAAGGCCGCGCCCAGCAGGTTGCGGTAGAAGACCATGTGCAGGTTCTCGTCCTGCGCGATGCGTGCCAGCATGCGGTCGCAGACCGGGTCACCGGACTGGTGGCCGGTGTTGCGGTGGGAGATGCGCGTGGCGAGCTCCTGGAAGGCCACGTACGCCACCGAGTGGAGCATGGAGTGGCGGTTGTCGGACTCGAAGCCCTCCGACATGTGCTGCATCCGGAACGCTTCCAGCTTGTCCGGGTCCACGGCGCGCGAGGCCAGCAGGTAGTCGCGCATCACGATGCCGTGGCGGCCCTCCTCGGCCGTCCAGCGGTGCACCCAGGTGCCCCAGGCGCCGTTGCGGCCGAAGAGCGACGCGATCTCGTGGTGGTAGCTGGGGAGGTTGTCCTCGGTCAGCAGGTTCACGACCAGCGCGATCTTGCCGATGTCGGTGACCTTGGACTGCTCCGGGTCCCAGGCCTCGCCGTCCTCGAAGAAGCCCGGGAAGTTCCGGCCGTCGCTCCACGGAACGTACTCGTGGGGCATCCAGTCCTTGGTGACCTTCAAATGGCGGTTGAGCTCCTTTTCGACCACCTCTTCCAGCGCGTACAGCAGCTTGGCGTCGGTCCACGCCTCCGAGCTGCCGAGGTGGGGAGAGGTGATCGTCACGGGTACTCCTGGGTGCAAAGCGAATTACCTACGGTTCCGTAGCCTACGGAGTCGTAGGTTAAGCGCGACATCAAGGCCAGCCAAGCCCCCCGTGTCCCTATGTCCGATTGCCTCCCGTTATCTATGCAGTTTGAGGGTGCCCTGAAGGGGAAAGCAAAAGGCGAAATCACGCCAGGAGGTGGTCGGCCGCCCCCGCCTTGACGGCCGAGACCAGCGCGCGGAGGGCTTCGACGGAGTCGGTCACGTGCACACCGGACCCCGTCGTTCCGATGTACGCCCGCCCGGCGGCGTCGCGGCCGAAGCGGAAACAGTTGGCGCCCTCGCTGCAGAAGGGCTCCGACCAGGTGATGTCCCGGTGGGTGGCCGAAGCGGCCTCGGAAGGTGTCATCTCGATCTCCGGTCTCCTCATCGGCCCTGGGTCGCGACCCGGCCCAGGTCACAGGTCCCGCACGACGGCGTGGATGAAATCGCGGGAGGCGGCCGCCGGCAGCGCCAGGGACCGCAGTCGCTCCAGCAGCCCCCGGTACCGCGCCAGCTTCGGACCCGCGTCGACCAGCATCGAGCCGTGCGAGCTGTCCAGCTGCACGGTGTCCAGTCGGTTCAGTGCCGCCGCGGCATACGTGAAGGACTGCCCGGACCCGGGGAAGCCGCCCGCGCTGAACGGGATGACCCGGACCGTCGTACGCTCCCGCTCCGACTGCACGAGTACGTGCTCCAGCTGCTCCCGGACCACCCCGGGCCCGCCGAACCGCATCCGCAGCGCCGCCTCGTGCACCACCGCCTCGTACAGCGGCGGCCGCTCCCGCGCGAACACCTGCTGGCGGCGCATCCGCAGCGCGAGGCGGGCCTGGAGCTCGGACTCCGGCAGCGGCGGGTCGGCGACGCCGAAGACGGCGCGCGCATGCGCCTCGGTCTGGAGCAGTCCGGGTATGTGCGTGGTCACCGCGGTGTGCAGGCCGACCGAATGGTGCTCCAGCTCGCAGATGTCGAGCAGCCCGGGCGGCAGTGCCCCCCGGTGCCGCTCCCACCAGCCCTTGTCCCGCTCCTGGGCCATCGCCGCGAGCAGGTCCACGAGCTCGGGGTCCTGGCATCCGTAGTGGCGGGCGAGGGTGCGCACGCGCTCGGCGCTGATGCCGATCCGGCCCGACTCGATGTTGGGGATCCGGGTGCGGTCGACTGCGAGCAGCGCCGCGGCCCACTGGACCGACGTGCCCGACTCCTCGCGGAGTCTGCGCAGCTCGGAGCCGAGGCGCCGCTGCCTGGCGGTGGGTGTGCTCCTGGGCGGCACGGTTCCCCTCTCCCGCTGCACCGAGTTTCGCTACGGTCTGTAGCGTAAGTCTCACACGGGGCGACGGTAGCGCCCCGTATGACTCACCCTCGCGCGGGAAGGGGACCCGCATGCACCCTGCTCCGTCAGCCGGTCAGCCGGTCAGCCGGTCAGTCAGCCGTGCCACAGCACCTCCCGGACCTCCTCGGCCGTGGTCGGCCGCAGCTCGCCGTCCAGCAGCAGCCAGCGCGTCACCCCGATCGACTCCAGGAACGGCACGTCGTGGCTCGCCACCACGAGCGCGCCCTGGTACGACTCCAGCGCATCGGTCAGCTGCCGCACGCTCGACAGGTCGAGGTTGTTCGTCGGCTCGTCCAGCATGAGGAGCTGCGGGGCGGGCTCCGCCAGCAGCAGTGCCGCCAGTGCCGCCCGGAACCGCTCGCCGCCCGACAGGGTGCCGGCCGGCCGGTCCGCCCGCCCGCCCCGGAAGAGGAAGTGCGCGAGCCGGGCCCGGATCAGGTTGTTGGTGGCCTGCGGGGCGAACCGGGCCACGTTCTCCACCACCGAGCGGTCCTCGTCCAGCACGTCCAGCCGCTGCGGCAGGAACCGCGTGGTCACGTGCGTCTCGGCCGTCCCGGACTCCGGTGCGAGCTGGCCCGCGATGGTGCGGAGCAGCGTGGTCTTGCCCGAGCCGTTGCGGCCCACCAGCGCGATCCGCTCCGGGCCCCGCAGTTCCCACTCCCCCCGCACGCGGGCCCCGTGAGGCAGGTGCACATCGCTGAGGGTCAGGACGCGCCGCCCCGGCGGAACCAGGGTGGCGGGCAGTTCGATGCGGATCTCGGCGTCGTCGCGGACCGCCTCCGCCGCCTGGTCCAGCCGCTCCTTCGCCTGGGCCAGCTTCTCGGTGTGCATGATCCGGTGCTTGCCGGCCGATTCCTGTGCCGCACGCTTGCGGGCGCCCATCACGATCTTCGGCTCGCGCTTGTTCTCGTACATCTTCTGGCCGTACCGCTTGCGCCGGGCCAATTTGACCTGAGCATCGGCCAGTTCGCGCTTCTGCCGCTGTACGTCGGCCTCCGCGACCCGGACCATCCGCTCGGCCGCGTCCTGCTCGGCGGCGAGCATCTCCTCGTAGTCGGTGAAGTTCCCTCCGTACCAGCGGACTTCGCCGTCGCGCAGGTCGGCGATCTGGTCGACCCGCTCCAGCAGCTCGCGGTCGTGGCTGACCAGGAGCATCACCCCGGACCAGGACTCGACGGCCGCGTACAGCCGGCCCCGGGCGCGCAGGTCCAGGTTGTTGGTCGGCTCGTCCAGCAGCAGCACGTCGGGACGGTCCAGGAGCAGTGCGGCCAGGCGCAGCAGGACGGACTCGCCGCCCGAGAGCTCGCCGACGGTGCGGTCCAGGCCGATCCGGGCGAGACCGAGCTGGTCGAGCGTGGCCAGGGCCCGCTCCTCCACGTCCCAGTCGTCGCCGACGGCGGCGAAGTTCGCCTCCGTGGCCTCGCCCGCCTCGATGGCGTGCAGCGCGGCGCGGGCGGTGCGGATGCCGAGCGCCTCGTCCACGCGCAGCGCGGTGTCGAGGGTGACCGTCTGGGGGAGGTAGCCGACCGAGCCGGCGACGGACGACTGTCCCTCGGACGGGGTCAGTTCACCGGCGATCAGCTTCAACAGGGTGGACTTGCCGCTCCCGTTGAGTCCGATCAGGCCGGTGCGTCCGGGACCGACGGCCAGCTGGAACCCGTCGAACACGGGGGTCCCGTCGGGCCAGTCGAAGGACAGGGCGGAGCAGGTGATGAATGCGGGGGCGTGGCTCATGGAGGCCTCCAGGTTGCGTGAGTGGTGAGTGCAACGCGGGGAGACAGCCGACGCTCGGAATCGCGAACGCGATCACGGCAGGGGCGGGGCGGCGACCGTGGCCGTGATGTCGGGCATCACGGCGGTTCTCGGCGGTCGTGGTGACCGCGGTGGTCGCGCTGGTCGCGCAGGTCGGTGTCTCGGACCTCAGAAGAGCAACGTCCTGCTCCGTTCGACGGCAATGGGGCATCAACGAAGCTACGGGCGGCCCCGGCCGCCCGCAAACGATTTAAGGCGGGGCGGGGGCGGGGCGGGGCGGGTCGGGCGCGGCGGGGTGATCAGCAGGTGTCGCGCATCAGCTCGGCCAGGCTGTGGTCCATGTCGAGGTAGAGGTGCTCCAGACCGGGCGGGACCACGGCCGCGGCGCGCTCAAGGAACCGGTGCAGCTCGGCCGTCAGCATCAGGACGATCGCGACGCCCTCCACCGCGTGGAACTCGATCGTGGTCCGGTCCCCGTCGTACGGCCGCACGCGCACGTCGCCCCAGCCGGACGGGCGGTCCAGCCCGGACTCCAGCAGCTCGCGCGAGAACGTCCACGAGACCTCGACTCCCTCCAGCGTGGCCGGGGCGGGGAATGCCATGCGTACGGCGAACGGATCCGCCCGGTCGTAACAGAGGGTGACGGGAACGGTCTCGACCTTCGGCGCGGTGGCGACCAGACGGGCCTGCGCGGCCTGCTCGATGACAGTGATCAAGGCTCACTCCCTTGCGGCGGATCTGCTGCCGGACTGCGGGGTGGGGCCCGGCAACCCGATAGACGCCGGAATCGGCAAATCCGTGCATGGGCGTTTGAGTGAGCTGTGTCACCGACTGGCCGGAACCTGCCTGTGTGATCGCACAGAGTGACCGGGTGGGCGGAAGTGCGCGAAGGCGGGGCGGTGTACCGCGAAGGGCCCGGGGGCCCTTCAGAAGGGCCGGTTGTCGCTCACTCCACAGGCGCAACGCACGGTCGCAAGCGCTGGTGGCGGGGGCCGGGCGACGCGGCGGCCGGAGGCGCCGGGGAAGCGCCGGAGCGCCGGCGGGGAAGCGGCCGGGACGCCCTCTGGACGGGCGGATCCGGGGTGCGTTAGCTTCCGGCGCCATGAGACTTCTGGATGCGGGAATTGGCATGTGCGCGGCAATCCTTGCGGTCGGGGTGCTCGCCGGCCCCGCCCACGCCGAAGAACAGGGCCCGGGACGGGACTTACGCGCGACCGGCTGGGCACTCAAGGACACCGGGCAGACCTCCCGCTTCCGGGGACTCGCCGCGGTGAGCCGGAGCACGGCCTGGGTCGCCGGCTCCAAGGGCACCGTGCTGCGTACGCTCGACGGAGGCCGCAGCTGGCAGGATGTCTCGCCGCCCGGCGCGGTCGCGGAGCAACTGGAACTGCGCGACATCGAGGCCTTCGACGCCCGGCGCGCCGTGGCCCTGTCCATCGGCGAGGGCGAGGCCTCCAGGGTGCTGCGGACCGAGGACGGCGGTGCCACCTGGACCGAGACCTTCCGCAACCCGGACCCGCGGGCCTTCTACGACTGCCTCACGTTCTTCGACGCCCGCCACGGGCTGGCCATGAGCGATCCGGTGGACGGGAAGTTCCGCATCCTGTCCACGGACGACGGCGGCCGCCACTGGCGGGTGCTGCCCAGTGAGGGCATGCCCGAGGCGCTGCCGGGCGAGGCGGGCTTCGCCGCGAGCGGCCAGTGCCTGGTCAGCGCCGGTCCGCGCGACGTCTGGCTGGCCACCGGCGGCGCAGCGACCGCCCGGGTCCTGCACTCCGCGGACCGCGGCCGGTCCTGGCGGGTGGCCGAATCCACCGTTCCGGCGGGAGATCCCGCACGAGGGGTCTTCGCCCTCGCCTTCCGGGACCGTACGAGGGGCCTCGCCGTGGGCGGCGACTACCGCACCGGGCAGGCCTCGCCGCAGGCCGCGGCGGTGTCCGCGGACGGGGGCCGCACCTGGCGCGGGGCGACGACCCCGCCGCCGGCCTACCGGTCGGGCGCGGCCTGGTACCCGTACACCGGGGGGACGGCCCTCGCGGTCGGGCCCACGGGCACGGACGTGACCACGGACGGGGGCCGCACCTGGCGGCCGCTGGACGCGGGATCCTTCGACACGGTCGACTGCGCGCCCGACACGGGCTGCTGGGCGGCGGGGGAGAAGGGCAGGGTGGCACGGCTGGAACGCCGCTGACCCCCGGCCGGCCGTTCCCGGTCACAGCACTAGACGACCGGGTTCTCGCGGACCGTTGCCAGGTCCGACGAGGTCTTCGTCGCGATGAACTCGGTGATGCGGTAGACGCAGACGCCCGCGACCACGAAGGGGTCCTCGGCCGCGATCTTCTCGATCTCGGCCCGGGACACCCCTCCGGCCAGGACGACGCCCCCGTCGCGCGGCACCTTGCGTCCCGACGCGAGGAAGACGCCGGCGGCGTAGTAGCCGTCCAGCCAGGCGATGTGGGCGTCCATCTCGTCCTCGACGGCTTCGAGGGGCGCGGTGTAGGAGAGCTCCATGACGAACATGATCGCCAGGCTACTCTCGGTCCATCATGACGAGTGTGAAGACCCCCGCCGACGAGGCCGAGGCCCGGGCGATACAGGACGAACTGCGCCATCACGTCGTGCTCGACGAGCCCGGCCCCCCGCCCGGCCGAGGTCTCGTGGCCGGAGTGGACGTCGCCTACGACGACACCCGCGACCTGGTCGCCGCCGCGGCCGTGGTGCTCGACGCCGCGACCCTGGAGGTCGTCGAGGAGGCCACCGCCGTCGGGCACGTCAGCTTCCCCTACGTGCCGGGGCTGCTCGCCTTCCGCGAGCTGCCGACCGTACTGGCCGCCCTGGACGCCCTGACCGCCGAACCCGGCCTCGTGGTCTGCGACGGCTACGGCCTCGCCCACCCCCGCAGCTTCGGCCTCGCGTGCCACCTCGGCGTGGTCACCGGGCTCCCGTCCATCGGCGTCGCGAAGAACCCGTTCACCTTCACCTACGAGGAGCCGGGCACCCGGCGGGGCGACGCCTCCGCCCTGGTCGCCGCCGACGGTGTCGAGGTCGGGCGGGCCCTGCGCACGCAGGACGCGGTCAAGCCGGTGTACGTCTCCGTCGGGCACAAGGTCTCGCTCGACAACGCCTGCGCGCAGGCCCTGGCCCTGAGCCCTCGCTTCCGGATCCCGGAGACCACCCGCCACGCCGACTCGCTGTGCCGCAGGGCGCTGCGGGAGGCCTCCTGAGCCGGTCCCTCAGCGGGCGTCGGCCACCCGGAAGGTGATCCCCGCCTTCTGCAGGCGGTGGATGAGGGCGTCGCCCATCGCCACGGCGGTCGTCACCTGCCCGGCGGACTCCGGCAGGGTGTCGTGGGCCAGGCAGAGCGCCGACTCAGCCAGCATCTTCGCGGTCTCGCCGTAGCCCGGGTCGCCGCCCGACACCTCGGTGAGCACGCGGCGCCCGCCGCCCGCGCCCACGAACCGTACGGTGAACCAGCTGCGCGCCCGCCGTTCCGCGTCCGGCCCCCGGCCGGGCTCCCAGCGGTTCATGAGCCACCGCCGGGCCGGCGGCACCTGGGCCAGGGCCGCCGTCGCGCCGACCGCCGCCGTACCGCCCAGTGCCACGGGCAGGTGCTTGACGGAGGCGTAGTGCCGGTAGCGGAAGTCCGGGCCGTAGCGCTCCAGCGCGGCGGCCGACCGGGTCACGATCCGCGGGTCCAGCGAGGGCAGCGGAAGCGCCCAGGTGCCGGTCTCGCGGCTGAACCGCGGCACGCCCAGCGGGCCGCGCGCCCGCCGTCCCAGCAGCCGCGGCTCGTGCAGGCGGCGGGCGTGCGCGGCCGCCAGGGTCTGGGGGCCGCGGCCCAGCGCGGTCAGCGCGGAGGCCAGGGTCCCGCCGGAGAAGAAGGCGTTGGACCGCATGAACCCGTCGACCGCCAGCGGGACCCCCTCCGGCAGCTGCCGGACCGTGAAGTACGCGCCGAGGTCGGCCGGGATGGAGTCGAAGCCGCAGGCGTGCACGAGCCGGGCGCCGGTCTCGCGGGCCCGCGCGTCGTGCTCCACGTACATCCGGTCCACGAACTCCGGCTCGCCGGTGAGGTCCACGTAGTCCGTGCCCGCCTCGGTGCAGGCGGCCACGAGAGCGGCCCCGTACCAGACGTACGGTCCCACGGTCGTGGCCAGCACCCGGGTGGACGCGGCCAGTTCGCGCACGGCGGCGGCGTCCTGGGCGTCGGCCCGCAGCAGCGGCAGCGTGGCGCACGCGGGATCGATCGCGGCCAGCCGCTCGCGCAGCCGCTCCAGCTTCGCGAGGTCCCGGCCGGCGAGGGCCCACCGGCAGCCGGCGGGCGCTTGTGCGGCGAGGTACTCGGCGGTCAGCGCCCCCACGAACCCGGTGGCGCCGAAGAGCACGACGTCGTAGGCGCGTTCCGGTCGGTCCTGCGGGACCCCTGCGTTCATGGGAGCTCCTCCGAGTGGGTGGTGCGGGTGGTGTGGGTGGCCGAGGCTAGCGCGGGGCTGCGGCGTCCGCGCGGGCAGGTGCCGGACGGTGTGGCGGAAAGTCGGCCGGGTACGGCGTAACGCCGGACAACGCCGACGACGTCGGACGGGTGCGGCGGAACGCCGGACGGCCCGTCACGACGACGGCGCCCCGGGAACGGCCGTGCGGCCGCGCCCGGGGCGCCGTGGGGTCCACCTGCCGGTGGATCAGTCCTGCTGGTACAGGCCGAAGAGGTCGACGATCAGGTCGACGTCGTCCCAGCCCCGGTTCCAGAGGTCGATGATGCCGTTGCTGCCGGTGCTCGCCTGGACCAGGTTCGGGACGGTGGCGCCCTTCGTCCAGTTCAGGTTCGAGGAGTTCGGCGGCGTCGGCCAGCCCGCCGTCTTGTTGATGTAGTCGTCGAGCGAGTTCGGGTCGGGGGTGACCGTGAGGTACCCGTCGCCCTCCGGGTTGGTGACCGTGGTGTTCAGCACGAAGCCCGTGATGCTCGGGTCGTCGTAGGACATCGGCATGTAGATGTAGTCCTGGCCCCACAGCTTCCCGTAGACCGGGTCCTGGGGGTCGCGGGTGTCCACCAGACGCTCGGGCGAGAGCGGCAGGAAGGCGCCCTTGCTGTCGGCGCTGTAGTAGCCGACGACGTCGACGACGACGTCGGTGCCCGCCCAGGCACCGTTGAAGACGCTGATCCTGCCGTCCGCGCTGACGGGGACGATCACCGAGTTGGCGATGGTCTGGCCCGGGGTGAAGTTCAGGTTGGACGCGGTCGGGGTGGCGCCGCCGCCCGGGAAGACCGACAGGTGGCCGGCCTCCTTCGGGTTGGTGACCGTCACGTTCAGCGCGACGGCGCTGATGCCCTGGGGCACGCCGCGCAGGCCGCTGATCTGGGTGGTGAAGGTCTTCCGGCCGCCGAGCTGGCCCTTCGCCGTGCCGAGGCCGTCACGGGTGTCGACGAAGCGCGACGGGGTGACCGGCGTGTAACCGCTGGACTCGGTCTTGGAGAAGTAGCCGGTGACGTCGGCGATCAGGTCGACCGGGGCGCCGCCGCGGTTGGCGATCTCGACGTAGCCGTTCTTGCCGACCTTCACGATGACCAGGTTCGGGACGCTCTGGCGGGCCTTGTAGTTGACGTTCGACGTGGTCGGACGCTCGGTGCCCTCGGGGAAGGCGGTGATGTGGCCCTCGGTGGAGGTGTTGGTGACCGTGATGTTGAGGACCACGGCGGTGACGCCGGCCGGTATCCCGCCGTTGCCGCCGACCTTCACGCGGGTCGAGCTGTACGGCTGGACCATGCCCGCCGGCGCGCCGGTCCCGTTGCGGGTGTCCAGCAGGCGGGTCGGGGCGTACGGGGTGAAGTCCGCGCCGGCGGTGACGAAGACAACCTCGTTGACGGCCGAGACGGCGTTCGCGGCGTCCGTCACGGTGACCTTGACCGTGTAGGAGCCGACCTCGGCGTAGGTGTGCGCCGTGGTCCGGGTCTCGGAGCCGTAGGCGTCGAAGACGTCCGACTTCCCGTCACCCCAGTTGACGGTGACCTTGAGCGCGGTGTCCACGCTCGTGATGGTGGTGTCCACCTCGGCGCCGTGCGCCGTGACGCCGTACGCGGTCAGGCCGACAGCGAGGTCCGGGTTGGCGGAGGCGACGGACTGCGCCGCGGCCGCTCCGGTCTTGGCGGACGGGGCTGTGGCCTTGCGGACCGTGCGGTCGGCGGGGCTGGTGAAGGTGTTGCTCTTGGACTTCGCGTCCTTGCCGAGGCCCAGATCCAGGTCCGGCGCGGTGGTGCCGCGTGCGTCCGGCTTGGCCGGGTCGGCCTGGGCGACGCCCGGGATGAGACCAACGCCCGCCGCGATGGCGGCAGCGGAAATTACAAGGCGGCGACGACGCACCAGTCCCCCACTTATCTGATTGAACGCTTGATCAGCTCGAAAGCTCGTTCAGAGTACAGAGTCGCGGGACGATCTATCAGGGGGGTGCGCCCCTGGATCCCGGGCTCTTCCAGAGGGGGTGGAACCTCCGCTTCCGGCCGATCCCGCGGGAGCGCGGCCCGGGGGCTTGTGCTCGGTGGAACGCGTTCCTAGCATCACCGGTGTTACATCAGTTGTGTCACACAGTCGCCACACCACACATACCAGGCACACCAGGCACACCACCCACACCGCAGACGCTGGGGGCTCGATGGCAGTGACAGGGAACGGGACCGGCACCGGCACCGGCACCGGGACGGCGAGCGGCAGCGGCCCGCTCGCCGGAGTGCGCGTCGTCGAGCTGGCCGGCATCGGCCCGGGACCGTTCGCCGCCATGCTCCTCGCCGACCTGGGGGCGGACGTCGTACGGGTGGACCGGCCCGGCGGCGGCGGGCTCGCGGTCGACCCCGCCTACGACGTCACCAACCGCGGCAAGCGCTCCGTCCTGGTCGACCTCAAGTCGGCCGATGGGCCGGCCCGCGTCCTGGACCTGGTGGAGCGGGCCGACGTCCTCGTCGAGGGCTTCCGCCCCGGGGTCGCCGAGCGGCTCGGCGTGGGCCCGGCCGAGTGCCACGCCCGCAACCCCCGCCTCGTCTACGGGCGGATGACCGGCTGGGGCCAGGAGGGCCCGCTCGCGCACACCGCGGGGCACGACATCGCCTACATCGCCGTCACCGGGGCCCTCGGCATGATCGGCAACCCGGGAGAGCCCCCGGCGGTCCCGGCCAACCTGGTCGGGGACTACGCGGGAGGCTCGCTCTACCTGGTGATCGGCGTCCTCGCCGCCCTCCGGCACGCCCGGGACACAGGCACCGGGCAGGTCGTCGACGCGGCCATCGTCGACGGCACCGCCCACCTCACCGCCATGATCCACGGGATGATGGCGGCGGGCGGCTGGCAGGACCGGCGCGGAGCCAACCTCCTCGACGGCGGGTGTCCCTTCTACGGCACCTACGAGACCTCCGACGGCGGGTACATGGCGGTCGGCGCGCTGGAGCAGCAGTTCTACGACACCTTCACGGAGCTCCTCGGCATCGCGGACCGGGCGCCGGCCCGCAAGGACATCGCCCGCTGGGGCGAACTGCGCGAGGCCGTCGCAGCACGCTTCCGGACCCGTACGCGCGAGGAGTGGACGGCGGTCTTCGAGGGCACCGACGCCTGCGTGGCCCCGGTGCTGTCGCTGCGCGAGGCTCCCGGCCACCCCCACCTCGCCGCCCGGGGCACCTTCACGGACTTCGGCGGGATCGTGCAGCCCGCACCCGCCCCGCGGTTCTCCGCGACCCCGGTCTCCGTCACCGCGGGGCCCGCCCGGCCGGGCGCCCACACCGAGTCGGTGGCCGCCGATTGGGACGTACCGGCCCTGCTCCCGAAGGAGGCCTGATGGAACTGTCGATGATGCTCGACTACGCGGGGGACCCGCGCCGGGCCGCCGACGAGGCGGCCGCGCTGGAGTCCGCCGGCCTCGACGCGCTGTGGGTGGCCGAGGCCTGGGGCTTCGACTCGCCGACGATCATGGGCTATCTCGCCGCCCGCACCGAGCGGCTGAAGATCGGCTCGGCGATCATGAACGTCTACTCGCGCACCCCCGGCCTGATCGCGCAGACGGCCGCCGGCCTGGACGCCCTCTCGGGCGGCCGGGCGCTCCTCGGCCTCGGCGCCTCCGGCCCGCAGGTCGTCGAGGGCTGGCACGGGAAGCCGTACGATAAGCCGCTCGGCCGCACCCGGGAGACGGTCGAGCTGTGCCGGCGCATCTGGCGCCGCGAGACGATCGACCACCACGGCCTCACGGACATGCCGCTCCCGCCGGAGCGCGGCACCGGGCTCGGCAAGCCGCTGAAGATCCTCACCCGCCCGGTCCGCCCCGCCATCCCCGTGTACATCGCCTCGCTCGGCCCGGCCAACGTGCGGCTGACCGCCGAGATCGCGGACGGCTGGCTGCCCACGCTCTTCATCCCGGAGAAGGCCGCAGCGGTATGGGGCGGCCCGCTCGCCGAGGGCGCGGCCCGGCGGTCGCCGGAGCTCGGACCGCTGCAGACGGTCGCGGGCGGCCTGCTCGCCATCGGCGACGACGCGGCCGCCGTACGGGACCGCGCACGCCCGCAGATCGCGCTGTACGTCGGCGGGATGGGCGCGGTCGGCAAGAACTTCTACAACGACCTGGCCGTCGCCTACGGGTACGGGGAAGAAGCCCGCCGGATCCAGGAGCTGTACCTCGCCGGGCGCCTGCGCGACGCCGCAGCCGCCGTCCCGGACGAGTTCTGCGAGCTGATGACCCTGTGCGGGCCCGAGGGCTACGTACGCGAGCGTGTCGAGGCCTTCCGCGAGGCGGGCGTCACCATGCTCAACGTCACACCCGTCGGCCCCGACCCGGCCGAGCTGATCTCAACCGTCAAGAGCTGGCTCTAGGGGGCCCCGATGCAACGACGCATCTTCGACGCCGACCACGAGGCGTTCCGTGAGACCGTCCGCACCTTCCTCACCAAGGAGGTGCTGCCGCACTACGAGCAGTGGGAGAAGGACGGCATCGTCAGCCGCGAGGCGTGGCGGGCCGCCGGACGCCAGGGGCTGCTCGGGCTGGCCGTCCCGGAGGAGTACGGGGGCGGCGGGAACACCGACTTCCGCTACGCCGCCGTCATCGCCGAGGAGTTCACCAGGGCGGGCGCCCCCGGACTGGCCATCGGCCTGCACAACGACATCATCGGGCCGTATCTGACCTCGCTCGCCACCGAGGAGCAGAAGCGCCGCTGGCTGCCCGGCTTCTGCTCCGGCGAGACCATCACCGCCATAGCGATGACCGAGCCGGGTGCGGGCTCCGACCTCCAGGGGATCCGGACCACCGCCGAGGACCGCGGGGACCACTGGGTGCTGAACGGCTCCAAGACGTTCATCTCCAACGGAATCCTCGCCGACCTGGTGATCGTGGTCGCCAGGACCACCCCCGAGGGCGGGGCGCACGGCCTGTCGCTGCTGGTCGTCGAGCGCGGCGCGGAGGGCTTCGAGCGCGGCCGCAACCTCGACAAGATCGGCCAGAAGGCGCAGGACACCGCCGAGCTGTTCTTCCACGACGTGCGGGTCCCGAAGGAGAACCTGCTCGGTGAACCGAACGGCGCCTTCTTCCACCTGATGACCAATCTCGCGCAGGAGCGGATGGGCATCGCGATGGCCGGGATCGCCGCCGCCGAGTACCTGGTGGAGATCACCACGCAGTACGTGAAGGAGCGCGAGGCCTTCGGGCGCCCGCTGTCCAAGCTCCAGCACATCCGGTTCGAGATCGCGGAGATGGCCACCGAGGTCGCCGTCACCCGGACCTTCCTCGACCGGTGCATCACCGACCACTCCAACGGCGAACTGGACCACGTGCACGCCTCGATGGCCAAGTGGTGGGCCACCGAGCTGCAGAAGCGCGTGGCGGACCGCTGCCTGCAACTCCACGGGGGGTACGGGTACATGACCGAGTACCGGGTGGCGCGGGCCTTCACCGACGGCCGGATCCAGACGATCTACGGCGGCACGACCGAGATCATGAAGGAGATCATCGGCCGGTCCCTCCTCAGCTGAACCCCCTTGTCCCAGACCTCGTTCCAGTCCCCGTCCCAGCCCTCGTCCCACCCCTGCGGCTGCGCCGAGGACCTTCCCAGGACCTTCCAGCACACCGAAAGGCTTGACCAGTGAGCACCGAAGCGTACGTATACGACGCGATCCGCACGCCGCGCGGCCGCGGCAAGGCCAATGGCTCCCTGCACGGCACCAAGCCGATCGACCTCGTCGTCGGACTCATCGACGCCCTGCGCGAGCGCAACCCGGGCCTGGACCCGGCCACCATCGACGACATCGTGCTCGGCGTCGTCGGCCCGGTCGGCGACCAGGGCTCCGACATCGCCCGTATCGCGGCCATCGCCGCCGGGCTCCCGGACACGGTGGCCGGCGTACAGGAGAACCGGTTCTGCGCCTCCGGCCTGGAAGCCGTCAACCTGGCCGCTGCGAAGGTCCGTTCCGGCTGGGAGGACCTGGTCCTCGCGGGCGGCGTGGAATCCATGTCCCGCGTCCCGATGGCCTCGGACGGCGGCGCCTGGTTCGCCGACCCGATGACGAACTGGGACACCGGCTTCGTGCCGCAGGGCATCGGCGCCGACCTGATCGCCACCATCGAGGGGTTCTCCCGGCGCGACGTCGACGAGTACGCGGCCCTCTCGCAGGAGCGCGCCGCCGCCGCGATCAAGGACGGCCGCTTCGCGAAGTCCGTCGTCCCGGTCACCGACCGCAACGGCCTCGTCGTCCTGGACCACGACGAGTTCGTCCGCCCGGGGACCACCGCCGACACCCTCGCCAAGCTGAAGCCGTCCTTCGCGGACATCGGCGAGCTCGGCGGGTTCGACGCCGTCGCGCTGCAGAAGTACCACTGGGTCGAGAAGATCGACCACGTCCACCACGCGGGCAACTCCTCCGGCATCGTCGACGGCGCCTCCCTCGTCGCCATCGGCTCCCGGGAGGCGGGGGAGCGCAACGGCCTGACCCCGCGCGCCCGGATCGTCTCGGCGGCCGTCTCCGGCTCCGAGCCCACCATCATGCTCACCGGCCCCGCTCCGGCCACCCGCAAGGCCCTCGCCAAGGCCGGCCTGACCATCGACGACATCGACCTGGTCGAGATCAACGAGGCCTTCGCCGGCGTCGTCCTGCGCTTTGTCAAGGACATGGGCCTCTCCCTCGACAAGGTCAACGTCAACGGCGGCGCCATCGCCCTGGGCCACCCGCTCGGCGCCACCGGCGCGATGATCCTCGGCACGATCGTCGACGAGCTGGAGCGCCAGGACAAGCGCTACGGCCTCGTCACGCTCTGCGTCGGCGGCGGCATGGGCGTCGCCACCATCGTCGAACGCCTCTGAACCGTCCTGTACCCCGACCCCTCCGACACGGAAGTAGCGAACATGAGCGAGTCCACCACGATCCGCTGGGAACAGGACGAGACCGGCGTCGTCACCCTGATCCTCGACGACCCGGGCCAGTCCGCCAACACGATGAACCAGGCCTTCAAGGACTCCATCGCGGCCGTAGCCGACCGCGCCGAGGCCGAGAAGGACTCCATCCGCGGCATCATCTACACCTCCGCCAAGAAGACCTTCTTCGCCGGCGGCGACCTCAAGGACATGATCCGGCTGCGCCCCGAGCACGCGCATCTGGCCTTCGACACCGGCACCGAGATCAAGCGGTCCCTGCGCCGCATCGAGACCCTCGGCAAGCCCGTCGTCGCCGCCATCAACGGCGCCGCCCTGGGCGGCGGTTACGAGATCGCCCTCGCCTCGCACCACCGCGTCGCCCTCGACGCGCCCGGCTCGAAGATCGGCCTGCCCGAGGTCACCCTCGGTCTGCTCCCGGCGGGCGGCGGCGTCACCCGCACCGTTCGCCTCATGGGCATCGCCGACGCGCTGCTCAAGGTGCTGCTCCAGGGCACCCAGTACACCCCCCAGCGTGCCCTGGACAACGGCCTCGTGCACGAACTGGCGGCCACGCCCGAGGACATGCTGGCCAAGGCCCGCGCGTTCATCGACGCCAACCCCCAGTCGCAGCAGCCCTGGGACGTACCTGGCTACAGGATCCCCGGCGGCACCCCGTCCAACCCGCGCTTCGCCGCCAACCTCCCGGCCTTCCCGGCCAACCTGAAGAAGCAGCTGAACGGGGCCCCGTACCCGGCGCCGCGCAACATCCTGGCCTGCGCCGTCGAGGGCTCCCAGGTGGACTTCGAGACCGCGCTGACCATCGAGGCCCGCTACTTCACCGAGCTGGTCACCGGACAGACCGCCAAGAACATGATCCAGGCGTTCTTCTTCGACCTCCAGGCCGTCAACGCCGGCCGCAGCCGCCCGCAGGGCGTCGAGCCGCGCAAGGTCCGCAAGGTCGCCGTCCTCGGCGCCGGCATGATGGGCGCCGGCATCGCCTACTCCTGCGCCCGCGCCGGCATCGAGGTGGTCCTCAAGGACGTCACCGCCGAGGCCGCCGCCAAGGGCAAGGCGTACTCCGAGAAGCTCCTCGACAAGGCACTGTCCCGCGGCCGGACCACCGAGGCGGGGCGCGCGGAGCTGCTCGCCCGGATCACCCCGACCGCCGACGCGGCCGACCTCGCGGGCTGCGACGCCGTCATCGAGGCCGTCTTCGAGGACACGGCCCTCAAGCACAAGGTGTTCCAGGAGATCCAGGACGTCATCGCGCCCGACGCGCTCCTGTGCTCCAACACCTCGACCCTGCCCATCACCGGGCTGGCCGAGGGCGTGAAGCGGCCCGCCGACTTCATCGGACTGCACTTCTTCTCGCCCGTCGACAAGATGCCGCTCGTCGAGATCATCAAGGGGGCGCAGACCGGCGACGAGGCCATCGCCCGCGCCTTCGACCTGGTCCGCCAGATCAACAAGACCCCGATCGTGGTCAACGACTCGCGCGGCTTCTTCACCTCGCGCGTCATCGGCCAGTTCATCAACGAGGGCGTGGCGATGGTCGGCGAGGGCGTCGAGCCCGCCTCGATCGAGCAGGCCGCCGCCCAGGCCGGCTACCCGGCCAAGGTCCTCTCCCTGATGGACGAGCTCACCCTGACGCTGCCGCGCAAGATCCGCAACGAGAGCCGCAAGGCCTTCGAGGCGGAGGGCCGGACGTGGACCGAGCACCCCGCCGACACCGTCATCGACAGGATGGTCGACGAGTTCGGCCGCCCCGGCCGCAGCGGTGGCGCCGGCTTCTACGAGTACGACGAGTCCGGCAAGCGCGCCGGCATCTGGCCGGGCCTGCGCGAGCACTTCGCCAAGCCGGGCCACGAGGTCCCCTTCGAGGACATGAAGGAGCGGATGCTCTTCTCCGAGGCCCTGGACACCGTCCGCTGCCTCGACGAGGGCGTCCTGACCTCGGTCGCCGACGCCAACATCGGTTCCATCATGGGCATCGGCTTCCCGGCCTGGACCGGAGGCGTGATCCAGTACATCAACGGCTACGCGGGCGGCCTCGCCGGCTTCGTGGACCGCGCCCGTGAGCTCGCCGGGAAGTACGGCGAGCGGTTCACCCCGCCCGCCTCCCTCGTGGAGAAGGCCGAGCGGGGCGAGACGTACGCCGACTGATCCCGAACGGACGCCCCGGGCCCGCGCGAGCGGGCCGGGGGCGTCTTCGCGTCAGCGCTCGAAGGCGGCCAGCCGGGCGAACGGCCCGTGCTGCCGGGCACCGTCCGGGGCGGACCAGCCGGCCAGCACCCGTCCCGCCGCGCCGTCACCCGCGGGGGCGGGGCCGGGACGGAGCACCCGGCACAGGGTCAGCGTCGAGACCGGGCCCTCCTGCGCCGGCGGGCCCACCGTGAGGAGGGTCGCGTCGGCGGTTTCCGTCACGGTCCCGGGGCCGGTCAGGCCCTGCGGCACCCCGGCCCCCTCGGTACGGACTTCGACGGTCGGGTCGGGGGCGTCGCTCGCGTTCTGGTCCTGGGCGGTCGTACCGCCCGCCAGCAGGGCGAGCAACTGCTCGACCAGGACCACGTCGTGGGTCCCGTCGTAGATCCAGCGACGGCCCAGCACCCCGTGCTCGGAGGTGCCGATCAGGCCGTCCGCGGCGGACGCCAGCGGCGCCCCGCGGTACGTCATCGGAACCTGGTAGGTGACGGGGGAGTCCCCCGAGGTGTCGGTGACCACCATGAACTCGATGCCCACCTCGCCCGCCGGGTCGTCGAGCCGGAAACCGCCGGCCTTGGCGAGCAGTGGTACCTCCCCGCCCCGGTACCAGGGCTTCGACGGCATCCAGGCGGCGAGGAGTTCGAGCTTGCCGGGTGACATGGTGGTGCGGTGAATGACTGCCATGATCGACAACCTACCCGGGCGACCCGGGTGTTGACCGGCGACCCGGCCCGGTCACGCGGGCGCGGTCACGGGGTGTTCTCGGACGGCGATCCTGGCCAGTTTCGTCAGCATCATGCCGTTGCGCACGGCGACGAGGTAGTCCACCGGCAGCCCGTGCATGCGGGTGCCGGGACCCCGCAGCGGATGCCAGTCGAGGGTGAAGAGCGTGTTCCCGCCCCAGGGGGCCAGGTTCATGGCGATACGGGCCGCGCCGAAGGGTTCGGCCCGCGCCTCCAGCTCCAGGCGCCGCTGCGGTTCGCAGACGCGGACGACGCACGTGTCGTCGAGGGTCAGCGGGCCGACGCCGACGCGGACCTGCAGCCGGGCGCCCACGTCGGGCCAGTGCGGGTCCGCGGCGAGGACCTGCCGGGTTCCCGTCACCCACTCGCCGTAGCGGTGCCCGTCGGCCAGGAGGCGCCAGACCTCGGCGGGCGGGCACAGGATCAGACGGCGGTTGCGCGCCACGGCGGTCACGCTCCTTCCGGACGGTGGCCGGGCCGTCGCGCCGCCCTGCCCACCCCCCCACCCTCACGCCGTACGCCGGCTCCCGCAGTCCGGCAGACCCGAACGGCTGTCACGGACGCCGCCCGGCCGGTCCGCCACCGGTCCGCCACCGGTCCGGCTCCGGCCCGCCACAGGTCCGGCGGCGGCCCCGGACCCCGTCACTCACCCGGGCTCCGAGACGAAGGCCGCCCGCAGCTCCTCCCGCAGCGACCGCTGGAAGGCCGTCACCAGCGCCTGCACCACCATCGGCTGCATGTGCGCCGACAGGGCCTTCATCGCCTCCACCCGCTCCGGATCGCTCTCGCCCTCCGTGAACGGCCCCCACACCTCGTCCCGGAACAGCGCCGTCAGCTCGTGCGCCGCCGACCGGGTGTGCTCCACCAGCACCCTGCGCGCCGCCAGGATCGTCTCGTGCGCGATCGGCACGTCGAGCAGCGCGACCCCCAGCCGCAGCAGCCCCACGTCCACCCGGAACCCGTCGCCCGATGCGGCGAGCACGTTCATCGCCGTCAGCCGCCGCACGTCG
Source organism: Streptomyces sp. A0592 (assembly GCF_004795115.1). Lineage (NCBI taxonomy): Bacteria > Bacillati > Actinomycetota > Actinomycetes > Kitasatosporales > Streptomycetaceae > Streptomyces > Streptomyces sp. A0592. The sequence continues at coordinate 344,128 of NZ_SSBM01000006.1, forward strand.
GTGTCCGACAGGCTCCGCCCCGCCCGCTTCTCCAGTTCCTCCCGCGACACCTCCCGGGCCGCGTCCGGGGCCCAACTGGCCACCATCGCACGGTGGATCGCGAGATCGTGCGCGCTCAGGTCGTCGGGCAGCGCGTCCAGGTAGCGCTCGATGGCGGACAGGGTCATGCCCTGGTGCTGGAGTTCCTCGATCAGGGCCAGCCGCGACAGGTGCTCCGGCCCGTAGTGCCCCACCCGACGAGGACCGATCACGGGAGGGGGCAAAAGCCCGCGGGTGCTGTAGAACCGTACCGTGCGCACGGTGACGCCCGCCCGGGCCGCCAGCTCGTCGACGGTGAGCATCGGCTCGGGTGCCTGGTCGGCCATCGTCTGCGCCTCGCTCTCTGCTCCACAGCTTGGGTTCAACAGTATTGCTGTCGCACCAACGATGTGAAACGGCCAGGAGCTGCCCATGACCACGAACCTGCGACTGCCCGGACGACCCGAAGAGATCACCTTCTCCACCCTGCTGGCCCGCAACGCCGCCGAGCACGGGGACCTCCCCGCCCTCTCCTGGCGGACCGGCCCCGACGCGCCCGGATGGACGACGCTCACCTGGAGCGAGGTCCGCCACAAGGTCGCCGTCCTCGCCGCCGGCTACACCGCCCTCGGCGTCGGGCGCGGCGAGCACGTCCTGCTGATGATGGGCAACCGCCCCGAGCACTGGCTCAGCGACCTCGCCCTCTTCCACCTCGGCGCCGTGCCCGTCACCGTCTACGGGACGTCCGCGCCCGAGCAGATCGCGCACATCGCCCGCCACAGCCGGGCCCGGGTCGCCGTCGTCGAGGGCGCCCGCGAACTCGCCCGGTGGGAGCCGCTGCTGGCCGCCGAGGACGTCCCCCTGGAGCGCCTCGTCGTCGCCGAGGCCGCCGAAGCCGGCCGGCACGGCACGTACGCCTCCCTGTACGCGAGCGGTGCCCGCATCCACCGCGCCGACGCCTTCGAGAAGGCCTGGCAGGAGAACCGCCCCGAGGACCCGCTCACCGTCGTCTACACCTCGGGCACCACCGGCGACCCCAAGGGCGTGCGCCTGACCCACCGGAACCTGATCCTCCAGGCGGTCCGCCTCGACCGGGGCGTGGACCTGCCCGAGCACGCCGAGCACATCTGCTACCTGCCCTTCGCGCACATCGCCGAACGGGTCCTCGGTATCTACCTGCCCCTGCTGCGGGCCTCGCACGTCATGCTGTGCGCCGACCCCACCGCCGTCTCGGCGGCCGTCCGCGAACTGCGCCCGGTGCAGTTCTTCGGGGTGCCCCGGGTGTGGGAGAAGCTCGCCGCTTCCGTCCGCGCGGTCCTCGCGCAGCTCCCCGAGGACCAGAGGAACGCCATAGAGGCCGCCAACGACCTCGCCCGCGCCCGGGCCGGCCACCACGAGCGGGGCGAGGAGGTGCCGGCCGAGCTCGAAGCCTCGTACGCCTCGGCCAAGGAACGGACGCTGGACCCGCTGCTGCGCCTGGCGGGCATGGACCGGCTGGCCTGGACGGCCAGTGCCACCGCGCCGATGCCCATCGACGTCGTCCGCTTCTGGGCCGGCTGGGGCATCACGATCATGGACGCCTGGGGGCTCACCGAGACGTCGGGCGTGTGCACGCTCAACAGCGCCGAGGGCTTCCGGCTGGGCTCGGTGGGCCGCCCGATCGAGGGGCTGGAGCTGAGGATCGCCGAGGACGGGGAGGTCCTCACCCGCGGTGCGACCGTCTTCGGCGGCTACCTGCGGCCGGACGGCTCGGTGGAGAGCGCATCCGACGCGGAGGGCTGGTTCCCCACGGGGGACGTCGGCCGGATCGACGAGGACGGCTTCCTCTGGATCACCGACCGCAAGAAGGAACTGATCATCACGTCCACGGGCAAGAACGTCTCGCCGGCGCTGGTGGAGAACACGGTCAAGGAGCACCCCCTGATCGGCCAGGCGCTGGTGCACGGCGACGGCCGCTCCTACCTCGTCGCCCTGCTCGTCCTGGACGCCGAGCTGGCCCCGGTGTGGGCGGCCGCCCGGGGCATCGAGGCCGAGTCGGCGAGCGCGCTCGCCGAACACCCCGTGGTCCGGGAGGAGGTCGCCCGCGCGGTCGAGGCGGCCAACGCACGGCTCAACCGGACCGAGCAGATCAAGCGCTACCGGCTGCTGGCGCAGGAGTGGGGCCCCGAGACGGGCGAGCTCACGCCCTCCCTCAAGCTCCGCCGCCGCATCGTCCGCGACAAGTACGGCGCACTGATCGACGGCCTGTACGAGGAGTCGTACGACGCGGTGTGACCCGAGGGCCCCTGCCGGTGGGCGGTGTTCCGCCCACCGGCGGGGGACGGGGGAGTCAGCGGGTCAGCGGCCGATCAGCGGGTAGTGGTCGCTGAGGTTGGTGTAGGTGTAGGAGGTGCCCCAGCTGGAGACCGTCCAGGGTGCCGACTCCTCCTTGACCACGTTGTTCTCCCAGCCCGCCGGGCGGGCGTTGCCCTTGCGGTAGAGGACGTAGTCCAGGTCCTCGCGCGGGTCCGTCGGGTAGCGGTACTTCGCTATCGAGTTCAGCGCGGTGTCGAAGGAGTACGTGTGGCCCGTGCGCGTGTCGGAGTCCGCCAGGTCGGCGTTGGCGAGCATGCTCGCGTACTCGGGGGTGCGCGAGTCGACGTTGAGGTCGCCGGCCAGGATGACCTGCTCGTTCGCCGGGATGTTCTTGCCGTCCAGGAAGGCGTCGACGGCACGGAACTGGCGGGCGCGCATCTGCGCCGCCTCGCCCGCGCCGCAGCCCGGGTCGGTGGACTGCGCGTGCGTGCCGACCACGTGCACCTTCGTGCCGTTCACGTTCAGCACGACGTAGGCGAAGCCCTTGTTGGACCACCAGTCCGCGCCGCAGGCGTCCTTGTAGACGTACTGCTCCTTGCGGACGATCGGCCACTTGCTGAGGACCGTGACACCGCCGTCCTCCGGGGTGGTGGAGGAGTAGGCGCCGCCCGTGGCGTCCCAGCCGCTCTTGCTGCGGCCGACGACCGGGGTCTGGTACGGGTACTGCGCGGCGGAGTTCGCCTTCAGCGCGTCCGAGGAGCTGTTGTCGAAGGCCTCCTGGAGCACGACCACGTCGTGGCCCTTGTAGAAGGAGGTCTTGGGGATCTCTGCGGCCCGGTGGTCCTGGCCCCAGTTCGGGTAGAGGTTCTTGCTCATCAGGAACACGTTGTACGACAGGACGCTGAGCCGGGGGGCGGCGGCGTTCTCCGCGGCCGTGGCGGCGGGCGCGGTGGTGGCGGCCAGCGCGCCCGCGGCGACCGCGGCGACGGCCGTGGCGGCGGCGCGGCGCGAGCGGGTCGTGGAAAGCAGCATGAAGGTCTCCGTCATTCCTGCGGGGGAAGATCGACGCCGTCATACAAGCAGCAGCAGTTACCTCTGGGTAACACCCGTGCAGAGACTTTCTGTCCGTGAGACGGCTGTCCGGTGCTCGCATACTTGTCATATGACGAAGACGGACTCGGCACACCCGACCGGACCTGCGGCCACGCGCCGCACCGACCCCGAGCCGCCCCCGCCGGGCGGGGTGCTGTGGACCATCGCGGGCGACGTCCGCGCGCTGCTGATGCTGCCCGCCGCCTTCACCATGCAGGTCGCGCACCCGGCCATCGCGGCCGGCGTCGACGAGTACTCCGTCTTCCGCACCGACCCCTGGGGCCGCGGCGAGCGCTCCCTGCGCTCGGTCCAGCTGTGGGTGTACGGCGGCGAGGACGCCGCCGAGGAGGGCCGCCGGGTCCGCCGCCTGCACAAGGACATCCAGGGCACCGACACCCGCGGCCGCCGATACCACTCGCTCGACCCCGCCTGCTACGCCTGGGTCCATGCCACCGGCTTCCCGGTCTACCTCTACGCCGGGCGCTACCTGCTGCGCCGCTTCACCCCCGCCCAGGAGCAGCAGCTCTACCGCGAGTGGCTCCAGGTGGGAAGGATCCTCGGGCTGCACGACCGGGACATGCCGCAGACCATCGAGGAGTACTGGACGTACTGGGCCCGGATGCTGGCCGAGGAGATCGGGCCGACCGCGGTCGCCCGCGAGCTGGTCGCCACCGACGTGCCGCTGCCCCGGCCCGAGGCCGGCCCGCTCCCCGTACGGCTGCTGCTCCGGCTGACCTGGCCCGTGCTGCGGGCGGCCTTCCTGCGCCTGCGGGCCTTCGTCACGGCCGGGTACATGCCGCCCGAGGCGCGCGCCGCGATCGGGCTGGAGTGGAGCCGGGCCCAGGAGCGCAGGCTCCGCCGGTTCAGCACCGCCGTACGGCTCCTCGTGCCGCTGCTGCCCGAGCGGCTGCGCTACCTGCCGATCGCCTACCGGGCGCGCGCCGCCTGGCACGCGGGCCGCCGCTGACGCAGCGCACGCGGCTCCCGCGGGAGCGGGGAGCCGCGTACGGGGCGCCGGCCGGCCCGGACTCAGTGCCGGTGGCCGGGCCCGGAGCCGTGCTCGGTGTCGTGGATGGTGTTGGTCTCCGCGATCTTCTTCCAGGACTTCGGCTCGGCGGTGGGCTTCGCCGGTGCGGACTGCTGTGCCGAGCGGGCCTGGGGCCGGGCCGCCGCCGGGTTCAGCGCCGAGGCATCGGGCTTGCCCGGGGTGTAGAGCCAGGTCTCGAACAGCTGGGCCAGCGGCTTGCGGGAGACCTTCTCCGCGTAGCGGACGAAGTCCCCGACCCTGGCGTTGCCGTAGGCCCGCTCGGTCGGCCAGCCCTTGAGGATCTCGAAGAACTTCTCGTCGCCGATCTCGTTGCGCAGCGCCTGCAGGGCGATCGCGCCGCGGTCGTAGACGGCACCGTGGAACTGGTTCTCCGGCCCGGGGTCGCCCGGCTTGACCTGCCAGAAGGCGTCCTCGGCCGGGCGCAGGGAGTAAGCCCAGTCGGCGAGCTCCCGAGCCGTGCCCTCGCCCTCCTTCTCCGACCACAGCCACTGGCTGTAGCGGGCGAAGCCCTCGTTGATCCAGATGTCCTTCCAGCCCTCCACGGACACGCTGTCGCCGTACCACTGGTGGGCCAGCTCGTGGACGACCACCGAGACGTTCGCGCCGTTCTGGAACTGGCGCGGGCCGTAGAACGGCCGCGTCTGGGTCTCCAGGGCGAAGCCGGCATTGACGTTCGGCACGTAGCCGCCCAGCGCGTTGAAGGGGTACGGCCCGAAGACCCCCTCCAGCCACTCGGTCACCTCGCCGGTGCGCTCCACACTCGCGCGCGCCGCCCCCGCGTTGTCGCCGAGGTCCTTGCTGTACGCGTTGACGATCGGCAGCCCGCTCGCCGTCGTGCCGGTGGTGATGTCGAACTTGCCGACGGCGAGGGTGGCCAGGTAGGTGGCCTGCGGCTTGTTGGAGCGCCAGTTGTACCGGGTCCAGCCGAGCCGCGAGCTCTGCGACTGGAGCACGCCGTTGCTGATGGCCTGGGTACCGTCGGGAACGTTGACGGAGACGTCGAAGGTGGCCTTGTCCAGCGGGTGGTCGTTGCTGGGGAACCACCAGACCGCCGAGTCGGGCTCCTGCGCCGCCACACCGCCGTCCGGGGTGCGGTGCCAGGCCGTCCAGCCGTCGACCTTCAGCTCCGACGGCTTGCCGGCGTACGTGACGACGACGGTCAGCGGGGTGTTGCGCGCCAGCGGCTTCGCCGGGGTCACCTCCACCTCGTGGGCGCCGGAGGTGGCGAACTTCGCCTTTGCGCCGTTGACCCGGATCTCGCTGACCTTCAGGCCGAAGTCGAGGTTGAAGCGCGACAGGTCCTGCTTGGCGGTGGCGATCAGCGTCGCCGTGCCCTCCAGCAGGTCCGTCGTCGGCTGGTACTTCAGGCGCAGGTCGTAGTGCGACACGTCGTATCCGCCGTTGCCGCTGGCCGGGTAGTAGGGATCGCCGATACCCGGGGCGCCCGGACCGGAGCTCGCCGCCGACGCCGGGATCACCAGCAGGAGGGAAGCGGCGAGCACGCTCGGGACGATGATTTTGCGGTGCACGAATAGCTCCAAGTGGTAGGGGAGACAGCTCGGTTCAAGGTCGTCGCTCGACCGTATTCACCCCTGGCCGCTCAGGTCATGTCCATGGCCCCCGCTGTCACACGATCGCCATTCGGCCGTCACGCGTCCGCCGCGCCGACGCTCCTGACACCGGCCGAGCGGGCCCCTCCCGCCCGCCGCACCCGCCCCGGCCTGCAATCCGCTCCCCGGCGCCCCGAACCGGCCGCCACCGCCGACGGCCACGGCCCCGCCCGGCGGATCGTCCGGATCGGCACCTGCCCCGCGGACCGCGCCGGCCGGTTCCTCGCGCCTACCCGGCGTACCGAACAGTCGGTACCGTGCCGCGCATGACCCTTCACCCGCGCGCCGCGCGACGCTGTTGGCACACCGCCGTCAACCCGCTGCACTCCACCGTCTACTTCTCGCCGGAGATCGCCGAGGAGTTCGCCGCCCTCGGGATAGCCGACCCCGTCTCCGTCAACCTGGCGCACCGCTCCGCCGCGATGGGCGCCGTCGGGGCCGGTGCGGTCACCGCCGCCTTCTACAACTACCGGCACGACCTCGTCGCCCGGCACCTGCCCGCCGTCTGGGACACCGTCACCCCCGAGCAGGCCCTCGCCGCCCGGCTGCGCGCCGCCGACGCCGCCCTGACCCGGCTCCTCGGCGCCGACACCGTGAAGTCCCCCGAGGTGGCCGAGGCCGCCGACCTGGCGATGCGCGCCACCGAGGGCTGCACCCGGCACGCCCGCACCCTGTACGCGGCCCACGCCGACCTGCCCGTCCCCGAGGAGGCGCACCTGCGGCTGTGGCACGCCACCACCCTGCTGCGCGAGCACCGCGGCGACGGCCACCTCGCCGCCCTGCTCCTCGCGGGCCTGGACCCGGTCGAGGCACTGGTCAGCCACACCGCCACCGGCAAGGGCATGGCCCCGAAGTGGCTCAAGGGCATGCGCGGCTGGACGCAGGACGACCTCGACGCCGCGACCGGCCGGCTGCGCGAGCGCGGCGTCCTCGACGCCGACGGCGCACTGACCGAGGAGGGCACGGCCCTGCGCGAGCGGCTGGAGAGCGACACCGACCGCCTCGACGCCGCCCCCTACGAGCGCCTCGGCGCGGACGGCCTGGCCCGCCTCACCGAGCTCGGCGGCGCCCTCGTCGTCAAGGCCGTGACCGCCGGGGCCTTCCCGAGCGACCTCATGGGCAGGGCCTGACGGGCAGGGCTCCCGCGGTCCGTCACGGCCACCTGCCACAATTGGCAGCCTTCCAGTGCAAACGAAGGCAGGCGGGACCCGATCGTGACGATGTCCATCGAAGGCAGGATCGCCGAGGAGCTCGGCGTACGGGAGCGGCAGGTCAAGGCCGCCGTCGAGCTGCTCGACGGCGGCTCCACCGTGCCGTTCATCGCGCGCTACCGCAAGGAAGCGACCGAGATGCTCGACGACGCCCAGCTGCGCACCCTCGAGGAGCGGCTGAGGTATCTGCGCGAGCTGGAGGACCGGCGCGCGGCGATCCTGGACTCCGTACGGGAGCAGGGCAAGCTCGACGCCGAGCTGGAGGCCCGGATCAACGCGGCCGACACCAAGGCGCGCCTGGAGGACATCTACCTCCCCTTCAAGCCCAAGCGCCGCACCAAGGCTCAGATCGCCCGCGAGGCCGGCCTGGAACCGCTCGCGGACGGCCTGCTGGCCGATCCGTCGGTGGACCCGGCCGCCGCGGCGGCCGCGTTCGTCGACGCGGACAAGGGCGTCGCCGACCCGGCGGCCGCCCTGGAGGGCGCCCGCGCCATCCTCACCGAGCGGTTCGCCGAGGACGCCGACCTGATCGGCGAGCTCCGCGAGCGCATGTGGGGCCGCGGCCGGCTCGCCGCGAAGGTCCGCGAGGGCAAGGAGGAGGCCGGTGCCAAGTTCGCCGACTACTTCGACTTCGCGGAGCCGTTCACCGCGCTGCCCTCCCATCGCGTCCTCGCCATGCTGCGCGGCGAGAAGGAGGACGTCCTCGACCTCAACCTGGAGCCCGAGACCGCCGAGGACGCCGACAGCCCCGGCCCCTCCACGTACGAGGGCATGATCGCGCGCCGCTTCGGTGTGGGCGACCGCGGCCGGCCCGGCGACAAGTGGCTCGCCGACACGGTCCGCTGGTGCTGGCGCACCAAGGTCCAGGTGCACCTCGGCATCGACCTGCGGATGCGGCTGCGCCAGGCCGCCGAGGACGAGGCCGTGCGCGTCTTCGCGTCGAACCTGCGCGACCTGCTGCTCGCGGCGCCCGCCGGCACCCGGGCCACCCTCGGCCTCGACCCGGGCTTCCGCACCGGCGTGAAGGTCGCCGTCGTGGACGCCACCGGCAAGGTCGTCGCCACCGACGTGATCTACCCGCACGTGCCCGCCAACAAGTGGGACGAGTCCCTCGCCAAGCTGGCCCGCCTCGCGAAGGAGCACGCGGTCGAGCTGGTCGCCATCGGCAACGGCACCGCCTCCCGGGAGACCGACAAGCTGGCCGGGGACCTGATCTCCCGCCACCCCGACCTCGGGCTCACCAAGGTGATGGTCTCGGAGGCGGGCGCCTCCGTGTACTCGGCCTCCGCCTTCGCCTCGCAGGAACTGCCCGGCATGGACGTGTCGCTGCGCGGCGCGGTCTCCATCGCCCGCCGCCTCCAGGACCCGCTCGCCGAGCTGGTCAAGATCGACCCGAAGTCGATCGGCGTCGGCCAGTACCAGCACGACCTGTCCGAGGTGAAGCTGTCGCGCTCCCTCGACGCGGTGGTCGAGGACTGTGTGAACGGTGTCGGCGTGGACGTCAACACCGCCTCCGCACCGCTGCTGTCGCGGGTCTCCGGCATCAGCGGGACCCTCGCCGAGAACATCGTCGCCCACCGCGACGCCAACGGCCCCTTCCGCAACCGCAAGGGCCTCAAGGACGTGGCCCGCCTCGGCCCCAAGGCGTACGAGCAGTGCGCGGGCTTCCTGCGGATCCGCGGCGGGGACGACCCGCTCGACGCCTCGTCCGTGCACCCCGAGTCCTACCCGGTGGTCCGGGCGATGGGCAAGACGGCGGGCGGCGAGGTGGCCGCGCTGATCGGCAACACCTCGGTCCTGCGCTCCCTGCGGCCGGAGCAGTTCGTCACCGAGGCCTTCGGCCTGCCCACGGTCACCGACATCCTGCGCGAGCTGGAGAAGCCGGGCCGCGACCCGCGTCCGGCCTTCAAGACGGCGACCTTCAAGGAGGGCGTCGAGAAGATCGGCGACCTGGCTCCCGGGATGATCCTGGAGGGCGTGGTCACCAACGTGGCCGCCTTCGGCGCCTTCATCGACATCGGCGTCCACCAGGACGGCCTCGCGCACGTCTCGGCACTGTCGAAGAACTTCGTCAAGGACCCCCGGGACGTGGTCAAGCCGGGCGACATCGTCCGCGTCAAGGTCATGGACGTGGACATCCCGCGCAAGCGGATCTCGCTGACCCTGCGCCTGGAGGACGAGGCCGGGGCCGAGCGGGGCGCCGGCGCCCCGCGCCAGCGCGAGGAGCGGCGCGGCGGCGGGCGTCCCCCGCAGCAGCGCGGCGGAGCGGGCGGTCAGGGCGGCGGCC
>NZ_SSBM01000070.1:0-19237 GCF_004795115.1 Streptomyces sp. A0592
GGGGGGGGGGGGGGGGGGGGGGGGGGGGGGGGGGGGGGGGGGGGGGGGGGGGGGGGGGGGGGGGGGGGGGGGGGGGGGGGGGGGGGGCGGTCAGGCCTCGGAGCCCTCCGGGGCGCGGGTCAGCGACCGCAGCGCGAGCGCGATCACGATGGCGACACCGGAGCAGACGGCCAGGGCCAGGAAGCCGTTGGCGACGCCCCCCGTGGTCGCGTCGGCGACCGAGCCGCCGCCGTCGAGCCGGCTGTCGACCGAGGTCGCGAGGATGGTGCCGATGACGGCGATGCCGAGGGCGGCGCCGGTCTCGTTGAAGGTGTTGAGCAGGCCGGAGCCGACGCCCGACTCCTCCACCTTGACGTGCGAGGTGCCGATGCCGAAGAGCGGAACGAAGCAGGCGGGCAGCCCGGCGCCGATCACGGCCAGCGCGACGATGGTGAGCGCGACGCTGTCGGTGCCGGTCGCCAGGATGCCCGTGCCGACCAGCTGGAGGGCGGCTCCGGCGGCGTACATCCCGCCCAGGCCCAGGGCGTTCGCCAGCGGCGGCGCGACCAGCGCGACGACGAGGGCGGCCAGGCCCATGGGGAGCAGGGAGAGTCCGGTGGCGAAGGCGCTCATCTCGTGGACCCGCTGGAAGTACATGCTGGCCAGGAAGGAGCTGCTGATCATCACGCTGGCCACCAGGAGCAGGCCGACGCTGGACAGCCAGTAGGTGGGCTTGCTCAGGAGGTGCAGCGGGAGCAGCGGGTCGGCCTGGCCGATCTCCATGAACGTGACCGCGGCGAGCAGGACGGCGGCGGCGCCGATGCTGATCCAGGCCGTCGGGTCGCCGAACCCCTCGTGCAGCCGGATGAGGCCGAAGGACAGGGCGGCGAGTCCGGCGGTGGACACGATCGCCGACGGCAGCCGCAGCTTGCGGCCGCTGCTGGTGTTGAGGGCGGGCATGCTGCGCAGGGCGCCGAAGCCGGCGGCGATGCTGACCGGGATGTTGATCAGGAAGGCCCAGCGCCAGCTGATCGCCGTGACGATCAGGCCGCCGAGCACCACGCCGATGGTCGCGCCGATCACGCCGAGGCCGCTCCAGGCGGTCAGTGCGATCTTGCGCTGCTCCTCGTCCTGGTAGACCTCCAGGATGATCGACAGGGCGGCCGCGGAGAGCAGTGCGGCGCCGGCGCCCTGTACCGCGCGGCCCGCGACGAGGAGTTCCTGGTTGCCCGCGATGCCGCAGAGCACGGAGGCCACCGCGAAGACGGTGAGGCCGGTGAGGAAGGTGCGGCGGCGTCCGAAGACGTCGGAGACGCGGCCGCCGAAGAGCAGCAGGCTGCCGAGCATCAGGACGTACCCGCTGATCGTCCACTGCAGGGCGGTCTGATCCGCGGGCAGCTGGGCGCCGATCGAGGGAAGGGCCACGTTCACGACCGTCGAGTCCAGCATGACCATCAGCTGGGCGACGCCGACCACCACCAAAGTGGTCCAGGGGGCCTTGCCGGGGGCCGGTGCGGGTGTTCCTGGCGTGTCTTGCTCGGCCGTCTGGGGCGCCAGCGTCTGCTCGGTCACCACTTCTCCTTCGTGTGTGCTAACGATTTATGTGAATGCATCGATCTTGATGCCGCACAGTACATGCATGCGTATGCATCGACAAGAGGAGGCAGTGAACCTACGATGAGCACCGTGACTGAAACAGCTCTCACCGACCGCTGGGTGGCCGTGACCCGCGCCTGTGCGCAGATCAACCAGGCCGCCGAGCGCGTCCTGTCCGAGCGCCACGGCCTGTGTGCCAGCGCCTTCGAGATCATGGACGTGATGGCGCACGCGGATGGCTGGATCCGGGCGGGGGAGCTCAGCTCCCGTGCCTCCCGCAGCCAGCCGCAGGTTTCGCGCCTGCTGGCCCAGATGGTCGGCGCGGGATATGCCGAGCGCAAGCCGTGCGCGAGTGACCGGAGGGGGTTCGATGTCCGGCTCACGCCGTCCGGCCGCGAGCTCTTCTCGCAGTCCGTCGTCACTATGGAAACGGTGCTGCGAGAGGTGGCCGAAAATAGCGCAGAGGTGAGGGACGTTATGGGGCTAACCGTTACTCGCGAGTAGGGTAATCGCCGCCGCCTTTGACCTGTCTGCTAACGTCCCAGGTCAATCGCAGTTCCGAGCCGTCCCGGACATTCGTTCACGGGCGGCGGAGAAGGCTTACCGGGGGGAGGCCACGCGATCGCGCCAACGGGAACGGGCCCGGCATGTGGCCATGCCGGGCCCCGTTTCGAAACTCCCCCACACGAGGCGGAGGCGTTCAGCCGTAAACGGCTGACGATGCCTTCGCCCACGGCAGCTGAATTCGGGGGAGACATGCTCAATCAGACGATGTCGCGAACACTCGGCCGCGTTCCGGCGGCCCGCGGCCCCGTGGCGCCGCAGTCCGGCTCCCGGGGTGCGGGACCGACCGGTGTCCGATCGAATCCGTCCGGCGGGCCCGGGACCCGGCCTGCGGCCCCCGCGGACCCGGGGGTGTCCTTCCGGCTCCTCGGACCGCTGGAGATCACCACCGGGGCCGGACCGCTCCCGCTGCGGGGGATGAACCAGCGCGCCATCCTCGCCTTCCTGCTGCTGCACGCCAACCAGGTGGTCGCCACCGGCGACCTCATGCAGGTCCTCTGGCCGAACGGGGACGCCCCGGCCACCGCGCGCAAGGTGCTGCAGAACACCATCTCGGCGCTGCGCGGCGTACTCGCCCGCGGGGCCGTACCGGCCCACGCCGCCTCACTGGTCAGCCAGGCTCCCGGTTACATGCTGCGGATGGCGCCGGGAGTCCTCGACCTCGAACGCTTCCGGGTCCTCGCGGACCAGGGCCGCGACGCGCTGGCCGCCGGGCAGCCGGAGAGCGCCGCCCGCCTGCTGCGTGCCGCGCTGGGGCTGTGGCGGGGCCGGGCCGCGCAGGAACTCGCCGAATCCGGCGTCGAGTGGCCGCAGCTGGCCGTGGTGGACAGCGCCCGCACCGCGGCGTTCGAGGACTACTGCGACGCGGAGCTGCGCAACGGCCGCCACCACGAGGTGATCGGCGGCCTGGAGGCCGGGGCGGCCGCCGAGCCCTCCCGGGAGCGCTCCTGCCACCTCCTGATGCTCGCCCTCTACCGGGCCGGCCACCAGGCCGAGGCCCTGCGGGCGTACGAGCGGCTCCACCAGCAGCTGGGCAAGGACTTCGGCGTCCAGCCCGGCCGCGAGGTGCGCGACCTGCATCAGGCAATCATCAACCAGGACCCCGCCCTGCTCCCGTCCGACGGCCCGGACCTCGACTTCAGCTCCCAGTCCGACCCCGAACTGGACCTGCTGTTCGCCCTGCTGGCACTGGTGCAGCGCCAGCGGCGCCCGCACGTGGTCACCCTCGCCGGCGGTCCGGGGGGAGGCCAGGGCTGGCTCCTCTCCGAACTGGCGAACACGCTGCGCCAGGACGGCCAGGTCACCGTCTGGCACGTGCGCACCGGTCCGGACGGCGCCGCGCTCGGCGACGACCTGCGCGCCGCCCTGCGCCGCGCCACCCCGTACCGCCCGCTGGTGGTGGTCGCCGAGAACCTGCACGACGTGGGCGGCGGCGTACCGGAATGCGTCGGCGAGGTGATCCGTACGGCGGGCCGCACACCCCTGCTCGTGGTGCTGACCGCCCGAGCCGAACCCGAGAGCCTCTGGCCCGGTTGGAACGCGGCCGTCCCCTGGTCAACCACCATCATGGTCTGACGCCGACGGTCCGGTTCAGGACTTTTCCGGCGACGTCAGGTCGATCAGGCGGCAGACCGTTTCGATGTCGATCTTCACCTGGGCGATCGAGGCGCGGCCCGACAGCCAGGTGATCAGCGCGGAGTGCCAGGTGTGCTCGATGACCCGGACCGCCGACAGCTGTTCCGCCGTCGGCGGGTGCTCCAGGCCCATCGCGTCCAGGATGATCGCCGTGGTCAGGCGGGACACGGTGTCGACCTCGGGGCTCACGCTGCGGTCCGCGAAGGTCAGCGCCCGTACCATCGCGTCGGCCAGCTGCGGCTCCCGCTGGAGGGCGCGGAAGGCCCGCATCAGGGTCTCGGCGACCCGGGCAGCCGGTTCGTCCCCGCCGGGCGGGCGCTTGCGCAGCGTGGTGTGCATGTGCTGGAGCTGGTCCTGCATGGTGGCGACCAGCAGGTGCACCTTGGACGGGAAGTAGCGGTAGAGCGTCCCCAGGGCCACGCCGGCGGCCTCGGCGACCTCGCGCATCTGGACGGCGTCGAATCCGCCCCGGCTGGCCAGCTGGGCACTCGCGTGCAGGATCCGGCGGCGGCGTGCCTCCTGGCGCTCCGTCAGGGGAGGCGACGCCGGTGTGGTGACGGCCTTCACTTCCGCACTCATGTGTCCCGTTCCGTGTCGTTGCGCGGGCTGTCTCCGGGGCTGATCCGCAGCCAGCATCTCAGGCGTCGCGTCGTGGCGCGAATCACCTGCTCCACCTCTTACGGTGTGGTTTCCGGCCGGTAGATTCAATGCTCTTAGACGGATCAAGTCTGAAACTTGTTCTACATTATCCGAGCGGTTACGCTCCGGCGAAAGTGCAGTGAGAAGGGGGCCGAGAGTGACCGCTGAGGCCGTGGCGACGAGCCCTTTCGCGGGTCCCGCCGACGACGGCGAGCGTCCGCTGCGCATCGCCCTCCTCACCTATAAGGGGAACCCGTTCTGCGGCGGTCAGGGCGTCTACGTCCGTCACCTCTCGCGCGAACTGGTCCGCCTCGGGCACTCCGTCGAGGTCATCGGCGCGCAGCCCTACCCGGTCCTCGACACGGGTGCCACACTCACCGAGCTGCCGAGCCTCGACCTGTACCGCAGCCCCGACCCCTTCCGTACGCCGAAGCGCGACGAGTACCGGGACTGGATCGACGCCGTCGAGGTCGCCACGATGTGGACCGGCGGCTTTCCCGAGCCGCTGACGTTCTCGCTGCGCGCCCGCCGCCACCTGCGGGAGCGGGCGGGGGAGTTCGACGTCATCCACGACAACCAGACCCTCGGCTACGGGCTGCTCGGCGACCTCGGCGCGCCGCTGGTGACGACGATCCACCACCCCATCACCGTCGACCGCAGGCTCGACCTCGACGCCGCGCAGGGCCGCGTGAAGCGGGCCTCCGTGCGCCGCTGGTACGCCTTCACCCGCATGCAGGGCCGCGTGGCCCGCAGACTGCCCTCCGTCCTCACCGTCTCCGGGTCCTCCCGGCAGGAGATCGCCGACCACCTCGGCGTCCGGGACGAGCGCATCCACGTCGTGCACATCGGCGCCGACACCGACCTGTGGTCGCCCGACGCGTCGGTGGCCGAGGTGCCCGGCCGCATCGTGACCACCTCCAGCGCCGACGTACCGCTCAAGGGCCTGGTCTTCCTCGTCGAGGCCCTCGCCAAGCTGCGCACCGAGCAGCCCGACGCCCACCTCGTCGTGGTCGGCAAGCGCGCCGAGCAGGGCCCCGTGGCCCGCGCCATCGAGACGTACGGCCTCCAGGACGCCGTCCGCTTCGTCAAGGGCATCACCGACGCCGAGCTCGTCGACCTGGTGCGCAGCGCACAGGTGGCGTGCGTCCCGTCGCTGTACGAGGGCTTCTCGCTCCCGGCCGCCGAGGCCATGGCCACCGGCACCCCGCTCGTGGCCACCACCGGCGGTGCGATCCCCGAGGTCGCCGGCCCCGACGGCGAGACCTGCCTCGCCGTGCCGCCCGGCGACGCCGGCGCGCTGGCCGCCGCGCTGGGCCGGATGCTGGGCGATCCGCAGCTGCGGGCCCGCCTCGGCGCCGCCGGACGCGAACGGGTCCTGACCCGTTTCACCTGGGCCGCCGCCGCCCGGGGGACCGCCGCGCACTACCGTGCCGCGATCGAGCAGTCCCGGGCCGCCCGCAGCCGCCGCGCGCGGTGACCTTCCGCCTCATCCACACCGTCCCCACCCCCGTACACCCCCGCGACTGCGAAGGCAGGACCCCGTGCTGACCGTCGATTTCTCCCGGTTCCCGCTCGCCGCAGGCGATCGCGTACTCGACCTCGGCTGCGGCGCAGGCCGCCACGCCTTCGAGTGCTACCGGAGAGGCGCCCAGGTGGTCGCCGTCGACCGCAACGGCGAGGAGATCCGCGAGGTCGCCAAGTGGTTCGCCGCGATGAAGGAGGCCGGTGAGGCCCCGGCCGGTGCCACTGCCACCGCGATGGAGGGCGACGCCCTGGCCCTGCCCTTCCCCGACGACTCCTTCGACGTCGTCATCATCTCCGAGGTGATGGAGCACATCCACGACGACAAGGGCGTGCTCGCGGAGATGGTCCGCGTGCTCAAGCCGGGCGGGCGCATCGCCATAACGGTCCCGCGCTACGGCCCGGAGAAGGTCTGCTGGGCGCTGTCCGACGCCTACCACGAGGTCGAGGGCGGCCACATCCGCATCTACAAGGCGGACGAGCTGCTCGGCAAGATGCGGGCCGCGGGCCTCAAGCCGTACGGCACGCACCACGCGCACGGGCTGCACTCGCCGTACTGGTGGCTCAAGTGCGCCTTCGGCGTGGACAACGACAAGGCGCTGCCGGTCAAGGCGTACCACAAGCTCCTGGTCTGGGACATCATGAAGAAGCCGCTCGCGACGCGGCTCGCGGAGCAGGCCCTCAACCCGCTCATCGGCAAGAGCTTCGTCGCCTACGCGACCAAGCCCCACCTCCCCGTCGGCGCGGCCCAGTGAGCTCACCCGGGCGTACCGAACACCTCGTCCTGGACGGCGTGCTGACCGCGGAGCAGGCTGCCGAGACGGTCGCGGGCATCCTCGCGGTGCAGCGCGCCGACGGCGCCATCCCGTGGTTCCGCGGTCACCACCTCGACCCGTGGGACCACACCGAGGCGGCGATGGCGCTGGACGCGGCCGGGGAGCACGAGGCCGCCGAGCGGGCGTACGCGTGGCTGGCCCGGCACCAGAACCAGGACGGTTCCTGGTACGCGGCCTACGCCGACCGGCCCGACGGCGTGGACACCGCCGAGCCGCAGGACGCGAGCCGCGAGAGCAACTTCACCGCCTACATAGCCGTCGGCGTCTGGCACCACTACCTGTCGACCGGTGACGACACCTTCCTCGACCGCATGTGGCCGTCCGTCCACTCGGCGGTGGAGTGCGTGCTGTCGCTCCAGCAGCCGGGTGGCGAGGTCGGCTGGAAGCGGGAGGCGGACGGCACGCCGGTCACGGACGCGCTGCTGACCGGGTCGTCCTCCATCCACCAGGCGCTGCGCTGCGCCCTGGCGATCGCCGAGCACCGCGAGGAGCCGCAGCCGGACTGGGAGCTCGCGGCGGGCGCGCTGCGGCACGCGATTCGCCGTCACCCCGAGCGGTTCCTGGACAAGGACCACTACTCGATGGACTGGTACTACCCGGTCCTCGGGGGCGCCCTGACGGGCGAGGAGGCGAGGGCGCGGATCGAGGGGCGCTGGGACGAGTTCGTGGTCCCGGACCTGGGGGTGCGGTGCGTCCTGCCGAACCCGTGGGTGACGGGCGGCGAGTCCTGCGAGCTGGCGATCGCGCTGTGGGCGACGGGGGAGTCGGACCGGGCGCTGGAGATCCTGCGGTCGATCGGTCACCTGCGCGCGGACAACGGCATGTACTGGACGGGGTACGTCTTCCAGGACGACGCGGTGTGGCCGGTGGAGCAGACGACGTGGACGGCCGGGTCGCTGCTGCTGGCCGTCGCGGCGCTGGGCGGGGACGAGGCCACCACCGAGGTGTTCGGCGGGGGTTCGCTCCCGGCCGGGCTGGAGCCGGACTGCTGCGGCTGAACCGGACCTGACGTATGAACGGGGCCCTCCCCGCCGGATGGCGGGGAGGGCCCCGTTCGCGTGCGCGCGGGGCGGGTGGGGCCGCGGGGCGTCAGCGGCGGTAGAGCCATCCGGCGACGGCGTGGCCGACCAGGACATAGACGACGGCGGCCAGGCCGTAGCCGACGACGACCTGGACCCATTCGCGGCTGAAGGTGAACAGGTCGTAGGACCAGCCGGCCAGCCAACTGGCGGCGTCGTGGATGAAGTCGACCAGTTCGTTGCCCTGGTTGGCGTCCAGGAACCAGAGCAGGATCCACAGGACGATCACGAAGGCAAGCACGTCCGCCACCAGAGCGACGGCCCGGCCTGCCTGACTGCTTCCTCGGGTGCGTACTCGCGTGTGTGAGGTCATGCTGCGCGTGTTGCCGCCCGGGCGCGTCGCAAACCCGAACGGGTCCGCCGGGTGGCGGCCCCGCGGGGCCGGGGTGAGGCTGCGGGGGACGCCTGAGTCCCCGGAGGAAACCGTGTCCGTACCCACGACCGTCCGATTCCGTCGCGCCCTCACGGCGGTGGTCCTGTCGACCGCGCTGCTCGCCGGTGCCACCGCCTGCGGCAGCGGCGGCGGCGGTGCCCAGCGGGAGGAGCTGTCCGCCGCCTCGATGGGTGAGCTGGCCGCGCTCGCCGCCGCGGAGCCGGCGGCGGCGGAGGCCGACGAGCGGGCTGCTGTGACGCCTTCGCCGAGCACGTCTGCCGAGAAGCAGAAGTTCGCCAAGTCGCGGTTCGTCGCCAACGCCTCGCTCGCGGCGGGCGCCACGTACCAGTGGATCGTCAAGCCGTACCGCGAGGGTAAGTTCAAGAAGGGTGCGAAGGGCCGGACCTTCGCCCTCATCAAGGCGGGTCTGGCGGGCGCGTTCGCGTACAACCGGCTCAAGGCGGCCGCCGACAACGCCAAGGGCGACCCGCTGCTGTCGAAGGCGGTGGCCCCGCTGACTGCGGGCATCGAGTCCCTGAAGGGCCTCGGCAGCAAGCTGCGCAAGGGTCAGGCGGGCGACGCCGACATCTCGTCCTTCGACGACGTCATCAACAGCGTGAAGGAGGCCGGCAAGAGCGCGGGCGCCGAGGTGACCAACAAGGTCCCGAGCACCTCCCAGCTCGGCGGATAGCCCCGGCCACCGTCGTGCGGCCCCGGGGCCGGGGCGGGCGTCGGCGCCCCTCCGGCTGCGGGGCTGTTTGAATGGGCGGGTGATCGAGTACGTGGTGCTTGCCGGTGGGGTCGTCGGGGTCGGGTGGCTGATGCGCCGCAAGCACCGGGCTCGGGCGGCCGCCGCGCCCGTGCCGGGGATTCCCGGGATGGCGCGGCAGCCGGCCGGAGCGGGCCGTTGGCGGCCGGGGCGGGTGTACGCCGACGGGGGCGCGGCCCGCTGGGTTCCCGAGCGCGGGGAGGCAGTGGAGCTGCCCGGCGGGCGGGCGACCGGATTGCGGGTGCCGTCGGTGAAGGAGGGGATCTCCATCAATCCCGGCTCGCGGATCGTGACCTGCACCTACGACGGCGGCGGGAGCATCGAGATCGCCGTGATGCCGCTGGACGTGCGCGAGCTGCTGGAGGCCCTGCCGCAGGCGGACACGTCCTCGCCGTGAGACGCCGGAGCCCCGGTCACCGCGCCGTGTGCGCGGTGACCGGGGCTCCCTTGTGCCGTGCGGGCGGTCAGCCCCGGGTGAAGTAGCCGAACAGGTCGGTGATCACGTGGTTGGCGCCGCCGTAGCTGTTCCAGACGGTGACGCGGCCGTCCGCCACCGGGCTGGTGACGTGGTTGGGGACGGTCTCGCCGGAACGGGTCTGCAGGCTGCTGGCGTCGGGCCGCACGCCCCCGTGGCCGTAGACGGTGAGGAAGCCCGGGCCGGTGGTGTCGGTGGCGGTCACGTTCAACGCCGCGCCGAGCGCGTTCGCGGGGATCCCGGTGACCGTGGTGGCGTCGCCGGGCGCGAGCTTGCCGGTGGTGCGGGTGTCGGCGAGGCGCTGCGGGACGACGGGGGTGAACAGCGTGGTCCCGTTCGTGCCGTAGTAGCCGACCGCGTCCAGCACCAGGTGGGTGGAGCCGCTGTTGGTGTAGAGGGTGATGGTGCCGTTCGGCCCGACGGGGACGATGGCCTGGTTGGACTTGTCCTTGCCGGGTTCGAGGTTGAGGTTCGAGGTGGCGGGCCGCTTGTCCTGGTACGGGTAGGCGATGACGTGGCTGTTCTCCGTCGCGCCGGTGCCGGTCAGGTTGAGGGCGACGGCGCTGGCGTCGGCGGGGATGCCGTTCACGCCGGCGACCTTCACCGTGCGGGTCTGTCCGCCGCCCAGGGCGCCGCCCGCGGTGCGGGTGTCGACGACGCGGGTCGGGGCGATCGGGGCGAAGCGCTGCCCGGCGTTCGGCTGGTAGTAGCCGACGAAGTCCACGATGAGCGAGGCCTTGCCGGAGTTGAGCTGGGCGGAGATCTTGCCGTCGGCGCCGATGGGCACGGTGACGGTGTTGGAGGAGGTGCCGCCCGCCTTGACGTTGACGTTGGAGGTGGCCGGGCGGGCCTGGCCGGAGGGACGGATGCTGAGGTGGGTGTCCTCGGTGGCCCCGGTGACCGTGACGTTCAGGACGGCCGCGGACGCGCCGGCCGTGTGGTGCGGGCCGGAGCTGTAGTAGTGGACCGGCACGGCGATCGGGGTGGCGGTGCCGCCCTGGACGGGGGTGTTGGTGGTGCGGGTGTCCAGTACCCGGGCCGGGTGGACGGCGACGTAGCCGGCCGGGGTGTAGGCGACCTCCACGCTCCGTTCGGTGGTGGAGGTGGCGCCCTTGACGTCCTTGAGGGTCGTCGTCACCTTGTACGTGCCGGGCTGCTTGTAGGCGTGCCGGACGGGCTCCAGGGCGCTGCGGCTCTCCTGGGTACCGTCACCGAAGTCGACGTCCACACGCTCGACGGGCCACGGCATGGTGGAGGTCTGCGCGTCGGCCTCGACGGACAGCGGGGGCACGAGCGCGTTGGGGGTGTTCGCCTGCGGCAGGACGGGCTGGGCGGTGAAGGCCGCGGTCAGCGGGGTGTTCGCGGTCACCTTGGCCGCGACCTCGGTGGCGTACTGCTTCCGGTCCTTGTTGGACACTGTCACCTTGACCGTGCACGCGCACGGCTTGTCGTAGACGTGCTCGGCGGTGGCGGCCGAGGTGGAGAGCGGGGCGGTGCCGTCGCCGAAGTCGTACGCGTAGGTGAGCCCGGTGAGCCAGCGGCTGTCGGCGGTCGCCTTCACCTTCACCGTGGTGCCGGTCGGCGCCCAGGCCGGTTCGAGCTCCGCCCGGACGCCGACGAGGCCGTCGGTCAGCTCGAAGGCGCCGCGGTCGAGGTGGCCGCCGTCCTTGCCGGTGTTCGGGACGCGGGGGTCGTCGGCGGCCGCCCGACCGTAGTGGTCGGTGAGCAGCACGCCCGGTGCGGTGGCGTCGGCGGAGTCGACCGTGGGGGAGCCGTCCTCCGCGCCGACGCCCTTCGACGTCGGGGTGAGGATGTCGTGCGCGCCCTGGCCGGTTCCGGCGTGGAAGGCCGCCTGGTCCGCATAGGGGGTGTCCGCCCACTTGTAGGGGATCCGGTCGGCGGTGAAGGGGCCGCTGATCAGGTTGTAGTCGGCGCGGGTGCCGGCGGTGGCGGTCTGTGCCACCTCGATGCCGTAGCGCGCGCCGGGGTCTGCGCAGCCGGCTTCGAAGTCGGTGTGGACGACGTTGTTGAACAGGGCCGCGCCGGTGGAGCCGCCGGAGAGCTTGATGCCCGCCTCGCAGTCGCGGCGGATCGTGTTGTTGGTGACGACCAGGCCGGTCGCGTCCCACGCGACGACGGCGGGGTGGACGTAGCCCTGGATCTCGTTGCGGCTGAGGACGACGTCGCGGGCGAACTCGACCCGGACGGACGTCTTCAGCTTGCTGTGCTGGAGGCGGACGTCCGAGCTCCCGCCGTCGATCGTGACGGAGTCGGGGTTGTGGGTGACGGCGAGCCCGCGCAGGCCGACGTCGGTGGAACCGGTCACCCGGACGCCGGACGGGGCGTCAAGTGCGCTGATGTTCACGTGGGAGGCGCCGCTCACGGTCAGGGTCCTGCCCGGCGCCAGCTTGAACTTGAAAGCGTCCTCCTGTTCGGAGACCAGCGTGATCGGCTTGCCGGGCAGGCCGCCCCGGTCGACCACGACGTTCTCGTTGTACGCCCTGCCCGGGGTGATGTGCACGGTCTGTCCCGGCTGCACGGTCCTGGTCGCGGCCGAGATGGTGCAGAAGGGCTGGGCGTCCGAACCGGGGCCGCTGTCCGAGCACCGGGCGAAGGTGTTGTCCACGTAGAGGTGGGTCGCGGGTTCGGCGGCGGCCGCGGTGGCCGGCAGGCCGAGGAGGGAGACGAGCCCTGCGGTCAGCAGGACTGTCGTACGAGTGGGGCGCAGCAAGGCGTTCCTTCGACGAGAGGACGGCGTGTGCCGCGGTGGGCGCGGCGCATCGCGACCGGTGCGCGGCCGGTTCCCCCCGGCGGCGGTCGAGCGCTCGCGGGATCCCCCCGGCGGCAAGGGTCATCATCCACTTTCGGTCAGCCGCTGTCACTTCCGATTGTCGCAATGCCCCGGGGCGCGGCCTAGCCGTTGAGCTCCGCCAGTACGCGCAGGGTGTGCGGGTCGGGGGCCGTCACCAGAAGGTCCGTCACCGGGCCCTTGCGCCACAGCTCCAGTCGCTCCGCGATCCGCTCGCGCGGTCCCACCAGCGAGATCTCGTCGGCGAAGGCGTCCGGGACGGCGAGTACCGCCTCCTCCTTGCGGCCCGCGAGGAAGAGCTCCTGGATGCGGCGGGCCTCCTCCTCGTAGCCCATCCGCGCCATCAGGTCGGCGTGGAAGTTGCGGGCCGCGTGTCCCATGCCGCCGATGTAGAAGCCGAGCATGGCCTTGACCGGGAGCAGTCCTGCGGCGACGTCGTCGCAGACGTGCGCCCGTGCCATCGGCGCGATCATGAAGCCTTCGGAAAGGTCCGCCAGCGAGGCCCGGTAGACGTCGGTGCGGGTCGGCGACCAGTACAGGGGCAGCCAGCCGTCCGCGATCCGGGTGGTCTGGGCGATGTTCTTCGGGCCTTCGGCGCCCAGCAGGAGCGGGAGGCCGGCGCGCAGCGGGTGGGTGATGGGCTTGAGGGGCTTGCCGATCCCGGTTCCGTCCTCGCCGCGGTACGGGTGGCTGTGGAAGCGGCCGTCCAGCGCGACGGGGCCCTCGCGGCGCAGGACCTGGCGGATGACGTCGACGTACTCGCGGGTCGCGGTCAGCGGGCTCGCGGGGAACGGGCGGCCGTACCAGCCCTCGACCACCTGCGGGCCGGACAGGCCCAGGCCCAGCATCATGCGGCCGCCGGAGAGGTGGTCCAGGGTGAGGGCGTGCATGGCGGTGGCGGTCGGTGTGCGGGCGGCCATCTGCGCGATGGCGGTGCCCAGGCGGATCCGCGAGGTGTGCGCGGCGATCCAGGTCAGGGGTGTGAACGCGTCGGAGCCCCAGGCCTCGGCGGTCCACACGGAGTCGTAGCCGAGCCTCTCGGCCTCGGTGGCGAGGTCGAGGTGGGCGGGGTTGGGGCCGCGGCCCCAGTAGCCGAGTGCGAGTCCGAGGCGCATGGGGCGGGTCCCTCCAGCCGAAACTGACGATGCGTCAGGCGACTGTAGGGCAACGGCCCCCCGCCCGGAAGGGCGGGGGGCCGTCGCGCCGGGCCCGGCTACATGCTGAAGTGCGTGTCCGTCAGGCGCGTGGGCGGCGCCGGGACACCCGGGACGTCCGGGACACCCGGGACCTCCGGGACCTCCGGGACCTCCGGGACCTCCGGGACCTCCGCCTCGACGGTGACCGGGAGGCTCGTGGACACCTTGCCGTTCGTGGCGGTCGCCCGGACCTGGACCCGGTGGCTGCCCGTGCTCAGCACGGTGGCGGCGCGCGTGGCGTCACCGGCGACCGTCGCGACCGGCGTACCGTCCACCAGCAGCTCGAACGAGCTCACCAGCGGCGCGGCCGTGCTGGTGGAGAAGTCGACCGCCAGCGGCCCGAGGGTCTTCGCGGTGCCGCCCGGTGCGATGGCCTGCTCGTTCACGGCACCGATCTTCAGCCGGGCCGCGGGACCCGACTTCCGGATCGTGTCCAGCTGCGGGTACAGCTGGTGGCCCGGGCACTCGGTGTTGAAGCCGTCGCGGTGACCGGAGACGGTCTTGAACTCGTACTGCTTTCCGGCGGTGAAGCTGGTGCCGGCGTAGTTCTTCTGCGTGGCACCCGCGGTCAGCGTCGTCGTGCCGTCCATGTCGGCGTCGTACTGGCCCAGCTTGTACGCCGCCATCCTCGCGATGCCTTCGAGCGCCTCGGGCGAGGCCCCCGCGCTCGTGTGGTCGCCGAGGACCGCGACGCTCGTCGACTCCGAGTTGAAGCCGTAGGTGTGGGCGCCCATCACCGGCCGGTCCACGCCGCCCTGACGGCCCTCGAAGAGGGTGCCGCACTTGTCGACGAGGAAGTTGTAGCCGAGGTCGCGCCAGCCGTTGGTCTTCACGTGGTAGACGTGCAGACCGCGGACGATGGCCGCGGAATCCGTGCACTCGTACGGGGCGGAGGCCGCCGTGTGGTGCACGAACAGGGCCTTGATCCTCCCACCGGCGAGGTACAGCGGGCCCTCGTTGTTCAAGGACTCGTCGGCGCCCCACTGGGCGCGCGCGACGACGTCCGGTCGCGGCGCCGTCGACTCCGGCCCGGGGGCCGTCGCGGCGGCGGCCGCCGCGCGGGCGCGTGACGCCGGTGCGGACTTCGCCGCACCGCCGCGCCCGGCCCTGCCCGGGTCCACCAGGTCCAGCTCCAGGCCCGCGGGCAGCGCGGCCGGGCCGCCGCTCACGCGCACCTCGGCGCCGTCGGCGGAACCGACCCATACGGGCTCGGTGGCACCGCGCGCGCCCGGGCGGACGCCGTCGAGGCCGGCCTTGAGCGGCTCCAGCTCGACCCACGGCGTCCACGCCCCGGTCGCGGCGTTGCGGCTGCGGGCCTCGATCTTCCCCCGCACCTCGGCGGAGGCGTCCGTCCAGGACACACCCATGAGCCCGAAGCGCTCGGAGTTCCGCGTGGAGACGGCCGCCTCCATGGCGCCCTTCGGCTCCAGCGCGAGCCGGCGGACCGTGCCCTCCACCGGGCCGTTCGTCGTGGCGGAAGCACTGCTGCCCGCCCGGTCCGGACCGGGTCCGGCGGCCACGGCCGCCCCCGGCAGGCACAGCGCCGTCACGACGCCGAGCGCGGCGGCGAAAGCCGTACCGCGCATGTGACTTGCTATCACGTGTTCCCCCACCCGTTGTGCAACTCATCGGATATGAGTACTGGTCGGGATAGATGCTACTGACACGTACCGGCAGGGCCGCACACGCACGTCGCCCCACCGGAGAACCGGTGGGGCGACGTGGTGGAACGCCGAAGGCGTACGCGGATCAGCCGCGCTGGATGCCCGAGGTGTCGCTCAGGATGCCGCGACGGCCGTCCTGCGTCTGCGCGACCAGGGCGGCCGCGCCGCGCTGCTCGACCGCCAGGTACCAGGTGCCCGGCGCGAGTTCGGCGATCTGCGCGGACGAGCCGTCCTCCGCGAACAGCGGACGGGCCACCGGCACCGCGAACCAGAACGGGCTGAAGTCCGCCGCCGGAGCGGGCGTCGGGGCCGCCTGGTGGCCGGCACCCGAGTCGTGCGGGCCGGGCGCCGGAGTCGGCGTGCCGCCGTACGGGGGGACCGGCTGCGGGGTGGAGCCGTAGGGCTGCTGCCCGCCCGGGTAGCCGTACCCGGGACCCGGCTGCGGCTGGCCGCCGTACGGCTGCGGGGCGGCGGGACGCGCCTCCGGCACCAGCGCACCGGCGAGCGCCGGGACCTTCGCACCGAAGAGGGCGACGCCGGCCAGGGCCATCGTCGCGAGGAAGGCGATGACGGCGCCCGCGCCCAGGTCGAGCGTGCTCGGGCAGGTGATCAGCGCCCACAGTGCGGACCAGGCGGCTGAGACGGCCAGGACCGTGCCCCAGGCCGCCAGCGGAATGCCGAGCACCTTGCGGGTCTCCGGCTGGAAGCGGCCCGCGATCAGCAGACCGGTCGCGATGAACCCGAGCAGGAAGACGCTGGGCAGCACGAGGCGGTAGGCGTCGGTGTCCCACGCGCTCGGCAGGTCGCCACCCGTGGTGGAGTAGAAATCGAAGAACGAGGCGATGAACAGCAGCACCGCTGCTCCGATCACCACGCCGTCGCCTCGAGTGAGGGAGCGGATGTTCACGTCTTAGGTGTCCTTCTCGGTCTCGGTCGTCTCGTGGTGCCGCGGTCGCAGCGCAGATCGTGCCTGCAGCAGGGCGGGCGGCACCATGGTACGGATGTATCCCGCAACCGAGAGGATCGGGGCGGCGGGCCTCCCGGCGGGAGGCCCGAGAGGGACTACCCGCCCAGGAAGCCGACGATGCCGTCCGCGATGCCCTGGGCCGCCTTCTGCCGCCAGTCCGGACTCGTCAGCTGCGCCGCGTCCTTGGCGTCACGCATGTTGCCGCATTCGATGAACACCTTGGGCCGAGTTGACAGGTTCAGTCCGCCCAGATCGTCGCGGACCACCAAGCCGGTTCCGCCGCCCAGGTAGTTGGCGGGCGCCGAGCCGGTGGTGCGGGCGAAGTTCCCGGCGATGCGTTCGCCCAGATCGCGCGAGGGTCCCACGATCTTCGCCGTGTCCGCGGCCCCGCTCTTGACGTTGGCCGGGAGGATGATGTGGAAGCCGCGGTTGCCGGCCGAGACGCCGTCGGCGTGGACGGACACGACCGCGTCGGCGTTCGCCTCGTTGCCGATGCGGGCGCGCTCCGTGATGCACGGCCCCCAGGCGCGGGCGCCCGTCTCGTGGGTGAGGACCACCTTCGCGCCCTGGGCCTCCAGGGCGGTCCGCAGGCGCTTCGACACGTCCATCGTGAACTCCGCCTCCATGTAGCCGGAGTTGGTGGTCGTGCCGGTGGTGTCGCACTCCTTGCGGTTGGTGCCGATGTCGACCTGCTGGTCGATCTCGTCGGTGTGCTTGAAGTTGCCGGTGTTGTGCCCGGGATCCACGACCACGGTCTTGCCGGTCAGCGGGCCCTTGGCGGGGGCCGGTACGGGGGCCGCCGCGGTCGTCGTCGGGCTCGTGCTCGGGGTGGAGCCCGGCTTCGCGTCCCGCTGGCCCGGAGAGACGGACGAGTGCGAGGCGGGATGCGGCGCCGAGCCGGACCGGCTCGCGTCCGGCCCGGCCCCGGACAGGGCCTGGGTCAGGACCCAGCCCGCCAGGCAGGCCGGGGCGAGTGCGGCGATCCCGACCACGAGCGTGGAGCGTCGGGTGAACCAGTGCCG
The DNA here is from genome assembly GCF_004795115.1 of Streptomyces sp. A0592. Lineage (NCBI taxonomy): Bacteria > Bacillati > Actinomycetota > Actinomycetes > Kitasatosporales > Streptomycetaceae > Streptomyces > Streptomyces sp. A0592. The sequence goes on from NZ_SSBM01000070.1 coordinate 17,125, forward strand.
GTCCGGATCGGCCGCGGAGCCGGACTCGGGGGGCGGGGGGCTGTCGTCGTTGCGCACGTCCGCGATGCTAGACCGCTGTCCGCCGGCCTGGCCGGTACTGGGCCGTCCGGGGGCGTGGTGCGCTTATATGAGAGGCCGCTTCCCCCGCTCGCCGGTAGCTTCCAGTTCACCTGCAAGTTACCGGGGGGTTGTGTTCATGTCCGACATCAATGCAGACGGAGCAGACCGGGCAGACGGCGCGGAGGCCGGAGCGGGAGCGGGAGCCGGAGCCGGGGACAGGGGGCGCCGGGGACTCCTGTTCCGGGGCAGGGACGTCGAGGAGCTCAGCGACCTCATACGCGTGAGGTTCGCGCCGCATCGCTTATCGGTCCTCGCCGACCATCCGCTCGAAGGACGATTCCGATGTACCCATGCGGGGGCGGTCGCGATGTACGAGCTGGGGTACGGCTCGGAAGTCGACGTCGTGCCCGAAGCTCCGCTGGACTTCTACAACATCCACATCCCGCTCGCGGGCGGCGGCACCGTGACCGTGAACGGAAAGCCGCTCTCCTCCCCGCTCAGCATCGCGGGACCGGAACAGAAGCTGGGGATGCGCTGGAGCCACGACAGCGTGAACCGGACCCTGATCATCCCGCGGCAGGACATCGACCAGGCCCTCGCCGTCCGGCTCGGAGACCTGCCGAGCAGGCCCCTCGACTTCGAGTCCGTCCTCGACGACCGGACGGCCGCGCTCAAGGCGTGGCTGAGCGTGGTGGAGCACTTCGCCGCCTTCGCGGACTCCGACCTCGCCACCCGTTCCCCGCTGGCGATGCAGCACTTCGAGCAGCTCCTGGTGAACGGCCTGCTGGACGCGCAGCCCCACATGCTCGGTGAAGCCGTGGCGGGCCGGGGGTGCGCCGCCCTGCCGAGCGCCGTACGCCGCGCCGCGGCCTTCTGCGCCGAACACGCCGGCGAGCCCATCTCGGTGGGCGACATGGCGCAGGCCGCCCGCGTCGGCGTCCGGAGCCTGAGGGAGGGCTTCCGCAGGCACATGGACACGACTCCGCTGGCGTACCTGCGCAGTGTGCGGCTGGACCTCGCGCGCCGCGACCTCCTGGCGGACGCCGGGGGCCGGGCCCCGCAGACCGTCACCGACGTGGCGCTGCGCTGGGGCTTCACGCATCTGGGGCGCTTCACCGGGCACTATCGCAAAGCGTATGGAGAGACCCCCTCGCAGACGCTGCGCGGCGTCCGCCCGGCCCACTGAACCCCCGGGGCCGGGTGCGCGCTATCCGGAAACGTGTACGTACCGTGCCGGAAACGGATAGCTGGACCACGTGCGCCGAGGACATCCTGTGGACCTGTCGGCCCGGACCACGGCCGACGGTATGTGCGACGCAGGATTTCACACCAGCAAACGGGGAGATTCTTTCATGCACCTCAAGCGAACCCTTGCCGTCGGCGCGTCCGCCTTCGCCCTGTCCCTCTTCCTCGCACCGGCGTCGGCGTCGGCGCTGGAGGCCGAGACGGGCGGCGGCGGCACGTCGCCGCTCCTGGCCCAGTTCGTCGAGGGGGGCGGAACGGCGGACCTCGCCGTCCAGGCCGCGCCCGCCATCGGCTACATCTACAACCAGAGCGGCAAGTGCCTGGAGATCGAGAACTCGTCCAAGTCCAACGGTGCGCGGGCGCAGCAGTGGGACTGCAAGGGCCAGGGCGGCTCGAAGTGGGGCATGGCCGACGCGGGCGGCGGCACCTACTACCTGGTCAACGCCCACAGCGGCAAGTGCCTGGAGATCGAGAACTCCTCCACCGCCAACGGCGCACGGGCCCAGCAGTGGGACTGCAAGGGCCAGGCCGGTTCGAAGTGGAAGTTCTACGTGGTCCACGGCCAGTCCGCCAAGGTCGTGAACGCCAAGAGCGGCAAGTGCCTGGAGATCGAGAACTCGTCCAAGTCCAACGGTGCGCGGGCCCAGCAGTGGGACTGCAACGGCCAGCTCGGGGCCTACTGGCACTAGGAGTTGTCGTCAAAGTGTCACGCCCACATCAGGAGCGACGCGAGGGTGACGGCTGCTTGGTAGGACTGGGCGGTCTTGTCGTACCTGGTCGCGATGCCGCGCCACTGCTTGAGCCGGTT
>NZ_SSBM01000071.1:0-19052 GCF_004795115.1 Streptomyces sp. A0592
CGGGAGCCGAAGGGCCGAGGAGATACTCCGGCGGGGCACCGCTCCACCCATGGCATCCCGCCCAGCGGAAAACGGGCCACCCCGGCGGGAGCCGAAGGGCCGAGGAGATACTCCGGCGGGGCACCGCCCCACCCATGGCATCCCGCCCAGCGGAAAACGGGCCACCCCGGCGGGAGCCGAAGGGCGGGAGCCGAGGCGCTGGGCAGGAGAGAGAACCGCTGCCCGAACGGGAGTGGAAGCGGCAGACGAGCCGGCCTGTACGCCGGGTTCTGTCGCCCGGTGACCTCGCGGTCGCCGGGGAGACGGCCATCCATCTAGGACCGGCGTTGCCGCCGGCCTCGTGCGGTCTACCCGCGAACTCGGGCGGGCAGCCCTCAAGCGTTCGCGCAGACCCGTCCGGGGACGGATCCTCTTGACCTTGCTCCGGGTGGGGTTTACCTAGCCGCCTGGGTCACCCCAGGCGCTGGTGGTCTCTTACACCACCGTTTCACCCTTACCGAGGGCCGAAGCCCCCGGCGGTCTGTTTTCTGTGGCACTGTCCCGCGGGTCACCCCGGGTGGGCGTTACCCACCACCCTGCCCTGTGGAGCCCGGACGTTCCTCGGCGGGATCCGAGGATCCCGACGCGGCCGCCCGGCCGACTCGTCTGCCGTGGCGACCATGCTACCGGCTGTGCCGCCGCCGCTTGACCTTGCCGCAACGGCAGGGTTTCTACTGGGGGCATGCGGATCGGAGAGATCGCCGCGGTCGTCGGGGTCACCACCCGGGCGATCCGGCACTACCACCATGTCGGGCTGCTCCCGGAACCGGAGCGGCGCCCCAACGGATACCGGGCCTACACCGTCCGGGACGCCGTCCTGCTGGCCCGCGTACGGCGGCTCACCGAGCTCGGGCTCAGCCTCGACGAGGTGCGCGACGTCCTCGCGGACGACGCCGGGCGCGACCTGGCCGACGTACTGGAGGAACTCGACGCCGACCTCGCCCGGCAGGAGGCCGGGATCAAGGAGCGGCGGCGACGGCTCGCCGTGCTCCTGGCCGCGGAACCGGGAGAGGGCGAGCCGATCTCGCCCGCGCTCGCCGAACTCCTGGCGAAGGCGCCGCGCACCACCTCGCCGGCAGCGGCGAAGGACCGCGAGCACCTGACGCTCCTCGACGCCACGGGTGCCGGCGGCGAGGAGGTCTACGCCGCGCTCGGGCCGCTGGCCGCCGACCCCGCGGTGCTCGCCCTGTACGAGCGGCTGGACGAACTCGCCGAGGCCCCCGCGGACGACCCGCGGGTCCCGGGCCTGGCGGCCGAGCTGGTGGCCGCGGTCCCCGACGAGGTGTTCGCCGCGATCCCCCGGGACGGGGCGGTCGTGACCGGGTTCAAGGAGGCGCTGCTCGCCGAGTACGCCCCCGCACAGGCGGAGGTCGTCCGCCGCGTCATGGAGGCCTTCATCGAGAGGGGACGGGGATGACACGCGCGGTACGGGCGGCCCGGATCGCGGTGGCGGCGGTCCTCCCGGCGGAGCTTGCGCTCGTGGTGTGCCTGGCGGCGGGGGTACGGCCGCCCGCGCCGGCCCTGGCCGCCGCCGAGGCCGTGGTGTTCGGGGTGCTCCTGCTGGAGGCGTGGGTGCTGCACCGCCTGTACGCCGCCGCCCGCGCGGCCGGCCAGGAGCCCCGGGCCGCCCTGCGGACGGCGGCCCGCGCCGTGGTCCCGGTCCAGGTCCGGCGGCTGCTGCGGCACGAGCTGCGCGCCGGCGCCTCCCTCGGCCGGTGGCTCCTGCGCCGCAAGTACGGGGTGCGCCCCGGGGACCTCGCCGCCGCGTACACCGGACCGCAGACGGCCATGATGTACGGAATGGTCTTCGTGTCGGTGGTCGAGACCGTCGCGCTGGCCCTCCTCATCCCCTGGCCGGCCGTCCACCGGGTGGTGCTCGTGCTGGACGTGTACGGGATCCTGCTGGTGATCGCCCTGCACGCAGCCTGTGTCACCCGGCCGCACGTGGTCGGCGCCGACGGCACGCTGCGGATCCGCTACGGCGCCCTCTTCGACCTCGCCGTGCCGCCGGACGCGGTGGCCTCCGTACGGGTGGAGCGCCGCTATCCCGAAGGGCGGCTGGTCACGCTCTCGGAGGACGGGGTGCTCGACCTCATCGTCGGCAGCCAGACCACGGTGACCCTGGAGCTGAACCGCCCGCTCACCTTCCTCCGCCCGCTCGGCGCCCGCGCGTCGGCCCGCACCGTCCGCTTCCACGCCGACGACCCCCGCACCCTGGTAGCGGCCCTGCGCCGGCCGGCGTAGGCGGAGGGGGCCGGGCGGGGCGGGCGGGCGTCTACCCTGGCCGGGGGGCCGCATCCCCTGCGACGTGTCGTATTGAAGGAGAACCACCGTGCTCGTGCTGCTGCCGCCCTCCGAGGGAAAGGCCGCCGGCGGCTCCGGCGCACCGCTGGAGCCGCAGGAGCTGTCGCTGCCCGGCCTGGCGCAGGCCCGGGCGGCGGTGCTGGAGGAACTGCTCGACCTGTGCACGGGCGACGAGCTGAAGGCCCGTGAGGTGCTGGGCCTGAGCGAGGGCCTGCGGGGCGAGGTCGCGAAGAACGCGGAGCTGCGCTCGGCGGCGGCCCGCCCGGCGGGGGAGATCTACACCGGCGTGCTCTACGACGCGCTGGGCCTGGCCGATCTGCCCGCGGCGGCGCGGGCGACCGCCGAGGACGCGCTGCTCGTCTTCTCGGGGCTGTGGGGTGCGGTGCGCGTCACCGACCGCATCCCCTCGTACCGCTGCTCGATGGGCGTGAAGCTGCCGGGGCTGGGCGCGCTCGGTGCCCACTGGCGCGCCCCGATGGCCGAGGTGCTGCCCGCGGCCGCCGGGGACGGGCTCGTGCTGGACCTTCGTTCGGCGGCGTACGCGACCGCGTGGAAGCCCAAGGGCGAGGTCGCCGGCCGGACCGCGACCGTGCGGGTGCTGCACTCGCAGATGGTCGACGGCGTGGAGAAGCGGTCCGTGGTGAGCCACTTCAACAAGGCGACGAAGGGCCGACTGGTCCGGGACCTGCTGGTGGCCGGCGCCGTGCCCGGCACTCCCGCCGAACTGGTGACGGCCCTGCGGGACCTGGGCTACGTCGTCGAGGCGGAAGCCCCCGCGAAGGCGGGCCGGTCCTGGTCCCTCGACGTGGTCGTGACGCAGATCCACCACTGACGCGCCGCCGGTGGCCGGGGGCGCCGCCCCCGGCGCCGCGCGTCAGTGGTGGATCCGGGCCTCAACGGCCGAGCGGCCAGGCGACCGTGGCCGGGGTGCGGTCGGAGGTGTCGGCGTACGCGGCGCAGGCGTCCGTCAGGGTTTCCAGGAGGGTGAGCGGGTCCGGGAGGGAGTGCTCCATGCCGCGGATCCAGGTGACCGCCAGGTCACCGGGGAGGGCCGCCGGCGGGACCAGGACGTAGCTGCCGCGGCAGTGCCAGCGCAGGCCCGGGTGTTCGTCCATGGTCTCGGGGTGGCAGTCCAGCGCGCACGGCCACCACTCGTCCTCGTCCTCGGGGGTGCCGCGGGTGGCGGTGAAGAAGAGCATCCGGGCCTGGTCGCCCGTGCCGCCCGATTCGGCGACGGGGCCGACCTTGATGCCGGCCTCCAGGAGCCGCGCGAGGGCGGCGGCGCCGGCTTCCAACGGGACGTCGAGTACGTCGTGGACCATGCCGGTCGCGGTGATGAAGTTGGCCTGGGGCTGGTTGCGCGCCCACCGCTCGATCTGTGCGCGGTCGGTGGTCGACTGGGTCTGCCAGGCGAAGGAGACGGGATGTCGTGCCGGAGTCGGACAGCCGATGCGGTCGCACGAACATCGATAGCCGGCGGGATGGGCGGCGGGGGCGAGGGGGAGACCGGCGGCCGCGACGGCCAGGAGGAGCGCCTCGCGCTCGCCTGCGGGGTCCTCGGCGGTGGGTTTCTGCCGCCGGCGCAGCCACTGGGAAATCCTGCTCTGCTCGCCGCGTTTGACGCGGCCGGACTCAGACCCCATCTATCCCCTCACCTCACCGTTGCCCCGGCAGACCTTCACATGGTCCCACCATCCTGCGCCCCGGGTGACCGCTCTGTGAGACCGGGGGGCCGGGGACGGGTGACCAGCAACCCCAACATACCCACAGAATCAGGGCAAACATTCCCGGGTGAACGCAGGATGTCGGGCGGCTAGCGGGCGGTGACGTTTGCCACCCCGCCGAGCACTCCGTCCACCAGCGCGTCGGTGTACGCGTGCGTGAGCGGCGCGGTGCGCAGCAGCCAGCGGTACGTCAGCGGCCCGAGCAGCATCTCGACCGTCAGCCGCAGGTCCGTGTCGGGTGCGAGCTGGCCGACCTCGCGGGCCGTGCGCAACCGGGCCTCGTACAGGGCGAGCTGCGGCTCCAGCAGCTGCTCGGTGAACCGGGCGCCGAGCTCGGGGTCGGTGGCGCCGGCCGCGGTCAGGGCGCGGGCGGGGGCCTCGTACTTCTCGTCGTTGAACTCGTCCACCGTCGCCCGCAGTACGTACTTCAGGTCGGCGGCGAGGTCCCCGGTGTCGGGGAAGCCGGCCCACTCGGCGCCGGCCTCCGCGTCCCCGGCGAGGGCGAGGGAGGCCTCCAGGAGGACGGCGGCCTTCGAGGGCCACCAGCGGTAGATGGTCTGCTTGCCGACGCCGGCGCGGGCGGCGATGGCCTCGATGGTCAGCTTGTTGTAGCCGACCTCCCCGACCAGGGCGAGCGCGGCGTCGAGGATGGCGCGCCGGGAGCGGTCGCTGCGGCGTGCGGCGTCAGGGGTCTTGGTCATACCTCGAAACTATCAAAGCGAGACGTCTCGTCTCCTTTTCTCCTCGCCTCTCAACGGTTCGGTAAACCACCCCATCGGTCCACTGCGTCGTCCCGGTCCAGGAGAGACGATTCTTTCCAGCACTCGTCCCGAGTCGTGAAAGTCGTGAGGAGCCTTCTTTGCGCAGAGACGCCACACCCCGGCGCTATCTGATGTGCCCACCCGCACACTTCAAGGTCACGTACTCCATCAACCCGTGGATGGATCCCACGAAACCGGTGGACCTGCCCCTCGCCCAGACCCAGTGGGAAGACCTCAGGGACCGGTACGCGTCCCTGGGACACACCGTCGAGACCCTGGCACCGGATCCCGAGCTGCCCGACATGGTGTTCGCGGCGAACGGGGCCCTGGTGGTCGACGGCCGGGTCCTCGGGGCCCGCTTCGCCCACCCCGAACGTGCCGCCGAGGCCGAACGGCACCTCGCATGGTTCCGCGACCACGGCTACCAGGACGTCCACGAGCCCTCCCACGTCAACGAGGGCGAGGGCGACTTCGCCGTCACGGCGAGCTTCATCCTCGCGGGGCGCGGCTTCCGCTCCAGCCCGCTCTCGCACGACGAGGCCCAGGAGTTCTTCGGCCGGCCCGTGATCGGCCTCGACCTGGTGGACCCGCGCTACTACCACCTGGACACCGCACTCAGCGTCCTCGACGGCGACGAGGTCATGTACTACCCCGAGGCCTTCTCGCCCGGCAGCCGGGGCGTGCTCAGGCGGCTCTTCCCCGACGCGCTGATCGCCGACGGCCGGGACGCGGCCGCCCTGGGCCTGAACGCGGTGTCCGACGGCCGGCACGTGCTGCTCCCGCAGGCGGCGACCGGGCTGTTCGGCCCGCTGCGCGACCGGGGGTTCGAACCGGTCCCGATGGACCTCGGGGAACTGCTCAAGGGCGGCGGCAGCGTGAAGTGCTGCACCCAGGAGCTGCGCCCGTAGGGCCCGGCACCGCCCAGTCCGTCTAGCCCTCGGAGGGCGGCGGCCAGGCCCGGCCCCAGTCGGCGTCCCGCGCGGCCTTGTAGAGGTCGCCGTGGCGCTTGGTCACGTTGACCTTGGTCAGGCCCGCGCCGTCGCCCTCCTCGGGGCCGCACAGCTCCAGCAGGACGAGGCCCTTGCGGATCTGCGGCTTGCGCGTGATCCGGGAGGCGGCCGGTCCGACGGGGAAGCGGGTCGCGGCGACGTAGCTGAACTTCTCGTCCTCGTACGGGAGCGAGCCGCCCTTGACCTGCCGGTGCAGGGAGGAGCGGCTGACCCGTGCCGAGAAGTGGCACCAGTCCTTGCCGACCTCGATGGGGCAGGCCCCGTCGTGCGGGCACGGGGCGGCGACCTGCAGCCCCGCCGCGATCAGCTGGTCGCGGGCCTCGCGGATGCGCAGGTAGCCCTCCGGCGTGCCCGGCTCGATCAGCACCACCGCCCGGCCGGCCCGCGCCGCCTCGGCGACGACGGCCGTACGGGCCTGCCCGGTCAGCTCGCCGAGCACGTACGACACCGTCACCAGGTCGGCGTCGGGGATGGCCAGCCCGGCGCCGATGACGGCCCGCCGCCACTCGGCGCCGCGCAGCACCTGCGAGCCGGAGGCGGCCGCCAGTTCCCGGCCGAGGGTCAGCGCCGGCTCGGCCCAGTCCAGCACGGTGGTCTGCCGCGGGCCGTCCCAGGTGGCGTCCACCGCCCAGGTTGCCGCCCCCGTACCGCCGCCCACGTCCACGTGCGAGGCGGGCGCCCAGTCGGGTGCCGCCTCGGCCAGTGCGTCCAGGGCGGACCGCACGGCCTCGAAGGTGGCGGGCATGCGGTAGGCCGCGTACGCCGCGACGTCCGAGCGGTCGCGCAGTACGGGTGCGTCGGTGGGGGTCCGCCCGCGGTAGTTGGCGATGAGCCGCTCGACGGCGGCCGAGGCCTGCTTGGGCGGGAGACCGTCGAGCAGCCCGCCGAGCGTGCTGCGGAGGGTCTCGGCGGTGGTGGGGGCGGAGGCGTTCACCTGCCGAGTTTACGGCGGGCCGGGGCCGGGGCCGTCAGCGAGGCCCCGGCTCCGGCCCCCGGCTCAGTCCTCCGCCGGGGCGGGCGCCGTCTGCGCGTCCCGCTTCTGCCAGGGCCGGCACAGGGCCAGGAAGCAGCTCACCGAGAGCACCGCGCACACCAGCTGCACCAGGGCCATCGGGACCGCCGTGTCCTCGCCCGCGATGCCCACCAGCGGTGACGCGATCGCGCCGACCAGGAAGGACGAGGTGCCGAGCAGCGCGGAGGCCGATCCGGCCGCGTGCGGGGTCCGCATCAGCGCCTGCGCGTTGGTGTTCGGCAGCACGATGCCCATCGCCGACATGAGGACGAACAGCGCGGCGGCGATGGGGGTCAGCCCGACCTCGCCGAAGGCGCCCGTCGCCATCAGCAGCAGGGACACCGCGGAGACCAGGACGACCGCGAGGCCGACGGCCAGCACCTTGTCCAGGCGCACCCGGCCCACCAGCAGCTTGCCGTTGATCTGGCCGACGAGGATCAGGCCGAAGGAGTTCAGGCCGAAGAGCAGGGAGAAGGTCTGGGGCGAGGCCCCGTAGATCTCCTGCACCACGAAGGGGGAGGCGGAGATGTAGGAGAAGAGGACGGCGAAGGCGAAGCCGCCGGTCAGGGTGTAGCCGGTGAAGACCCGGTCGCCGAGCAGCCCGCGCATGGTCCGCAGCGCGGAGCCGACGCCGCCGGTGTGCCGCCGCTCGGGCGGCAGGGTCTCGCCGAGACCGCGCCAGACCATCAGGGTGAGGACCGCGCCGACGCCGGTCAGGACGACGAAGACGCCCCGCCAGTCGGCGAAGCGCAGCACCTGGCCGCCTATGAGCGGCGCGACGATCGGTGCGGCCCCGGATATGAGCATCAGGGTGGAGAAGAAGCGGGCCATCTCGTCGCCGTCGTACAGGTCGCGCACGACGGCGCGCGCGATGACGACGCCGGCGGCCCCGGCCAGCCCCTGGAGCAGCCGGAAGCCGATCAGCAGCTCGGCGGTCGGGGCGAGGGCGCAGATCGCGGTGGCCAGGACGTAGACGACCATGCCGACGAGCAGCGGCCGGCGGCGGCCCCACTTGTCGCTCATCGGGCCGATGACGAGCTGGCCGAGGGCCATGCCGGCGAGGCAGGCGGTGAGGGTCAGCTGGATCGTCGCGGCGGGGCTGTCCAGGGCGTCGGTGACCTGCGGCAGCGCCGGCAGGTACATGTCCATGGACAGCGGTGGGAGGGCGGTGAGCCCGCCGAGTATGAAGGTGACGAGCAGGCTCGTGCGGCGGGCGCGCGTCAGGGACGCGGTGGTGCCGGGGGCGGAGGGCGATTCGGGCGACGAGTCGTGCGAGGGTGCCGTCGCGGGGCCTCTCTCCGACATGCGGAACTCCAGTCTTCTCATCTGCTTTTGTGCACCCCTGACCGACCCATGTTCTCAGCAATCGGAACGTCCCGGGACCGGGGCGTGCTGTGACGTAGCCTGCGGCCCCATGGACGAACCTACGAAGAAGATCGCCGTGGTGACCGGCGCCGGCTCCGGGATCGGCCGCTCCGTGGCCCTGGCCCTGGCCGCGGGGGGATGGGCCGTGGCCCTGGCCGGCCGCCGGGCCGAACCGCTGGAGGAGACCGCCGCCGCGGCCGGGACCGGCGCCGACGTCCTGTGCGTGCCGGCCGACGTCAGCGACCCTGACCACGTGAATCGGCTGTTCGAGTCAGTGCGCGCCCGCTACGGGCGCCTCGACCTGCTCTTCAACAACGCGGGCACCTTCGGGCCCGGCGGGGTCCCGCTGGAGGACATCACCTACGAGGCCTGGCGCTCGGTCGTCGACGTCAACCTGACCGGCGCCTTCCTCTGCGCACAGGCCGCCTTCCGGCAGATGAAGGCGCAGGATCCGCAGGGCGGCCGCATCGTCAACAACGGCTCCATCTCCGCCCACGTGCCCCGACCCAACTCCATCGCCTACACCGCGACGAAGCACGCCATGACCGGCCTGACGAAGTCCCTGTCACTGGACGGGCGGCCGTACCGGATCGCCTGCGGCCAGATCGACATCGGCAACGCGGCGACCGAGATGACCGAGCGGATGCAGACCGGCATCCTCCAGGCCAACGGACAGCTGGCCGTCGAGCCGGTCATGGACGCCGCCGACGTGGCCCGTACGGTCCTGCACATGGCCGAGCTCCCGCTGGAGGCGAACGTGCAGTTCGCGACGGTGATGGCCACCGCCATGCCGTACATCGGCCGCGGCTGAGCCGTTCTCCTCCCGATCTCCGTTGCCAGTGCGCGGGGCGGCGCCGATCATGACCGCATGACCGATACCGAGGTACTGCGCTACACGGCCTTCTCCGGCGACCCGGACGGCGGCAACCCCGCCGGGGTCGTGCTCGACGCCTCCGGGCTGGACGACGCCGCGATGCTGGAGATCGCCGCCGGGCTGGGCTACAGCGAGACGGCCTTCCTCACCGGCCCGCCCGACGGGCTCGGCGGGCCGGAGGGCCGCTCCTTCACCGCGCGCTACTTCAGCCCGAAGGCGGAGGTCCCCTTCTGCGGCCACGCCACCATCGCCACGGCCGTCGCACTGGCGGAGCGGATCGGGCCCGGCGAACTCCTCCTCGCCACCCCGGCGGGCACCGTGCCCGTGTCCGTCGCCGCCGAGGACGGCCGCCTGCGGGCGACGCTGACCAGCGTCGAGCCGCACACCGAGGACGTCGGCGCCGACGACCTCGCCGAGGCGCTCGCCGCACTGGACTGGCCGCAGTCCGACCTCGACCCGGCGTTCCCGCCGAGGATCGCCTACGCCGGCGCCCGCCACCTGGTGCTCGGCGCCGCCACCCGGGCCCGGCTCGCGGACCTCGCCTACGACTTCGCCCGCCTGGAGGCGCTGATGCGGCGCTTGGACCTCACCACGGTCCAGCTGGTGCACCGCGCGGGCCCGGCGGAGTTCCACGCACGCGACCCGTTCCCGGTCGGCGGCGTCGTCGAGGACCCGGCGACGGGGGCCGCGGCGGCCGCCTTCGGCGCGTACGCCCGGGAGCTCGGCCTGGTCCCGGAGGAGGCCGAACTGACCATCCATCAGGGCACGGACATGGGCCGCCCGGGCGTCCTCACCGTCGGGCTCCGCGCGGGCGACCCCCGCGTCCGCGTGGGCGGTACGGCGGTCCGCATCCCGTGAGGCTGCACGGCTTCGCCGAGGCCGACGTACCCGCCGCCGCGGCGCGCCAGGTCGCCGACCTGCAGGCAGAGGCCTGGCCCGGCTCCACCCCCGGGCACGACCCGGCGCTGGCGCCGCGCACCCTCCTGCTCGTCGACGACGCCGGGACGGTCGCGGCCGCCCTGTCGCTGCTCCACAAGGGGATCCGGCTCGGCGGCCGCACGTACCGGGCGGCCGGGCTGAGCTCCGTCGTGACCCGGAGCGCGCTGCGCGGACAGGGGATCGGCGGGCGGCTGGTGGCGGCCGCCCGCGCGGAACTCGCCGCGGACCCGGCCGTGGACCTGGCGCTGTTCAGCTGCGACCGGCCCCTCGCGCCGTTCTACGAGGCGGCCGGCTTCGCACCGCTGCCCGGCACGGTCCTCGTGGGCGGCACCCCCGAGGACCCGCTGGCCACCGACGCCCCGGGCTTCGACAAGGTGGTAATGGCGGCCTTCTTCACCGACGCCCCGGCCGCGGACCGCGCGGCCTTCACCGCCGTGCGCGTCCCGCTCCACTCCGGGAGCGTCGACCGGCTCTGGTGAACCGTCAGCCGGCGGGCCGGGTGTCCGAGGGGCCGGAGGCCCGTGCCGGGGTGCCCGCCGGGCCGCCGCGCCCGCGCTCGGCGAAGAACAGCACCAGTACGGGGACCAGGTACAGCACCCACACCGTCAGCTGGAGGACGGTCGGGTCCGGCTGGAAGTTGAAGACGCCCTTGAGCAGGGTCCCGTACCAGCTGTCCGGCGGGACGGCCGTGCTGACGTCGAAGGCCCTGTCGTTCAGACCGCCCAGGAAGCGGGCCTCCTGGAGGTCGTGGACGCCGTACGCGAGCACGCCCGCGGCCACGACCACCAGCATCGCGCCGGTCCACCGGAAGAACTTCGCCAGGTTGATCCGCACGGCGCCCCGGTAGAAGAGGTACCCGAGCACGATCGCCGTCGCGATGCCCAGCAGCACACCGATCAGTGGCGCCGAGGAGCCCTCGCCGCTGGCCCGTACCGACGCCCACACGAACAGCGCGGTCTCCAGGCCCTCCCGGCCGACCGCCAGGAAAGCGGTCGCGACGAGCGCGCCGGTGCCCATGGCGAGCGCCGTGTCGAGCTTGCCGTGCAGCTCGGCCCTCAGGTGCCGCGCGGTGCGCTTCATCCAGAAGACCATCCACGTCACCAGCCCCACCGAGATGATCGACAGGCTGCCGCCCAGCAGCTCCTGCGCCTCGAAGGTCAGCTCCTGGGAGCCGAATTCGAGCATCGCGCCGAAGGCGAGCGAGAGCGCGCAGGCGATCCCGATGCCGAGCCACACCGGACGCAGGGCGTCCCGGCGGTCCGTCTTCACCAGGTACGCGACGAGGATGCAGACGACCAGACTGGCCTCCAGCCCCTCGCGCAGGCCGATCAGATAGTTGCCGAACACGGTGGTTCTTCCTCTCCGGCGGATACTTACGCGAACAGCGTCCGGCCCCACCAGTCGTCCTTGTCGCGGACGCCCGGCGGGACGGCGAAGACGGCCGAACCCACGTGCTGGATGTATTCGTTGAGGACGTCGGACTTCGCCAGGTTGCGCTGGATCGGGACGAAGCCCGTGCGGACGTCGCGCTGGTAGGCGAGGAAGAACAGGCCCGCGTCGAGGCGGCCCAGGCCGTCCGTGCCGTCGGTGAAGGAGTAGCCGCGCCGCAGGATCGTCGCACCGTTGTTGGTGTCCGGGTGCGCGAGACGGACGTGCGCCTCCGGCTTCATCGCCTTCAGGAAGGGCTCGTCGCGCTCCCTGGACTTGCCCACGGGGGCACCCTCGCCCTTGTCGCGGCCGAAGATGTCCTCCTGCTCCTGGAGCGATGTCCGGTCCCAGGTCTCGATGTTCATCCGGATCCGGCGCGCCACCAGGTACGAGCCGCCCGTCAGCCAGTCGCTGCCGTCGCCCGCGCCGACCCACACGTGCTGGTCCAGGGCCGCCTTGTCGGTGCCCGAGATGTTCCGGGTGCCGTCCTTGAAGCCCATCATGTTGCGCGGGGTCTGCTCGTCCGGAGTCGTCGACGAGGTCTTGCCGAAGCCGAGCTGCGACCAGCGCACCGCGACCCGGCCGAAGCCGATCCGGGCCAGCTGGCGGATGGCGTGCACGGCGACCTGCGGGTCGTCGGCGCACGCCTGCACGCACAGGTCGCCGCCGGAGCGGGCCGGGTCCAGGTTGTCGCCGGGGAACAGCTCCAGGTCCACCAGCGCCCCGGGGCGCCTGCCCTCCAGCCCGAACCGGTCCTTGGCGAACAGGCCCGGACCGAAACCGACGGTCAGGGTCAGCCGGGAGGCCTTCAGGCCGAGGGCCTCGCCGGTGTCGGTCGGCGGGGCCTCCGGCAGGCCCTCGTACACGTCGCCGACCGGCAGGCCCGCCGTCATCAGACGGGCCGCCGCGGTCCACTCCTTCAGGAGCTCGACCAGCTGCCCGCGGTCCTTCGTCTTCACGTCGAAGGCCGCGAAGTGCAGACGGTCCTGCACGGCGCTCGCGATCCCGGCCTGGTGCTCCCCGTGGAAGGGCACGGCCCCGCCCGCGGCCGAGACCATGTCCGAGCCGCCGCCGAAGGCCACGGCCGCACCGCCGGCCGCGGCGGCGCCGAGCGCGAGCCCGGCCCCGCCCCAGCCGAGCACCGCACGACGGGAGGGTGCGGCCCCGGCGGCCGCCGGGGAGGCCGCCGGAGAGGTGTCGCCGTCCTGCTGCGGCTGCTCCGCCGCCGGTTGCGACTCGGTCATCGTCTGCTCCCGTCTGCTTTCGTTCCGCCCGTTCGTTACTTCGCGACCGCGGCGGCGAGCTTGGACAGCGGCTCGGCGAGCGCGTTCACGCCGTCCGAGAGCTCCTTGCGCTCCGCCTCGCCGACCTTGTCGTACGAGGTGAACTCGTAGGAGGTCTTGTCGGCGCGGTACTTGTCCAGGAGGGTGTTCAGGGCCGCGAACTGGGCGTCGAGCTGCTTGGACAGCTCCGGGTCGTTCTTCTCGGCGATCGGCTTGAGCAGCTCGTACGCCTTCTGCGCGCCCTCGACGTTGGCCTTGAAGTCGACCAGGTCGGTGTGGGAATAGCGCTCCTCCTCACCCGTGACCTTGCCGGTGGCGACCTCGTCGAGGAGCTCCTTGGCGCCGTTGGCGATCGAGGTGGGGGTGATCTCCGCCTGGCCGACCTTCTTCTGCCAGTCGGTCAGGTCCGCGATCAGGGTGTCGGCGAGCTTCTTGTCGTTGTCGTCGATCTTGTTGTCGGCCCACAGGGACTTCTCCAGGCGGTGCCAGCCCGTCCAGTCCTTCGCCGGGTCCTGGCCGGCCTCCAGGCCGTCCTCGCGGACGTCGACCTTCGGGTCGATGTCGCCGAAGGACTCGGCGACCGGTTCGGTGCGCTCCCAGCCGATGCGGGAGGGCGCGTACGCCTTCTTGGCGGCCTCGACGTCGCCGGACTTGACCGCGTCCGCGAAGGCCTGCGCCTTGGGGAGGGTCTCCTCGGCCTGCGCGACCACGTACGCGCGGTACGCGGCGACGGCGGCGTCCGCCTCCGGGCTGCGCTTCTCCTCGGCGGCGCCCTTCGCCCCGGTCGCCTTGACCTTCTGGGCGATGCCGTCGCCCTTCATGCCGGGCTTGCAGACGATCTCGTAGTCGCCCGCCTTGATCTCGGCGGTGATGGACGCCTTGGTGCCCGGGCCGATGTTCTCGCGCTCGGTGACGATGCGGGCGTCCGGGAAGAGGACGTAGACCTCGGTGACCTTGGAGCCCTTGTTCTCGACGTCGATCTGCACCTTGCCGGCCGGGAACTCCGTCTTCGACACGTCGCAGGCGCTGTCGGAGGCCGCCACGCGGATCGCCTCGTCGCCCGCGTCGCTCTTCTGGGAGCAGCCGGTGGCGACGGTCAGGGCGGCCACCGCGGTGGCGGCGGCGACGGTGAGGCGGGCGGGGCGCATAGGGGGCTCCTGGGCGTCGGACGAGGGCCGTCCCAAGGGGGAGAGGCCGGTGAGGCGGACCTAACTTAACCGAGCCTTACTTCACCCATACCCCCTCGTGCAGTGATTCAGGTCTCACGTTCCGGGCTGGGACACGGGGCCGTCACGGACCCTCCACGACAAGCCCAAGGCCCGGTCAAGCAGGGGTCAAGAGGGCATACCGTCCGGTGTGCCGACGCGTTCCGGGGACCCTTCCGCGGCTCGTTTCGCGGCCCGTACGGGGATCACCAGCGGGGCACCCGTGCGGGGGTGCGGGAGCACCTCGACGGGCTGCCGGTACACGCGGCTGAGGAGGGCGTCCTCGAACACCTCGGCCGGCGGACCGTCCGCGGCGATCCGCCCGTCGTGCAGGACGGCGGCCCGGTCCGCGTAGGCGGCGGCCAGCCCCAGGTCGTGCAGGACGACGACGACCGCGTCACCGGCCCCGGCCCGCTCCCGGCAGAGGCGCAGCACGAGTTCCTGGTGGCGCAGGTCGAGGGCGGCGGTGGGCTCGTCGAGCAGCAGCAGCGGGGCCCGCTGGGCCAGTACGCGGGCCAGCGCCACGCGGGCCCGCTCGCCGCCGGAGAGCGCGGAGAAGGGGCGCGCGGCGAATTCGGTGACCTCGGCCGCGGCCATCGCGGTGGCGACGGCCTCCTCGTCCGCCTCGGCGAAGGGGGTGCCGGCCCACGGCGCGCGGCCCATCCGTACGACGTCCTCGACGGGGAAGGGGAAGGACAGCGCGGCGGACTGGGGCAGGACCGAGCGGCGCAGCGCGAGGTCCGGGGCGCTCCAGTCGCCCACCGGGCGGCCGTCGATGCGGACTTCGCCGGAGGCGGCCGGCAGGTCCGCGGCGAGGGCGCCGAGAAGGGTGGACTTGCCCGCGCCGTTGGGGCCGACCAGCGCCAGCACCTCGCCGGCCCGGGCGGACAGGTCGATGCCGGCGAGCACCTCGCGCTGCCCGAGCCGGACGTGCAGGTCCACGGCCTCGGCGAGGGCCGCGCCGGGGGCCGGCCGGGCGGGGACGGTGCGGCGGCCGCGGGCGAACAGGCGGGCCAGGGGGCCGGGCCCGGCGGTGGCGGTGGCGGTGTTGGTGTCGGTGGCGGCGCGGGTCACGCCCAGCCTCCTTGCTTGCGGCGGGTGCGACGCAGCAGCCAGAAGAAGAACGGGCTGCCGATCAGGGCGGTCAGGACGCCGAGCGGCAGCTCGGCGGGCTGGGCGAGGGTCCGGGCGGCGAGGTCGCCCGCGACCAGGACCACGGCCCCGGCCAGGGCGCTGCCCGGGACCAGGAAGCGGTGGCCGGGGCCGTTGGCCATGCGCAGCAGGTGCGGGACGAGCAGGCCGATGAAGGTGATGACGCCGGCGACGGCCACGGCGGCCGCGGTGAGCAGGGCGACGACCAGGATGAGGGCCAGGCGCAGCCGTTCGACGTCGATGCCGAGGTGGCGGGCGGGCCGCTCGCCGAGCGAGAGCAGGTCGAGCCGGCGGGCGTAGAAGGGGGCGACAAGCAGGCCGGCGAGGGCGCAGGGGAGGACCGCGAGCACCTTGGGCCAGGTGGCCTGGGCCAGGGAGCCCAGCTGCCAGAAGGTGATCTGGTTGACCTGGCCGCTGTCCGCGAAGAACACGAACAGTCCGATGAGGGCGCCGGCGAAGGCGTTGACCGCGATGCCGGTGAGGATCAGCGTGACGACCTCCGTCTTCCCGCCGTTGCGGGAGAGGAGGTAGACCGAGCTGACGGTGATCAGGCCCGCGACGAACGCGCAGACGGTGATGGTCCAGTTGCCGAAGAAGCTGAGGCCGAGGCCGATGGCGGCGACCGCGCCGACGGCGGCGCCCGCCGAGATGCCGATGACGCCGGGCTCGGCGAGCGGGTTGCCGAAGACGCCCTGCATGAGCGCGCCCGCGCAGCCGAGGCTGGCGCCGACGAGCAGCGCGAGCACGACGCGGGGGAGGCGTACGTTCCACAGCACGCTCTCGCCGACCCGGTCCAGCGGTGCGCCGCCGAGGCCCAGGCGGTGCTGGGCGGAGGCGAGTACGTCCGCGGTGGGGATGCGGTAGGCGCCCGTGCCGGCGGAGACCAGGGCGAGGAGGAGCAGGGTCGCGACCAGGGCGATGGTGAGGAGCAGGGCCTTTCGGCCGCGCCGTTCGCCTGCGGCGGGCTTGGCGGGTACTGCGGGGTCGGCGGGCCTGGTGGGGTCGGCGGGCCTGGTGGCGTCGGCGGGGTGCGTGGCGGGGGCTCCGGCGGCGGGCGGGGCGGCTTCGGCGGGGTCGTAGGAAAGGGTCACCTCAGGCCCCCTTGCCGTAGAGCTGGCTGATCAGGGAGGACAGGACCTGGTCCGTGCGGGGGCCGTAGTTGAGGAGGACCCCGTCGTCGACCGTGACCACGCGCCGGTCCATGCCGGCCGGGGTCTGGGCGACGCCCGGGATCTTCACCAGGCCGTCGATGCCGCCGACCGATTCGAGGCCCTTGGACATGACCAGGATCGCGTCGGGGGCGGCGGCCGCCAGGGCCTCGCTGGTGATCGGGGTGAAGTCCTTGCCGAGACCGGACTCCTTGCCGGTGTCGACCGCGCCGGCCGCCTCCAGCAGCGAGGCGGCGCCGGAGTCCGAACCGCCCAGCAGGTAGACGGAGGCGGTGCCCCGCAGGTAGAGGAAGGCCACCCGGGGCTGCTTGCCCCCGGCCGCAGGAACGTTCTTGCGGACGGCTGCGATTCGGTCGGCGGTGCGCTGGTTCAGCTGCGCTCCGGCGTCCTTGACGCCGAGCGCGGTGGCGACGGTGTCGATCCGCTTCGGCACGTCGTCCAGCCCCTTGGCGGGAGCGACCACGAGGACCGGGATGCCGGCGTCGCGGATCTGCTGGATCGCCTCGGCGGGACCGGTGGTGGTCTCCGCCAGCACCAGCGTGGGGCGCAGCGAGAGCACGCTCTCGGCGGAGACGTCGTGGCCACGCGTCACCACCGGCAGGGCGGCGGCCTGTTCGAAGGTGGCCGTGATGTCCTTGGCGACGACCTGTCCGCCGAGACCCAGCGTATGGACGATCTCGTTGAGGCTGCCGGTCAGAGGGATCACCCGGTCGGCCGAGGCGACGGTCACCTGGGTGCCGTCGGCCGAGGGCACGGTCACCGGCAGGGCGGGCTGCGGCGTCGCGGCGAGTGGCTCCACCCGGTCCGGAGCGGCAGCGGCGGCGGGGGCGGATGAGCCCGGAGGGGTGGCCGTACCTCCGCAGCCCGTCAGTGCGAGTGCCAGTGCTGCCACGGCAACTGCGAGACGGGGAAAGCGGTGTGACGCGGCGGGCGTAGGCACGAAGGCACCGTCCTGATCGTCCGACTGAGGTTCTGGGGACCGGGGGGTTTCCATCCGGCCAGCGTTTAGCTTAGGTTAGCCTAACCTTGCTTGCTAGACCCTGGAGGGGGCATTCATGCCCGCGAGACCCGTCCGTACGCTCACCATCGCCCTGCTGGCGGGCCTGTTGGGGGCCCTGCTCCCGGCGACCGCCGCTCACGCGGGCACCGTGCAGGGGGGTCGGCTCGACTGGGGCATCAAATCGTCTTTCCAGAGTTATGTCACCGGTCCGGTGGCAAAAGGCGGTTTCAAGCTGAAGAGCGGAGCCGCCACGGTGGGCGGAAGTCTGTTCCGCTTCCACTCGGCGACCGGCTCCTACGACCCCGGGACGGGCGCGTTCGAAGCCTCGTACTCCGGCGGAGTGACCTTCCAGGGCCACCAGAAGCCGGACGGCGTATACGAGCTGGACATGACCGTCAGCCGCCCCACCGTCAAGATCAGCGGCGGTAGCGGGACGCTGTACGTGGACGTCTCCAGCAAGGCCAAGGACACCGGCACGGTCAGCAACCAGAGCCAGGTGCCCTTCGCGACGCTCGGCGTCGGCGGGATCGACATGAAGGGCGGCGGCACCCCGCTGACCCTCACGAACATCCCGGTCACCCTCACCTCCCAGGGCGCCCAGGCGTTCGCCGGCTACTACCCGGCCGGTGCGCGGCTCGACCCGCTGTCGCTCTCGGCCGACGTGAAGACGGCTCCGGCGGCGGAGGCCTCGCAGTCGCCGTCCGCGCAGCCGAGCACCCCGGCGGAGGCGACGCAGACGCCCGGCGCCTTCGCGGACGCCGCCGTCGACTGGGGGGTGCGCCGCACCTTCCGCGAGTACGTCACCGGTTCGATCGGCCAGGGCAAGTGGACCCTCGCCGAGGGTGCCCAGGACGGTGGCGCGCTGTTCCGCTTCCCGCAGGGCAAGGGCGCGTACGACGGCCAGAAGGGCACGCTTGACGCGGCCTTCGCCGGCACCGTCAAGTTCACCGGGGCCCACCTGGACCTGACGCTCGGCAAAATGGGCGTGAAGGTGGAGAACGGCAAGGGCGTGCTGTCCGCGGACGTCACCACGGCGGGCACGACGAAGAACGCCGTTCCGCTGGTCGAGTTCGACGCCAAGGCCCTGAAGACCGAGGGTGCGCTCGTCACCCTGACCGAGGCCCCGGCCACCCTCACCGAGGGCGGCTCCCAGGCCTTCAACTCCATGTACAAGGCCGGCACCGAGATGGACCCCGTCTCGCTGGCCGTCGCCCTCGACGCCACCGCTAAGCTGCCGGCCCTGCCCGACCTGGGCTCCACGGCCTCGCCGTCGGCGGCTCCCGCCCCCGCGCCGTCGGCCGACGAACCCGCCCCCGCCGCGGAGTCCGGGAAGTCCTCGAACACCGGGCTCTACGTCGGCCTGGCCGCGGCCGTCCTGCTCCTGGCCGCCGCCGCAGCCTTCCTGCTGCGCAAGCGCCGCCAGGCCCCGGCCGCCGCCGGTGCCGATTCCGCGGCCTCGGCCCAGGCTCCGGCGCCCACTGCGGCTCCGGCCGCGGGCTCGGGTGCTGCCGGGGCGCCCGCCCCGGCCCCGGCCGCCGGTTCGGCCCAGGCCCCGTCCGCGGCGTCGGCATCGGAGCCCGCCCCGGCTCCTGCCAAGGCCCATGGCCCCGCCTCGGCTTCGGCCCCCGCCGCCGCCTCGGCCGCCGCGGCTCCGTCCGAGGCCTCGGCGTCGGCGCCCTGGTCCTCCACCGCGTCCAGCAGGTGTGCGAGCCGCCCGAAGTACCGGCCGGCCTCGGCCAGCGCCGGGGCGTTGCCCGGCCGTCCGGCCAGTTGCGCGGTATGCGCGA
>NZ_SSBM01000072.1:0-18934 GCF_004795115.1 Streptomyces sp. A0592
GCCTTCGCCGTCGTACGAGGGGCTACGCCGCGGGCAGCGTCTCCAGCTGGGCCTGGATCCGGGCGATGTCCGCCTCGGCCTTGGCCAGCCGGCCCTTGATCTTGTCCACGACGTTGTCGGGGGCCTTGGCCAGGAAGGCCTCGTTCCCGAGCTTCGCCTCGGCCTGCTGCTTCTCCTTCTCGGCGGCACCGAGGTCCTTGGTGAGGCGCTTGCGCTCGGCGTCCACGTCGATGGTGCCCGACAGGTCGAGCGCGACCGTGGCGCCGGCGACCGGGAGGGTCGCGGTGGCGCTGAAGGACTCGCCCTCGGGCTGCAGCCGCAGCACCTGGCGGATGGCGGCCTCGTGGGCGGCCAGCACCGTGCCGGTCAGGTCCAGGCGGGCCGGGACCTTCTGCTTGTCGTCGAGGCCCTGCTCCTTGCGGAAGCGGCGGACCTCCTTGGTGAGCGTCTGGATGCTGCCGATCTCGGCCTCGGCGGCGTCGTCGCGGAAAGCGCTGTCCTTGGGCCAGTCGGCGACGACCAGCGACTCGCGCCCGGTGAGGGTGGTCCACAGGGTCTCGGTGACGAACGGGACCACCGGGTGCAGCAGGCGCAGCATGACGTCGAGGACCTCGCCGAGGACCCGCGCGGAGACCTTGGCCTGCTCGCCGCCCGCGAAGAAGGTCGTCTTCGACAGCTCGACGTACCAGTCGAAGACCTCGTCCCACGCGAAGTGGTAGAGCGCCTCGCTGAGCTTCGAGAACTGGAAGTCCTCGTAGTACGCGTCGACCTGCGCGATCGTCTTGTTCAGCCGGGAGAGGATCCAGCGGTCGGTGGCCGACAGCTGCTCGGCCGGCGGCAGCTCGCCCTCGATCGTGGCGCCGTTCATCAGCGCGAAGCGCGTGGCGTTCCAGATCTTGTTGGCGAACTTGCTGGACGCCTGGACCCAGTCCTCGCCGATCGGGACGTCGGTGCCGGGGTTGGCTCCCTTGGCCAGGGTGAACCGGACGGCGTCCGAGCCGTACTTGTCCATCCAGTCGAGCGGGTCGACGACGTTGCCCGCGGACTTCGACATCTTCTTGCCGCGCTCGTCGCGGACCAGGCCGGTCAGCGCGATCGTCTTGAACGGCGCCTGGCCGTCCATGGCGTACAGGCCGAACATCATCATCCGGGCGACCCAGAAGAAGATGATGTCGTGGCCGGTGAGCAGGACGTCGGTGGAGTAGAACTTCTCCAGGTCCGGGGTCTTCTCCGGCCAGCCGAGCGTGGAGAACGGCCACAGTCCGGAGGAGAACCAGGTGTCCAGGACGTCGGTGTCCTGGGTCCAGCCCTCGCCCGTCGGCGCCTCGTCGTCGGGTCCGACGCAGAGGACCTCGCCGGCCGGGCCGTACCAGATCGGGATGCGGTGGCCCCACCAGAGCTGGCGCGAGATGCACCAGTCGTTGAGGTTGTCGACCCAGTCGAAGTAGCGCTTCTCCATCTCCACCGGGTGGATCGCGACGCGGCCGTCGCGGACCGCGTCACCGGCGTTCTTGGCGAGGGTCTCGACCTTGACCCACCACTGGAGGGACAGGCGCGGCTCGACGGTGGTGCTGCAGCGCGAGCAGTGCCCGACGGAGTGCAGGTACGGGCGCTTCTCCGCGACGATCCGGCCCTGCTCCCGCAGCGCGCCGACGACCGCGGAACGGGCCTCGTAGCGGTCCAGGCCGAGGAACGGGCCGTGGACGGTGATGACACCGCGCTCATCCATGATCGTCATGTTGGGCAGGTTGTGGCGCTGCCCGATGGCGAAGTCGTTCGGGTCGTGCGCCGGGGTCACCTTGACGCAGCCGGTGCCGAACTCGGGGTCGACGTGCGTGTCCGCGACGACCGGGATGGTCCGGTCGGTCAGCGGCAGCTTGATCTGCTTGCCGACGAGGTGCTTGTAGCGCTCGTCGTCCGGGTGGACGGCGACGGCGGTGTCACCGAGCATCGTCTCGGCGCGGGTGGTGGCGACGACGAGGGTGTCCTCGCCCTCCCCGTACCGGATGGAGACGAGCTCGCCCGCGTCCTCCTGGTACTCCACCTCGATGTCGGAGATGGCCGTCAGACAGCGGGGGCACCAGTTGATGATGCGCTCGGCGCGGTAGATCAGGCCGTCGTCGTAGAGCTTCTTGAAGATGGTCTGGACGGCCTTGGACAGGCCCTCGTCCATGGTGAAGCGCTCGCGGGACCAGTCGACGCCGTCACCGAGGCGGCGCATCTGGCCGAGGATCTTGCCGCCGTACTCCTCCTTCCACTGCCAGACGCGCTCGACGAACGCCTCGCGGCCCAGGTCGTGGCGGGACTTGCCCTCCTCGGCGAGCTGCTGCTCGACCTTGTTCTGGGTGGCGATGCCGGCGTGGTCCATGCCGGGAAGCCACAGCGACTCGTAGCCCTGCATCCGCTTGCGGCGGGTCAGGGCGTCCATGAGCGTGTGCTGGAAGGCGTGCCCCAGGTGCAGGGAGCCGGTGACGTTCGGCGGCGGGATGACGATGGTGTACGGCGGCTTCTCGCTCGCGGGATCGGCCGTGAAGTACCCACGCTCTACCCAGCGCTCGTAGAGCTTCCCCTCTACATCGGCCGGCGTGTAGGCGGTCGGCAGTTCGGAGTGGGGGCTGCTGGGTGTCTGCGTGTTCTCGGTCACGGGGCTCAGTTTAGGGCCGTAACAGTCCAGTCATGAAACCGGTTAGGGAGGGGCCCGGCGCCCTGCCGGGCTTCGGCTTCAGACAGGATGTGAGGAACACATAAGCAACCTCAGAGGGGGACGCGGGATGAGCTACAACCAGCCGGGGCCTTACGGACAGCAGCCTCAGCAGCCGGGACCGTACGGGCAGCAGCCCCCGCCGCCGCCCGGCCCGTACGGCCAGCCCGCGCAGCCGGGCCCGTACGGCCAGCCCGCGCCCCCGCAGCCGGGCTACGGCTACCCGCAGCAGCCGGGCGTCCCCCCTCAGGGCTACCCCCAGCAGCCGCCGGCCCCGCCCTACGGCCAGCCGCAGCAGGCCCCGTACGGCGGCCAGCCCCCGAAGAAGTCCAAGGCCGGCGTGATCATCGCGGCGGTCGTGGCGGTGGCGGTCATCGCGGGCGGTGGCTGGTACCTCCTGGGCGGCGGCGCGGGTTCGGTGGGCTCCGACACCAAGGGCTACAAGCTCGCCTACCCCGCCTCGCTCGACAGCTACCAGAAGGCGCCGGACACCACCGGCGCTCCCTCGACGGACACCCCGGTCACCGGCGAGGGGAAGACCAAAGCCGAGGCGCTCGGCGTGCAGAACGCGCACAACGCGACCGCCAAGTACCAGATCGGCACGGACGGCAAGGGCAAGCAGCTCGCGGCCAACGGCCTGTGGGGCGACATTGCCGACCCGGAGAAGGCGGTCGACGGCTACTACGCCGGCATCGGCCAGAACAACAAGGAGACCGAGAAGCTCGGCTTCAAGTACGAACTGGTCGGCACCCCGAAGGAATTCACTCCGGACGGGTTCAAGGGCGCCGTGATGAAGTGCGCCAACATCAAGATGATCAGCACCAAGCCCACTACGGGCAAGACGCCCAAGGACATGGAAATCCCCTCGTGCGCCTGGGGAGACCACTCGACCCTGGTCGGCATCAACGCCGCCGATCCCGCCGCCCTCGTACTCGGCGGCAGCAGCGGCACCCTCGACGAGGTGGCGGCACTGGCGGCGAAGCTCTACAACACCAGCCGCACCAAGGCCTGACCCGACGGCGTCACCGCCGGGCGGCGCATGCGAATGACCGCCGGCGAAAAGCGAGTTGGCCTCTTAAATGATCTTGTGATCCAATCACGCCTGACCGGACTCTCCTGCTCATCCCTGGAGAAAACCATGGCAAGCGTGAAGACCAAGCGTTTCGTCGCATCCCTGCTCCTGACGGCGGCCGCCGTCGCCGTCCCGGTGGCCGCCGCCGCGCCCGCTTCTGCGGCGGGACGCGACTGCATGAACACGGCCAAGGCCCTGGGCTACATCGCCGGCCCCAAGGTCGCCGGCGCCTGCGGCTTCCCGGCCATCGAAGCCACCTTCTCCAAGCCGTGGAAGAGCCCCAACGACGGCTGCATGAAGCACCTGGAGAGGGCCGGCATCAGCAACTGGAACCACCGCTTCGGCATTTGCCTCCAGGCCTGACGCTCAGCCGCCTTACGCAGAAGGGGCGCCCCGTTCGGGGCGCCCCTTCTGCGTACTGCCGTGCGGCTAGGCCGACTTCTCGTGCGGGCCCTGGTCCTTCGGGACGATGCGCGGGACCAGCGTCGGGTTGACGTTGGAGCGGACCACGTCCGCCGTGATGACCACGCGGGCCACGTCCTTGCGGGACGGGACCTCGTACATCACCGACATCAGGACCTCCTCCATGATGGCGCGCAGGCCGCGCGCGCCCGTCTGGCGGAGGATCGCCTGGTCCGCGATGGCCTCCAGCGCCTCGCGCTCGAAGTCCAGCTCGACACCGTCGAGTTCGAACAGCCGCTGGTACTGCTTCACCAGCGCGTTGCGCGGCTCGATGAGGATCTGGAGCAGGGCCTCGCGGTCCAGGTTGTGGACCGAGGTGATGACGGGCAGACGGCCGATGAACTCGGGGATCATCCCGAACTTCACCAGGTCCTCCGGCATGACCTCCTGGAACTGGTCGCTGGCCTCGATCTCGCGCTTGGAGCGGATCGTCGCCCCGAAACCGATGCCCTTGGCACCCGCGCGCGACTCGATGATCTTCTCCAGGCCGGCGAAGGCGCCGCCCACGATGAAGAGCACGTTCGTCGTGTCGATCTGGATGAACTCCTGGTGCGGGTGCTTGCGGCCGCCCTGCGGGGGCACCGACGCCGTCGTGCCCTCCAGGATCTTCAGCAGGGCCTGCTGCACGCCTTCGCCGCTCACGTCGCGCGTGATCGACGGGTTCTCGCTCTTGCGGGCGACCTTGTCGATCTCGTCGATGTAGATGATCCCGGTCTCGGCCTTCTTGACGTCGTAGTCGGCGGCCTGGATCAGCTTGAGCAGGATGTTCTCGACGTCCTCGCCGACGTAGCCGGCCTCCGTCAGCGCCGTCGCGTCGGCGATGGCGAACGGGACGTTCAGCATGCGGGCCAGGGTCTGCGCCAGCAGCGTCTTGCCGGAGCCCGTGGGGCCCAGCAGCAGGATGTTGGACTTCGCGAGCTCGATCGCGTCCTCGCGGCCCTGCGCGCCGCCGTTCTCGCCGGCCTGGACCCGCTTGTAGTGGTTGTAGACCGCTACCGAGAGCGCCTTCTTCGCCGGTTCCTGGCCGACGACGTAGCTCTCCAGGAACTCGTAGATCTCACGGGGCTTGGGGAGTTCCTCCCACCGGACCTCGGAGGTCTCCGCGAGCTCCTCTTCGATGATCTCGTTGCAGAGGTCGATGCACTCGTCGCAGATGTACACACCGGGTCCTGCGATGAGCTTCTTCACCTGCTTCTGGCTCTTTCCGCAGAACGAGCACTTGAGCAGATCGCCGCCGTCACCGATGCGTGCCACGAGGTGCTTCCCCTTCGCCTGGGAGACGCCTGGTTCAGCGCTCCTGGTGCCTCATATCCGACGGTACCTTGCCGGGGGCCCCGTGCGGGGCCCCCTTGACGTGGTTCACATCCCCGAATCCGGTGGTGTGCCCGCGCCAACTGGCGGCAAGGGTCAGAGCTTGTTGCTCTTGCGGGTGGAGATGATCTGGTCGATCAGGCCGTACGCCAGGGCGTCCTCGGCCGTCAGGATCTTGTCGCGCTCGATGTCGTCGCGGATCTTCTCGATCGGCGTCGTCGAGTGCTTGGCCAGCATGGTCTCCAGCTGGTCGCGCATGCGCAGGATCTCGTTGGCCGCGATCTCCAGGTCGGAGAGCTGCTCACGGCCGGTGCCGCCGGAGGGCTGGTGGATCAGCACGCGGGCGTTCGGCAGGGCCATGCGCTTGCCGGGGGTACCCGCGGCGAGCAGGACCGCGGCGGCGGAGGCCGCCTGGCCCATGCAGACCGTCTGGATGTCCGGCTTCACGAACTGCATCGTGTCGTAGATCGCCGTCAGCGCGGTGAAGGAGCCGCCGGGGCTGTTGATGTAGATGGAGATGTCGCGGTCCGGGTCCATCGACTCCAGGCACAGCAGCTGCGCCATGACGTCGTTGGCGGACGCGTCGTCGATCTGCACACCGAGGAAGATCACGCGCTCCTCGAAGAGCTTCGCGTACGGGTCGTACTCGCGCACGCCCTGCGAGGTGCGCTCGACGAAGCGCGGGATGACGTAGCGGTTGTCCACCTGCGGGCCGGTGTAGAGGCCGTTGGCGCTGGCGGAGAAGTTGTTCTGCATCTGGGTGTTCACCATCCTGGTGGCGTTCTGCGGGCTGTCGGCTGCTGGGTACTGACGGCGGGTCCCGGGATCAGGCCCCGGTGCCGCCGCCGCCCGGAACGTTGGACGCTGCCGAGATGATCTCGTCGATGAGGCCGTACTCCTTGGCCTCCTCGGAGGTGAACCAGCGGTCGCGGTCACCGTCGCGGATGATCGCCTCGACGGTCTGGCCCGAGTGGAACGCGGTGATCTCGGCCATCCGCTGCTTGGTGCGCAGCAGGTACTGGGCCTGGATCTTGATGTCCGACGCAGTGCCGCCGATGCCGGCGGAGCCCTGGTGCATCAGGATGTCGGTGTTCGGCAGGGCGAAGCGCTTGCCCTTGGCGCCACCGGTGAGCAGGAACTGGCCCATCGAGGCCGCCATGCCCATACCGATGGTGACGACGTCGTTCGGGATGTACTGCATGGTGTCGTAGACGGCCATACCGGCCGTCACGGAGCCACCGGGGCTGTTGATGTAGAGGTAGATGTCCTTCTCCGGCTCGGCGGCCAGGAGGAGGAGCTGCGCGGTGATCTTGTTGGCGATGTCGTCGTCGACCTGCTGGCCGAGGAAGATGATGCGCTCGCCGAGCAGCCGGTTGTAGACATGGTCGCCGAGGCCGCCACCGATGGACGGCTCACCCGCGGCGTAAGGCTTCAGATTCGTCACGTATCCACCTGCTCGTCTCCGACGGCCATGTGCCGTCTCAGCGTCTCGTTCTGGGGCACGGTCCAGCCGGAGCGGACGAGTCCGCCGGCGCCCGGGTACTCACGTGCCCTCGTATTCATGGACCCTAACGCGCAGGTCGGACAACGCCATCCCGCTTCCCGAACTGTTCGCTCGGAGCGCAAGCTCCGGAAGCCCTGCGGAGGCCTTGCCGCGGCCTTGCTGCGGCTGTGCAGAAGGGCCCGGACGCGAGTGCGTCCGGGCCCTTCCGGCCACTGCTCAGCGGGCTTCGCCCGGGGTGTTACTTGGCCTCGTCGGCCTTGACCTCGTCGTCGCCGTCAACGGCGGCCTCGACGGTCTCGGCGGCCGTCTCGACCTCGTCCTCGTCGTCGGACAGGTCCACGACGTCACCGTTGGTGTCGACGACCTTGGCGGCCTCGACGACGACCGCGAGGGCCTTGCCGCGGGCGACCTCGCCGACCAGCATCGGGACCTGGCCACCCTCGACGACGGCCTGGGCGAACTGGTCGGGGGACATGCCGGAGGACTGGGCACGGCGCATGAGGTGCTCGGTGAGCTCCTCCTGGTTGACGCCCAGCTTCTCCTTGTTGACCAGGGCGTCCAGGACGAACTGGGTCTTGATGCCCTTGATCGCCTGGTCCTTGGTCTCGGCGTCGAACTCCTCGACGGTCTTGCCCTGGAACTCCAGGTACTTCGCCAGGTCGAGGCCCATCTGGCCGAGCTGGTGGTGCTCCAGGTTGTGCTTGCGGGTGTTGACCTCGTCCTCGAGCAGCTTCTCGGGGATCGGCACCTCGACGAGCTCCAGCAGCTTCTCCAGGACGCGCTCCTGGGCCTGCGTGGCCTGGTCGTACTGCTTCATGTTCTCGAGGCGCTTGCGGCTGTCCGCCTTGAGGTCCTCAAGGGTGTCGAACTCGCTGGCCATCTGGGCGAACTCGTCGTCCAGCTCCGGGAGCTCCTTGGCGGAGACCTTGGTGACCTTGACGGAGACCTCGGCGTCCTTGCCCTCGGCGGAGCCGCCCTTCAGCTGCGAGGTGAAGGTGGCCTCGCCGCCGGCCTCGAGGCCCGTGACGGCCTCGTCGATGCCCTCGAGCAGCTCGCCCGAGCCGATGGTGTAGGAGACGTCGGAGGCGACGCCGTCGGGCAGCACCTCGCCGTCGACCTTGGCCTCGAGGTCGATGGTGACGACGTCACCCTCGGCGGCGGCGCGCTCGACGTCCTTGGTGGACGCGAAACGGCCGCGCAGCTGCTCGACGGACTTCTCGACGTCCTCGTCGGAGACCTCGATGGCGTCGACCTCGACCTCGATGCCGGAGTAGTCCGGGATCTCGATCTCGGGACGCACGTCGACCTCGGCGGTGAAGGCCAGCAGCTCGCCGTCCTTCAGCTCGGTGATGTCGACCTCGGGCTGGCCCAGCGGGTTCAGGTCGGCCTCGTTGACGGCCTCGGTGTAGAACTTCGGGAGGGCGTCGTTGACGGCCTCCTCCAGCACCGCACCGCGGCCGAAGCGCTGGTCGATGACCCGGGCCGGGATCTTGCCCTTGCGGAAGCCCTTCACCGTGACCTGCTGGTTGATCTTCTTGTACGCCGCGTCGAGGCTGTCCTTGAGCTCCTCGAAGGGCACCTCAACAGTGAGCCGAACCCGCGTCGGGTTCAGGGTCTCAACGGCGCTCTTCACGGTTCGGTCTCCTTGTGGCTGACTGCTGGGGGATCTGCCGTCTCGCTGCGATTCAGCGGTTCAGCGGACTTCGGCCCGGTACATCAGACACACGGGCACGCAGCTTGCATAGTAGCCGCAAGCGGCAATCAGCCCACAACGCGATCTTGCGGTGGTCGGGGTGGCCGGATTCGAACCGACGACCTTCCGCTCCCAAAGCGGACGCGCTACCAAGCTGCGCCACACCCCGTCGGTGCGACACGTAGGGTACATGCCCGGAGACCCTCTGATGCGCGGTGTTTCCAGAGCCATTTCGGACAGGCCTCGGCGCGGGCACGGAATGTGGTGTGCGATCCGCCGGAACGACCCGCTAGGATGCTGTCCGTGCCAGGGTCCCCGGACCTGCGGCGCACGCACTGCGGGCGTAGCTCAATGGTAGAGCCCTAGTCTTCCAAACTAGCTACGCGGGTTCGATTCCCGTCGCCCGCTCTGAAGAACGAAGGGCCAGGTCAGAGGACGTTTCCTCCACCTGGCCCTTCGTCGTTCCCGGTCACGTTCCCTCGGCCGGAGAGCCGCCGGGCCCGTGTGGGCGGAGAAGCGCGACGGGTCGGCCCTCCAGGAGTTCCTGAAGGAGATCGGCTGTGACGGCGTCGACGCGGTCCTGGTGACCAGGCAGGTCGCCGGATGCAGCCTCGGCGAGGCCCAGGAGATGTTCTTCACCGCGCGCTGCCGGGTTGAAGCGCTTGCCGTCCACAATGGGCTCGTGCAGAGCTTGGAGCGCTCCCAAAGCGACGTCTGACCCACCGAGGGACCTGCCTCTTCGTACGGACCGAAGGTGCGCGCTCGTGGTGAGGGCGAGGGGGCTCCCACGGCTCCGGGGGTGCTGACGATCAACGCCGCGCTCGCCCGTACCGGGGGCGGTGGGCCCTGCGGCCGACCGGTACCCGCCGACGCCCGCCGGTGGGACGACTGGGCGAGCCCGTGTCCGCAGCCCTGCTCGGCGTGTCGGGGCCGAGCGGGTGCTGCCGGGAGGTCAATGACGCCATGGCGCCGGGCCTCAGAGCTTGATGTTCGCGATCATCGTCGCGAGGGAGTTGAGGAAACGGTTCACGTCGTCCGCGATCGAGCTGGACGCGAGGAAGAAGCCGAAGAGGGCCGCGACGATCGCGGGGCCCGTCTTGATGTGGTTGCCGCGGATCAGCACCACCAGGATGACCCCCAACAGAACCACCACTGACAGCGAAATGGCCACTTCTGATCACACCTTCGGTCGTCCCCTGGTCGGCCGGGGGCGCACGGCCAAGAATGCCCCCACATGGACCATCCTCCCACCAACGGGCCGGAGTCATACGCCCCGTGACGAAAGGCCACTGTTCCGTTTTCGCCAACCCCCTTGGGCGAGGGGGCTCAGGGGGCGGTAAGACCCAGGAGGGAACGGACATAGGCGTACTTCGCGGACAGTCGGTCGCGGGTCGGTCCGTCCAGGACGGAGAGGCGTGCGGGGTCGGCGTTGTGCGCGAGGTCGGCCTCCTTGACGAGGAGGGCGCCCGGGGTGGCCAGGATGCGGGCCGCGTAACTCTCGACCGGCTCGCCGGGGCGCTTGGTGACGGCGAGGACCATGTCCTTGACGGACTGCGGGAGAGCGGCGGAATCCAGCCAGGTGAGGCTGAGCGCCTCGTCCTCGATCGCGTCGTGCAGCCAGGCCGCCGCCTGCTGTTCGGGGGTGCCGCCGCGCACGCGCACGCCTTCGGCGACGGCCGCGAGGTGCTCGGCGTACGGCCTGCCGGACTTGTCGGTCTGGCCCTCGTGCGCACCGCGCGCCAGGGCCTCGACCTCCAGGAGGGTCAGGGGGCTGCTCGTCATGCGATCTCCCTCGCTGCCGTGCGCAGGGCCCGGGCGGCCCTGCGGACATCTGCCTGCGTCGTACGCCAGTTGGAGAACGCGGCGCGCAGCCCTGCGGTTCCCTCGTGGACGGTCGGGGTGACGAACACCTCGGCGGACACCGCCTCGCGCAGGGCCGTCAGCCGGGCCGGATCGGGGTCGTCGGCGAGGGTGAAGCAGACGACGTTGAGGCGGACCGGGGCGAGGAGGGAGAAGGCGGGGGCCTCCTCCAGTGCGGCGCCGAGGGCCCTGGCGCCGGCGATGTTGCGCTCGACGATCTCGCGGTGGCCCTGGCGGCCGTAGGCGCGCAGCGTGAACCAGGCGGCGAGGGCGCGCAGCCGGTGGGAGTTCTCCGGGGTGAGGTGGACGAGGTCGGGGTGTTCGCCGAGGGGGCCGAGGTAGGCGGCGGCGTTCTGGAAGACGCGGGCCTGCAGGTCGCGTCGGCGGGTGAACTGGACGGCGCTGTCGTAGGGGACGTTGAGCCACTTGTGCAGGTCTACGCAGACGGAGTCGGAGGCGTCGAGGCCGGCGGCGAGGTGGGCGTGGTCCGGGGAGAGCGCGGCGAAGGCGCCGAAGGCGGCGTCGGTGTGCAGCCAGAAGTCGTGTCGCCGGCGCAGGGCGGCGACGGCGGGGAGATCGTCGAAGTCGACGGTGTTGACGGTGCCCGCGTTGGCGACGACCACCGCCGGGCCGGGGGTGTCGGACAGCGCCCGGTCGAGGGCCGCGGGGTCGACGGCCTCGCGGCCGGGCAGGGTGGGGACGCGTACGAGGGAGCTGCGGCCGAGGCCGAGGAAGGAGAGGGCCTTGGCGATGGAGGAGTGCGGGGCGCCGGAGAGGACGCGGACCGGACCGAGGGCCGCGGCGCCGTCCTCGGCCGGGGACACGCCGAGACGCTCGCCGAGCCATTCGCGGGCGATGGCGAGGCCCGTGGTGTTGGACATGGTGGCGCCGCTGACGAAGGTGCCGGTGTGGGCGTCGGAGAGGCCGAAGAGCTCGCGCAGCCAGCCCACGGTCTCGCGTTCGAGGTCCTGGCCGGCGCCGTCCATCGAGGAGTTGGAGTTCTGGTCGTGGGCGGCGGTGAGCCAGTCTCCGGCGAGCGCCGCGGGGGTGGCCCCGCCGGTGACGAAGCCGAGGTAGCGGGGGCCGGCGGAGGCCGACAGCCGCGGCTCCCAGCGTTCGCGGAACGCGGTGAGGGCGCTCTGTGTGCCGCTTCCCTGCTCGGGGAGCGGTTCGGGGTCCCGGGGCTTCGGGGCGGACGGTACGACGGCGCGCTCGTCCAGGGTGGCGAGCGCTTCGGCGGCGGCGCGGCGGGTGGCGTCGAGCAGGTCGGGGAGCCGGGCGAGGTCTGCGGCGAGCGTGCGGTCCATGGGGGCACGGTAGGGCTCGCACGCGCCGGCGCGGGCGTGCCAATCGGGGGCGAGTGGCCCGGTCGGCCCGCCCGGACCACCCGTACCGGTCGGGAACCGCTCCGGCCGCGGCGCCGTGGGCTCGGCGGACACCGTCGCCGTCCTGGCACGGAGCGGCCCGGAGTGCGCGGGCCGGGAAGAGCCCCTTCCCGGCAACGGCCCCTTCCCGGCGACGGCCCCTCCCCGGTCTCGGCCCCTCCCCGGTCATGGCCGCACCCCGGTCAGGGGGAGCGGCGGATGAGGAGCAGGGCGCGGTCGTCGTTGACGTCCTTGGCGACCTTCTCGATCAGGTGCCAGGCCGCGCCCTCCCAGCCGGCGGAGACGTAGCGGTCGGCTTCGCCGGTGAGGCGGTCGATGCCCTCGCTGATCTCGCGGTCGGCGGTCTCGACGAGGCCGTCGGTGAAGAGCATCAGGACGTCGCCGCGGCGGAGGTTGCCGCGGGCGGGGGTGAACTCGGCGCCGTCGTAGACGCCGAGGAGCGGGCCCTCGCCGGACTTCTCCTGCCAGCGGCCGGTGCCGGCGCAGAGCTGGAGGGCGGGGAGATGGCCGGCCGAGAGGAGTTCGTAGTCGCCGGTGTCCAGGTCCAGGACGAGGTGGATGGAGGTGGCGAAGCCCTCGTCCCAGTCCTGGCGCAGCAGGTAGCCGTTGGCGGCGGGCAGGAAGCCGTGCGGCGGCAGGGCGCCGAGCAGCCCGCCGAAGGCGCCGGACAGCAGCAGGGCCCGGGAGCCGGCCTCCATGCCCTTGCCGGAGACGTCGGTCAGGACGATTTCCAGGGTCCGGCCGCCGTTGGTGCGGGCCGCGACGACGAAGTCGCCGGAGAAGGACTGGCCGCCGGCGGGGCGCAGGGCCATCTCGCGGTGCCAGCCGCGCGGCAGGGCGGGCAGCTTGCTCTGTACGCGGATGCGTTCGCGCAGGTCGAAGAGCATGGTGCCGCCGCGCCGCCAGGGCACGCCGACGCGGCTGCGGAACTGCGCGATGACGAGTCCGAAGAATCCGCAGGCGGCGACGACGAGCACGGTGCCGGGGGTGACGCGCGCCGGACCCTGGGTATAAGGCCCGAGCACGAGTGCCTCGACGATCAGTGCGGCCGCGGAGGCGGCGTACAGGGCGAGGAGGCTGGCGGGGCGCAGCAGGAGGCCGCCGGCGACGATCGGCAGGACGAGCGCCGCCGGCGAGAACCAGACGGGCATCATCAGCGTGCCGAAGGCTATGGCGGGGACGGTGAGCAGCAGCCCGATGAAGGCGAGCCAGTCGGAGGCGTCTCCGCGGAAGTAGTCGACTGCGGATTTGCGCAGGGCGGTGCGGCCCCGGTGCGAGCGCATGCGCATCCGGGCCAGAAGGGTCTCCACACGTGGTCCGGCCATTGCTTCGGGACCTTATCCATCCCGGCTGTGAATGCGCAGGGGTACCCCCGCACCGGGGGCCGAGGGCTGCCCGAAAACACCTGGGGCGTCACGGATTGCCCCGGCGGGGATGGCCGCATGGCTCTGGGGATGCGCGTATTGCAGCCATTGCCGGGCGATGGGCGGGATGTCCGGTACGGCCGCCCGAACGGCTGTACGTCGGTGGAGTCCTAGTTCTGCTGGCAGGTGGGGCACCAGAAGAGGTTGCGGGCGGCGAGGCCGGCGGTGCGGATCTCGCCCCCGCAGATGTGGCAGGGCATGTTCGCCCTCCGGTAGACGTACACCTCGCCGCCGTGGTCGTCCACCCGCGGCGGACGGCCCATCGCCTCGGGGAGGTGCTCGTCGCGGACGGTGTCGATGCGGTTGTCGCGCACGCCCTGGCGCATCAGGGCGGCCAGGTCCTCCCACATGGCGTCCCATTCGGCGCGGGTGAGGTCCTTGCCCAGGCGGTACGGGTCGATGCCGTGCCGGAAGAGGACCTCGGCGCGGTAGACGTTGCCGACGCCCGCGACGACCTTCTGGTCCATGAGCAGCGCGGCGACGGTGGTGCGGGAGCGGGAGATGCGGGCCCAGGCGCGGTCGGGGTCGTCGGCCGCGCGCAGCGGGTCCGGTCCGAGCCGTTCGTGTATCGCCTTCTTCTCGCCCTCGCCGATCAGCGCGCAGGCCGTGGGTCCGCGCAGGTCGGCGTAGTGCTCCTCGTTCCGCAGGCGCAGCCGGACCGTGTCGGTGGCGGGCGGCGCGGGGGCGGGGCCGAAGCCGAGCTTGCCGAAGAGCCCGAGGTGGATGTGGATCCAGGCGTCGCCCAGTTCGAGGAAGAGGTGCTTGCCGTGCGCCTCCGCGCTCTCCATCGCACGCCCGTCGAGCAGGGCCGCGCTCTCGGCGAAGCGGCCCTGGGGGCTGCTCACGCGGACCGGGCGTGCGGCGAACCGCTCGGTGTGGTCCTGGGCGAGGCGGTGGATCGTATGCCCCTCGGGCACGGCGGACTCCTCGGAGGAATGGGAACGGCCGTGCCGCCCCCGGGCGGGGGCGGCACGGCCGGAAGCGGGATCAGCCCTGCGGGTGGTGGGCCGGGATCGGGGGGAGCTCGCCGGTCTGCTCGTAGGCGGAGAGCATGTCGATGCGGCGGGTGTGGCGCTCCTCGTCGGAGTACGGGGTCGCCAGGAAGGCCTCGATGAAGCTGACGGCCTCGTCCTGCGTGTGCATCCGGCCGCCGACGGAGATGACGTTGGCGTTGTTGTGCTCACGGCCGAGCTGGGCGGTCTGGACGCTCCAGGCCAGGATGGCGCGGACGCCCTTGACCTTGTTCGCGGCGATCTGCTCCCCGTTGCCGGAGCCGCCGATCACGATGCCGAGGCTGCCCTCGTCCGCGGCGGTCTTCTCCGCGGCGCGGAGGCAGAACGGCGGGTAGTCGTCCACCGCGTCGTAGATGTGGGGGCCACAGTCGACGGGCTCGTGGCCGTTGTTCTTGAGCCAGTCCACGAGGTGGTTCTTGAGCTCAAAGC
The DNA here is from genome assembly GCF_004795115.1 of Streptomyces sp. A0592. NCBI lineage: Bacteria > Bacillati > Actinomycetota > Actinomycetes > Kitasatosporales > Streptomycetaceae > Streptomyces > Streptomyces sp. A0592. The sequence continues at coordinate 14,855 of NZ_SSBM01000072.1, forward strand.
CGGCATGGTCGGATCCGAGGTACACGCGCATGTGTCGAGTGTGGCACGAGGAGCCCCGACAGCCCGCAGCGGGTGTCGCGTAAGTCACTTCTAAAGCTCAAGTAAACCCAAAGAACGCAGATGGGACATGGCAGGACGCCGGTCCTGGACGTTCACCCCAACGCAACGATCCGGATTGAGGTCTTCCGTCCTGCGTTCATCTCAGGTTTGAATGCCGGGGCTCGCAACCCGAGAACCTAAGGATCCGTCCATGAGCTCCACGACGACCCTCCAGAAGGAAGGCAACCCCACCGGTAACCCCGGTGATGGCCTGCCTTCCGACGGTCTGAAGGCCGGTCTCAAGAACCGCCACCTGTCCATGATCGCCATTGGCGGCGTCATCGGCGCCGGTCTCTTCGTCGGCTCCGGTGGCGGCATCGCCAAGGCCGGTCCCGCCATCCTGATCTCCTACGCCCTCGTCGGCGCCATGGTGGTCTTCGTGATGCGGATGCTCGGCGAGATGGCGGCCGCCAGCCCGAACTCGGGCTCCTTCTCGGCCTACGCCGATCGCGCGCTCGGCCGCTGGGCCGGATTCTCCATCGGCTGGCTGTACTGGTTCTTCTGGGTCGTCGTCCTCGCGGTCGAGGCCACCGCCGGTGCCGCCATCCTGGAGAACTGGATCCCGGCCGTCCCGCAGTGGGCCTGGGCCCTGATCGTGATGGCGGTGCTGACCGTCACCAACCTCGGCTCGGTCGCCTCCTACGGTGAGTTCGAGTTCTGGTTCGCGGGCATCAAGGTCGTCGCCATCGGCGCCTTCGTGATCATCGGCATGCTGGCCGTCTTCGGCGTCCTGCCCGGCTCCGACAACCCCGGCGCGGGCTTCGCGCACCTGACCGACGCCGGCGGATTCTTCCCCAACGGCTACGGCGCCGTCCTCACCGGTGTACTGATGGTCGTCTTCTCCTTCATGGGCAGCGAGATCGTCACCCTCGCCGCCGGCGAGTCGGAGAACCCCCGCAAGGCCGTCACGCAGGCCACCAACTCCGTGATCTGGCGTATCGGCGTCTTCTACCTCGGCTCGATCTTCGTCGTGCTGACGCTGCTCCCGTGGAACGACAAGTCGATCACCGAGAAGGGCTCGTACGTCGCCGCCCTCGACTCGATCGGCATCGCGAACGCCGGCACGATCATGGAGGTCATCGTCCTGACCGCCGTGCTGTCCTGCCTGAACTCGGGCCTCTACACCGCCTCCCGCATGGCCTTCTCCCTCGGTGAGCGCGGCGACGCCCCCAAGGCGTTCGCCAAGGTCAACGCCAAGGGCGTGCCGGTCGCCGCGATCCTGGGCTCCACGGTCTTCGGCTTCGTCGCCGTCTACTTCAACTACGCGTTCAAGGACACGGTCTTCAACTTCCTCCTGAACTCCTCCGGCGCCATCGCGCTCTTCGTGTGGCTGGTGATCTGCTTCACCCAGCTGAGGATGCGCGGGATCCTGGTCCGCGAGGCCCCGGAGAAGCTGACCGTGAAGATGTGGCTCTTCCCGTGGCTGACCTGGGCCACCGCCGCACTGATCATGTTCGTGATCGGCTACATGTTCGTGGACGACGCGAACCGCGAGGTGGTCACCCTGTCCACCCTCGTCGCCGGCCTGGTCGTGGCCGTCGGTGTGGTCCTGGACCTCCGCCGCAAGCGGGCCGCCGTCCAGGGCTGACCCCCGCAGAAGCCCCGTACGTACGCCGGAGCCCGGCCCGCCTCGTCAGGCGGGCCGGGCTCCGGCCGCTACGGGAGGGCTCCGGCGTCAGCCGCGGCGGCCCACCAGCTTCCAGGCGGCGGGCAGCGCGCCCATCGCGAGGGCCGCCTTGAGGGCGTCGCCGATCAGGAACGGCGTCAGGCCCGCCGCGACGGCGGCGCTCAGGGACATCCCGGTGGCGGCCATCAGGTACGGCACGCCCACCGCGTAGATGACCGCGGAGCCGAGCACCATCGTGCCCGCCGTACGCAGGACCGAGCGGTCGGCACCGCGCCGCGCGAGGGCGCCGGCGACGGTGGCGGCGAGCAGCATGCCGAGCACGTACCCGAAGGAGGCGCCGCCCGCGCCGGAGGTGCCGCCCGCGAACCACGGCACGCCGGCCATGCCGACGAGGGCGTACAGCGCCAGCGAGAGGAAGCCGCGGCGGGCGCCGAAGGCGGTGCCGACGAGCAGCGCGGCGAAGGTCTGGCCCGTGACGGGGACCGGGGAGCCGGGCACCGGCACCGCGATCTGCGCGGCGATCCCGGTCAGGGCGGCGCCGCCGACGACGAGCGCGATGTCGCGCACGCGGCTCGCGGGGAGCAGGTCGGCGAGGACGGTGCCGGGCCGGAGGGAGACGGAAGCAGTGCTCATGAGGGGGCTCCGCGAGGTGGTGAGGGTGGGGACGATCACCGACGTTAGTGCGCGGTCCGGGGCCGCCCCACCGCCGCCCGGAACAAAGCCCCGCTCCCCCCGATGGTGGGGAATGAACAAAGCCCACTCCCCCGGCCGGATCGACGTGATCCTCGTCACGAGCAACATCCGATAACACGTCCGTTTTGCACGGACAGCCGCCGCTCAGCGAGACTGTTGGATCCCGCCAAGCCACAGGCGGGACCCCACCACCGCTGGGCCGAACGAGAGTACGAGCACTCCTCATGCGTGAGCGCCTGCCAGAAACACCTCCCACGACGGGCGACCTGCCCGCGGAACCCCTCAGCCACAGCCTCAAGCAGCGCCACCTGACCATGCTGGGGCTCGGCGGCGTGATCGGCGCCGGCCTCTTCGTCGGTTCCGGTGCCGGTATCGGGATCGCCGGTCCCGCGATCATCTGCTCCTACCTCCTCGCCGGCGTGCTCGCGATGCTGGTGATGCGCGCGCTGGGCGAGATGTCGGCCGCGATGCCCGCCTCCGGTTCGTTCTCCGTCTACGCGGAGCGGGCGCTCGGCCGCTGGGCCGGTTTCTCGGCGGGCTGGCTGTACTGGTTCCTGCTGGTCGTGGTGCTCGCCGTGGAGGCCACCGGTGCCGCGAAGATCGCGAACGGCTGGGTGCCCTCGGTCGACCAGTGGATCTGGGTGCTGCTCTTCATGGTGGTCTTCACCGTGAGCAACCTGGCCGCGGTCAAGAACTTCGGCGAATTCGAGTTCTGGTTCGCCGCCCTCAAGGTCGGCGCGATCGTGCTCTTCCTGATCCTCGGCACCCTCGCGATCTTCGGCGTGCTCCCGGACACGGATCCGGTCGGCATGGCCAACCTCACCGGCCACGGCGGCTTCTTCCCCGCCGGCTTCGGCGGCGTGGTCGCCGGCATGCTCGCCGTCATCTTCGCCTTCGGCGGCCTGGAGGTCGTCACCATCGCGGCCGCCGAGTCCGACGACCCGGCCCGGTCGGTGTCCCGCGCGGTGCGCAGCGCCGTGTGGCGCATCCTCTTCTTCTACGTCGGCTCGATGGTGGTCATCGTGACCCTGCTGCCGTGGGACTCGCTGGAGCCGGGGCAGAGCCCGTACGTCGCCGTCCTGGACTCCATCGGCATCCCGGGAGCCGGCCAGATCATGAACATCGTGGTGTTCGTGGCCCTGCTGTCGGCGCTCAACGCGAACCTGTACGGGTCCTCGCGCATGATCTTCTCGCTGGCCGAGCGCGAGGAGGCGCCGAAGTCGCTGCTGAAGGTCTCGGGCGGCGGCGTGCCGCGCCGGGCCGTGTTCGCGTCGGTGGCCTTCGGCTTCGTCTCGGTGGTGCTCAACCTGCTGTGGCCGGACACGATCTTCCTCTACATGCTCAACGCGGTCGGCGCCGTGCTGCTGTTCGTGTGGGCGCTGATCGCGGTCTCGCAGCTGAAGCTGCGCCGCCGGATCGAGCGGGACATGCCCGAGCGGCTGGTGCTGCCGATGTGGCTGTTCCCGTACGCGACCTGGGCCGCGCTGGCCGGGATGGCGGCGGTCCTGGTCCTGATGCTGTTCGACGACTCCGCGCGCCCGCAGTTGCTGTGGTCCACGGGTGCGGCCCTGCTGGTCCTCGCCGTGGCGGGCGTCCGCGAGCTGCGGGAGCGGCGCGCCCCGAAGCCCTGACCGTCCCACGGCCCCGTTCCCGTGCGAAGG
>NZ_SSBM01000073.1:0-17707 GCF_004795115.1 Streptomyces sp. A0592
TCCCGCGGCCGTGCCGAGGGCGACGACGAGCAGATGCTCGACCGCGCCGCGATGGAGTTCGGCACCGACTGACCCGCGGCGGGCCGCGGCCCGCCGCCGCGTCGGTGCCCCGCGCCGCACCGGCCGCCTCGACCGAGCGGTCGAGGCGGCCGGTGCGGCGTTCAGGTTTGTGCGCCCCGCCGCGCGGTGGTGAAGATCCGGTCCAGATGGTGGTGGAGCACCGCGACGGCCGACTCCGGCTGCCGCTGGCCCACGAGGATGCTGGTGCCCATGGTCGCCGTCATCGCGAGGAGGCTGATCGCCTCCGTGCGCGCGTCGGCGTCCGGATCGGCCAGGCCCGCCTCCTGGGCCTGCCGGATCAGGCCGGTCAGCGCGTTCTCGGCGGCATCCGGATTGTCGATGAACGGCTGGGCGGCGAGGGCGTCGTCCGTCACGGACAGGATCGAGTAGGAGCTGTAGAGGAGATGGAAGGTGCGGCTCTCCTCGTCGGTGGGCAGGGAGGCCAGGAGGATCGCCTCGATGGTCGCGCGCGGGCCGGGATCCGGGCCGACGGCGCTCAGGCGGGCCCCCACGCGGGCGGTGAAGCGGTCGGTGAGGTGCTGCAGCCCGTAGAAGAGCAGCTTCTCCTTGGTCTGGAAGTAGTACTGCACGAGCCGCAGTGACACGCCTGCCTCGGCCGCCACGTCCCGCATGCCGACGGCGTGCAGTCCGCGCCGTCCGGCGACCCGGACGAGCGCCTCGGCGATCTGCGTCCGCCGCTCCTCGTGGTCCACGCGCTTCGGCATGTGTCCTGTCTCCGCCCGTCGGTGCTGAGTGGGGGGTCGTCGCCCCCGGCCGTTTTGATGATACCGCCGTACCATTTTTATGGTACGTTCGTATTACGAAGAACGGATCTTCCCGGAGGTGCCCCGTGCCCCAGAACGCGACCCGACCCCGCGTGAGCCGCGACCTCGGCCACTACGTGAACGACACCCTGCGGGACCGGTACTTCGCCGCCTGCGACGCCCTCTACGCGATGGGCGCGCCCGCCCGCTCCGAGACGGACGTGGAGACGAGCTTCGGCACCACGCACGTCTACCGCTACGGCCCCACGGACCCGGCGGCCGAGTCCCGTACGCCCGTGGTCCTGATACACGGCTCGGGCGGCTGCTCCGCCCAGTGGTACCCCAACACCCGCGCCCTCAGCGCCGACCGCCCCGTCTACGCCCTCGACACCCCCGGCGACCCCGGCCGCAGCGTCCACCGCGAACCCATGTGGCAGCCCGAGCGCGCGGCACAGTGGCTGGACGAGGCCCTCGACGCGCTCGGCCTGGACAAGGTCCACCTGGTCGGCTCCTCGTACGGCGGCTGGCTGGTCATCAACCAGGTCCACCGCCGCCCCGGCCGGCTGGCCTCGGTCACGGCCCTCGACCCCGGCGGCCTGGAGAAGGTCGGCCTGCGCTTCTTCGTCTGGATCTTCGCCAGCCTCTTCGCCACCTACGCCCCCAAGGCGTGGCGCCCCCGCCTCGCCAAGTGGCTGGAACAGCCGGTGATCATCGTCCCCGAACTCCGCGCGATGATCCAGGCCGGCGTGCGGGCCTTCCGGATCCGCCGCCCCGCTCCGCTGCCGCTGTCGGACGCCGAACTGGCCTCCATCCGGACGCCGTTCTACCTGATCATGGGCAAGCGCAGCCTGCTCGTGCACCCGAAGCGGCAGCTGGAGCGCGTACCGCGCCTCATCCCCGGCGCCCGCGCCGAGGTCGTCGCCGCCACCGGCCACGGACCGCAGATCGACCACCCCGACCTGGTCAACGCCCGGATGCTGGCCTTCCTGGAGGACATCGACTCCCGCAACGCGTGACGGCCGATGTCAGACCCGCCCTTCAGCGTCGGTCTCCTGACACGACGTGAGGAGTCAACGGGTGGGGATCAACGAGTCGTCGGCGGTGGCGGCACTGTACCGCCTGGCGGACAAGCAGACCGTCGCAGGCCTGGTGCGATCCTGCGCGTCGAGACGCTCGAGCTCCTGAACTGCGGCTACCGTCGCCCCCGCCGCCTGACGGAGGCGGTGATCGCCTCCGGCGACCGCGAGTTGCAGGTGGCGCTGGCCCGCCACGCCGGCCTCTGCACGCCCGGCCAACGCCTGCGGCTGGCAGGGCTGGGCGTTCCCGAGATCGGCCGCGCCCTGTACGTGGCCGAGCGCTGGGCCCGTACCGGCAGCCGCGACGAGGTACGGATCGCCGTACTGGCGGCCGCCGACCCGGCGGACCCGGCCTGGCGGGCGCCGGGCGGACTGGTCGCCATGCTGCTCGGCGAGACCGGTCCCACGGACCTCGCGGCGGCGGTCCACGCCCCCTTCCCCGGTCTGGCGCTGCACGCTCTGCGCCACTGCGGCCGCGACCTGCCGCTCCCGATACTGCTCCGGGCCGCCCGCACCCTGCACGCCCGCGGCGGACCGGAGCAATTGACGGCTCTCGCCGCAATCGTCGAGGAGGAGGACGGGCTCGGCCACCCCGGGCTCGCCCCTCTCCTGCGCCGCGCCGCCCGTGTCCGGCATGGTTCCGGGCCCGGATCCGCGGCGTCGCTCCTTGCCGGGGACCCCTCGCCCACGGCCGAACTGCTCTACGCGGTCCGTGTGCACGGGGGAGGGGAGAGGGGCACCCACGTCCCGCCGGACTGGGACGGACCCACACGGAGGCCGGCCGTCCGCGCATGCTGATCCGGCTCTGGGAGCGCCACGGCCCGGAGGCGGTCCGATCGCTCATGGCCGAGGAGGCGTTCCCCGGCCGCGCCGCGGGAGCCGGGCACCCGCTGCCCGCCGCCACCCACAAGAACGCGGCGCAGGCCCTGGCCTCGCCCGACGGACCCGCCCTGCTCCGTACCCGGCTGGCCGCCGAGGAGGATCCCGTACGACTGACAGCCCTGCTGCGGCGGACCGCCGCCCGGACCGTCACCGAACGGGTACGCCACCTCGCGCAGGAGGGCACCGCGCCGCCCTGGCCGCAGCTCGTGGAGGCCCACACGGCCGATCCGCTGCCCGTGCACCTTCTGCGGGCCCTCGCCCAACAGCCCGACTGCCCGCGACGGCTGCTCCTGGAAGCGCTCGGCGCCGGTTCGATACACCGCGGCGACGACGGACCGTGGCTGGTGCCGGCGATGGAGGAGGCCCGCCTCACCCCGGCCGACATCCTCCGGCGATGCGGACCGGCCGCGGAGGCCGTCTCCCTCCTCGCCGGCGTCCACACCCACTGGCCCACCACCGAGGACCCGTGGTCGTACCGGGTGTACCGCGAGGCCCGTACCCTCACCCGGTCCCACCTCGGCACGTCCCCGGAGGACTGGACCCGGGCGGCCCGCCTCCTCCCGACCTTCCCCGGCCCCCTCCCGGCGCTCCTCACCGCGGCAACCGCCGACCCGGACTCGGCGGCCTGATCGCAGGCGCGCGGTCAGCGTTCGCTGAGGTCCGAGGGAGCCTCCTGAAGCACCCAGCTGTTGCCGTCAGGGTCGGTGAAGGAGAGGAAGGAGTTCCAGGTGCCGCCCTTGCCGTCCTCCCAGCCCGCGTCGCCGACGTGGCGGACGGGGGAGACGGACACCCCGCGCTCGGTCAGGGTCGCGTGGGCGGCGTCGATGTCGGTGACGCACATCTGCAGCCCGTGCAGGGTGCCCGGGGCCATGACCTGCGCGCCGGGCGGTGTCGGCATGCCCTCGAGCAGGGCGATGGAGCACCGGGAGCCGGGCGGCGTCAGCTGGATGACGCGCACTCCGGGGGCGACCTCGTCGTCGAGGTCGACTTCGAACCCGATCTTCTCGGCGTAGAACGCCTTCGCACGGTCCATGTCGGTGACGGGGACGGGGACGACTTCGATGGTCCAGTTCACGGGGGTCTCCTCGGAGACATCGGTGGGTTCGGTCGGCGCCTGTGGCGGGTCCACGGTTGCCGATGGCGGTCCCGGCGCGCACGTCGAAACGCCCGGAGCGCCTGACCGGGTTGCCCCGTGAACCATTGTTCGAGAGTGCGGTGGCATGATCGGGACGTGACAGCCGAACCAGCCCGCCCCGGAGCGAAGAAGTACGTCCTGTTCGACGTCGACGGCACGTTGGTCGATGCCGTGGACAACCAGCGCCGCATGTGGGGTGAATGGGCGCGGCGCCACGGACTGGATCCCGACGAGGTCCACCGGGTGGCGCTGCGCACGCGGCCGGTGGAGACCTTCGCCGAGGTCGCACCGGAGCGCGATCCCCGGCAGTGCCTCGCGGTGCTGCACGAGCTGGAGGACGAGGACGTGCGCTCGGGCACGTACGCGGCGTTCGACGGTGCGGCCGGGCTGCTGCAGGCCCTGCCGCCCGGGTCGTGGGCGCTCGTCACGTCGAACTACGAGCACCGCGTGCGCGGGCGGTTCGCCCGGACCGGCCTGCCCGTCCCGGAGGTCGTCGTCGACGCCGCCTCCGTGACCGAGGGCAAGCCCTCACCGGTGCCGTACCTGCTGGCCGCCGCCCGGCTGGGAGCCGACCCGCAGGACTGCCTGGTCATCGAGGACGCGCCGTCGGGGGTGCGCTCCGGGCTGCGCGCGGGGATGACGGTCTGGGGGGTCAACGGCCCCGTCGCGGTGGACGGAGTGCACCGCCACTTCGGGAGCCTGCGCGAAGCGGCCGAAGCCGTCCTCGCCTTCGTCCACGGCTCCGGACCCGCCTGGGCGGGGAGGCAGGTGTAGGCAGGTGCGTACGGGTGTGTGCGTGCGGGCAGGGCGGTCTCGCTCACGCCGTGGCGAGCACCCCCGTGGTTCGCCACGGCGTGTGCGAGGCCGCCCTGGTGCGGTGCGGTGCGGTGCGTGCGGTCAGCCGGCGGGTGCGCCGTACGACTGCGGCGTGCCCGTGGGATGGAAGCGGGCCATCCGGTTCGCCGGGACGATCGTGGGGAGGAGGAAGTTCCACAGGTCCGTGATACGGGTGTGGAGGTCCTGGCGGCGGGTGCGGACGTGCGAGGTGACCTGGATGCCGGTGAACGCTCCGACGAGGAGCGCCGAGAGGGCGCCCACGTCCAGCGTGGGGTGGATGTCACCGCCCTTCTGGGCCGGTGTCAGGCAGCCGCGGCAGGTGTCGATCCAGGCGTCGTAGGGGGTCGGGTCGGGGCTGGTGAAGGAGCCGAACTCGATGACCAGACGGATGCCGGCGCGGACGCGGACGTTGGTGCGCAGCCCGTGGGCCATCTGGTGGGTCAGGTCGATGACGGTCTGCAGCCCCGGGTTCTCGATCGCCGCAAGGTGCTCCGAGACCTGGAACTGTTCGTCCATCAGCGTGCGGGCGAGTGCCTGCTTGGACGGGAAGTGGAAGTAGAGGGCTCCCTTGGTGACTCCGGCGTGCTTGACGACGTCGCTGAGGCTGGTGCCCTCGAACCCGCAGTCGTCGAACGCGACGGCCGCGCCGTCGAGGATGGCCTGACGGGTGATCTCGGCCCGTTCCTGTCTGGCCCTCGCCACGTGGTGGTCCTCCCGGGTCGCTGTCGGTGGGGTGTCCGCTGCGGTGTGCCGTCAATGTAATCGGGTGACCTGAAAGAAAACCAGTCGGCAGGTACTTTTTTACGAGAAGGGGGAGGCGTTCGTGCTGTTGTGGTGCTCTTTGTACTGCTGCCACCTGGCGGGCGGTTGTGTCGCGAGGTCCGAACAGCAGCTGAAATACGCCTAGTTGAATGGCCGAGAGTTGCGCAGGGGCACCGGGTGAACAAGCAGGACCGGCCAACATCTAGCATCTGGACCATGGACGCTCCGGAGGCAGATCTGCAGGTGTTCCGGCTGGACGCGGATCAGCGCGAGCTGGACGATCTCGGTGCGCGGCTCGCGCGGGTCCGGTGGCCCGACGAACTGCCCGGGGTGGGGAGGTCCTACGGCCTTCCGCTGGATCGCGTACGGGAGCTCGTCACGTACTGGCGCGAAGGCTACGACTGGCGGGCCGCCGAAGCGCGGCTGAACGAATGGCCGCAGTTCACGACGGTCATCGACGGGACCCGCGTGCACTTCGCCCACGTGCGCTCGCCCGAGCCGGACGCGACGGCGCTGCTGATGACCCACGGCTGGCCCGGGTCGTTCGTGGAGTTCCAGCGGGTCGTCGGCCCGCTGACCGACCCCAGGGCGCACGGCGGCGACCCGGCCGACGCCTTCCACCTCGTACTGCCGAGCATCCCCGGCTTCGCACTGTCGGGCCCCACGACGCAGACCGGCTGGGAGTTCAAGCGGGTGGCCCGGGCCTTCGGGGTGCTGATGGAACGACTGGGGTACGGGGCCTACGGGGTGCAGGGCGGCGACTGGGGCGCCGCGATCTCCAGGGAGCTCGGGCGGATCCGGCCCGACCGCGTGACCGGGGTGCACCTGAACCTGCTGCCCGGCGGCGGGGCGACCACCGAACCGGACGAGGCCGAACTGGCCGGACTGCCCCCGGCCGAGCAGGATCTGACCCGCGCCTCCTGGGAGCGGTACCGGGACTGGGCGCGCGAACGCCAGGGGTACGCGGACATCCAGGCGACCCGGCCCCAGACCCTCGCCTACGCGCTGAACGACTCGCCGGTCGGCCTGCTCGCCTGGATCGCCGAGAAGTTCGACGAGTGGAGCGACCCGGGCTGTCCGGTGGACCGGGACCAGCTGCTGACGAACGTGATGCTGTACTGGCTGACCGGAACGGCGGGCAGCGCGGCGCGGATCTACTACGAGCGCGCCCACGCCGACTACGCGGGACGTCCGCCCGAGGTGTCGTCCACCCCGACCGCGCTGGCCGTGTTCCCCCATGACAACTTCATCCCGCTGCGGCACATCGCGGCGCGCACCGATGCGGTGGTGCGCTGGACCTCCTTCGACCGCGGCGGGCACTTCCCCGCGATGGAAGTGCCCGACCTGCTGGTGGGAGACGTAAGGGCGTTCTTCCGCAGTCGCCGGTGAGGGGAGGCCCGCCCGAGGTCCCGCCCGGCCGGTGCCGTCAGTTGCCGAAGGCGGCGAGGGCCAGGCGCAGCGAGACGGCCGGGGCGCCGCCGCCCGCGGGAGCGGACGAGGTCCCCGTCGAGTAGACGGCGCGGCGCGCGAGGTCGCGGGAGGCGAACACGCCACTGCGGTAGCCCGGGTCGGAGCCCGTCTTGCCCCACAGGACCGTGCCGTCGGGCAGTGGCACGGACATGAGGCCGACGCTGAAGCAGGCGGTGCCCCTGCCGGGCCCGGTGTTGCAGTTGGCGCCGCCGGCGTACGGCAGCGGCTTGCCGTCGGCGCCCGTCGGCACGGTGAACAGCTCCTCGGCCTGCGCGGGGCGCAGCAGCCGGCTGTCGAACAGGCCCGAGACGAAGCGGTCCAGGTCGCCCGTGGTGGACGTCATGCTGCCGCCGGACGTGCGGTCGTCCGGGCGTACGGCGATGGCATCGCGCAGCGCGGCACGGTCCAGCCGGCCGGCGGCGCCGGTGCCGGCGGCGGCGTGCGCGGGGGCGACGACCCCGACGGCCACGGCGGCGGTCAGTAACAGGGCGGCGGATCGGCGCAACGGGACACTCCATGCGGACGTCGGTGATCAACTCCTCCGAGTCTGCCGACCCGCCCCGCCCGCCTCCACGGGGTTCCCCCCCGACCCGACCCGACCCCGGACCCACCCCGACCCCGCCTCAGGGAATTCCCCCAGGTCTGGGAGGATCGCGCGGTGAGCGCAGCACTGCAGTCGGCCGCCGAAGCCGTCGAGTCCCATGTCCGGGCCTACTTCGAGGGGCACTCGGTCGAGGCCGTCGAGGGGGTCCTGGGACCGGAGCACCGGGACATGGTTCCCGGCCTGCGCGTCCTCGTCGTGGGTCCCGGCCCGCGCGCCGGCGGCTGGGCGTACGTGACCGCCGGCTGCTGGTCAGCGGCGGAGGAAGACGGTCAGGGGCTTGAGTTCATCATGACCGCGGGCGTACGCGACCGGCGGTTCATCGACCTCATGGGGATGATCGCCCGCTACCACTGCGGGGGTCACCGCCTCGACGTGGAGCACAGCCTGCCCATCGGCGAGCCGTGGACACCCGGTTCGACTTGCGACCAACTGCTCGTCAGCCTGCCGTATGCGCACGGACCCGAGCTCGAATACTGCCCGCTGCCCGCAGGACACGCCCGGGTGCTGTGGATCCTGCCCGTGACGAGCGCCGAGATCGAGTTTCGTCGGCGCCACGGGCATGAGGCGCTGGAACGGCTCTTCCACGAGGCGGGCATCGTCCCCACGGACCCGTACAGGGCCTCCGTCGTATGAGCACGCGGCCGGTCAGGGTTCGATGAGGCCGACGCGGATGGCGTAGCGGGTGAGCTCCAGGCGGTCGCGCAGGCCCAGTTTCTGCAGCAGGTTGGCGCGGTGGCGTTCGACCGTCTTGGCGCTGATCACGAGGAGGTCGCCGATCTCCTTCGAAGTGTGGCCCTCGGCGACGAGCTTCAGGATCTCCTCCTCGCGTTCCGTGATGGGCCGTGCCGGAAGGTCCTCGCCGGTGCGGGCGCGGTCGAGGTAGGTGCGGATCAGCGTGGTCTCGGCGCCGGGGTAGATGAAGGGCTCGTCGCGCAGGGCGGCACGGCAGGCCTCGACGAGATCCCGGTCGGCGACGGACTTCGGGACGTAGCCGCTGGCTCCGGCTCTGAGGGCCTCGAAGAAGTACTGCTCGTTGTCGTACATGGTCAGCATCAGGATCCGCAGCCCCGGCCGCAGCCGCGAGAGCTCGCGGGCGGCTTGCAGGCCCGTCTGGCGGGGCATCGCGATGTCGAGGATGGCCAGGTCCAGGCCGGGGTCCTCGCGGGCCAGGAGGACGGCGTCCGCGCCGTCGTCGGCCTCGGCGACGACGGTCAGGTCCGCTTCGGCGTCGAGGATGAGCCGTACGCCGCTGCGGACGAGGGCGTGGTCGTCGGCGAGCAGGATGCGGGCCGGTGCGGTCATGAGCTGGATCCCCCGTGTTGGTCTGCAGTGACGTTCAGGCACACATCGGTGCCGCCGCCCGGCCCGGCCCCGACGAGCAGTTCGGCGTCGATCAGCAGGACGCGCTCCCGCATCCCGCGGATACCGGCACCCTCCGGGGCGCTGCCCAGCCCCCGGCCGTCGTCGCGGACCAGCAGCGACGTACCCCCGCCCGGCACCGGACGCAGGTGCACCTCCACGCGGGTCGCCCCCGAGTGTCGGGCGGCGTTGGTCAGCCCCTCCTGCGCGACGCGGTACAGCACGAGCTCCGTGGCCGCGTCCAGGGCCGACAGGCCCGGCGTGATGTGGGCGCTGACGCTCAGCCGGGACGTGGTGAACTCCGCGGCCAGCGAGCGCAGGGCGCTGTGCAGGCCGAGTTCCTCCAGGACCCCCGGACGCAGCCGCCGCGCGATGCGCCGGATCTCGTCGAGGCTCGCCCGGGTGGTCTCCTGCGCCTGGTGGAGATCGGCGCGCACCGGCTCGGGGATCCGGTCGGCGGCGTGCTTGATCTGGAGGAGGACCGCGGTCAGGGTCTGCCCGACCTCGTCGTGGAGTTCCTGCGCGATGCGCTGGCGCTCGTCCTCCAGCGCGGACAGGACCCGTCCGCTGCTCGTGGCCCGTTCCGCTTCCAGCCGGTCCAGCATCGTGTTGAACGTCCCGGTCAGCTCGGCGATCTCACCCTGGCCCGTGACCTGCGGCCGGACGCCCGGCTTCAGCAGGTCGACGGTGGCCATCGCCCGGCTCAGCCGCCCCAGCGGGGCCAGCCCGATCCGCAGCAGTACCGCGTTCAGGACGAGCATCGCCACCAGCCCGGCCACCAGCACGATCGCCTCGCCGAACAGCACCGGCGTCGACACCGTGACCGGTCCGAAGAGCAACAGCACCGCGACGACGAGCACGGCGGCGTTCAGCAGGAAGATCCGCCAGTACAACGACAACGACATGGCCACGCCCCTTTCCGGCCCGGTGCCTCCCGTCCCCATCCCGTCCCATCCATGGTCCCCGACCCGACCCGACCCGACCCGAGCCGTCCCTGCACGCTCTGACCTGCGGCGGAACCCACTTCCCCGCCCCATCCTCGCCAGCCGGGCCGGTCCCTGTCCATCCGTGCCGACACCCATATTCCGGTCATTGCAAACATGGCAGCATGAACCCCGCCGCGCCGGTTCCGCCTGCCGGGATCCGCCGCGTGCCGCACCACCGTCACAAGGCTCACAACACGAGGGGGATGGGCTGTGCCTGCTCCACGGATGCGTACGACGCCGCTGCCCGGCATCGGCGTCCAGTACGACCTCACCACCCGCGAACACCGCAACCTGTCGGTCATCGCCCACCGGGACGGGACCCGCACGGTCAGCCTGTACCGGGCGGACGATCCGGATGCCTGCGCCGAGTCGCTGCACCTGACGGGGCCGGAGACGGCCTCGCTGATCGACGCGCTGATGCCGGCGCACCACAGCCCGAACGTCCTGCACACCACCGACCTGGGACTGGTCGCCGAGCGCGTCGAACTCTCCGCGCACTCGCACTGGAACGGCCGCGTGCTGGGCGAGACCCGCATGCGCACCGAGACCGGCGTCTCGGTCGTGGCCGTGCTGCGGCGGGCCGAGGCCCGTCCCTCCCCGGCCCCCGACTTCCGCCTGGCCGGCGGTGACACCCTCATCCTGATCGGCACCCGCGAGGGCGTGGACGCCGCCGCGGCGATACTCGGCAGGGAGTGATCGCGTGCACTCTGCCGTCTTCCTCATCGAGTTCGGAGCGATCATCCTCGGACTGGGCCTCCTGGGCCGGGTCGCGGGCCGCCTGAAGTTCTCGCCCATACCCCTGTACCTGCTCGCCGGGCTGGCCTTCGGCACCGGCGGCCTCCTGCCGCTGGGCGCGAGCGAGGAGTTCGTCGCCATCGGCGCGGAGATCGGCGTCATCCTCCTGCTGCTGATGCTGGGTCTGGAGTACACCGCCAGCGACCTCGTCTCCAACCTCAAGACCCAGTACCCCGCGGGGATCGTCGACTTCACCCTCAACGCCCTGCCCGGCGCCGCCGCGGCCCTGCTGCTGGGGTGGGGGCCGGTCGCCGCCGTCGTCCTCGCCGGCGTCACCTGGATCTCCTCCTCCGGCGTCATCGCCAAGGTCATGGGAGACCTCGGCCGGCTCGGCAACCGCGAGACCCCGGTCATCCTCAGCATCCTGGTCCTCGAAGACCTGGCCATGGCCGTCTACCTCCCGATCATCACCGCCCTGCTCGCCGGAGTGAGCCTGGCGGCGGGCAGCCTCACCCTCGCCATCGCCCTCGGCGTCGCGGGCGCGGTCCTGTTCGTCGCCGTCCGCTACGGCCGGCTCATCTCCCGCTTCGTCTCCAGCGACGACCCGGAGAAGCTGCTGCTCGTGGTCCTCGGCCTGACCCTGCTGGTGGCGGGCATCGCCCAACAGCTCCAGGTGTCCGCCGCGGTCGGGGCGTTCCTGGTCGGGATCGCCCTGTCCGGCGAGGTCGCCGAGGGCACCCACACGCTGCTCAGCCCGCTGCGGGACCTGTTCGCCGCCGTGTTCTTCGTGTTCTTCGGCCTGCACACCGACCCGGCGAGCATCCCGCCGGTCCTGCTGCCCGCGCTCGCCCTCGCGGTCGTCACCGCCGGTACGAAGATCGCCACCGGTTACTGGGCGGCCAAGCGGGCCGGTATCGGCGTCAAGGGCCGCTGGCGGGCGGGCGGCACGCTCGTGGCCCGCGGCGAGTTCTCCATCGTCATCGCCGGACTCGCCGTCACCGCCGGCATCGAACCGGCGCTGGGTCCGCTCGCCACCGCCTACGTCCTCATCCTCGTCGTCATCGGGCCGCTGACCGCCCGCTACACGCAGCCCCTCGCGGCCTGGTTCGCCGAACGCCGACGCACGGGTGACGGCTCCGCCGACCCGGCGCCGGAAACCGCTGCGGCCCTGCCGGAACCGGCCTCCCGGGAGCGCTGAGACAGGGCGCGACGTCCCGCCTCACGGCAGCCGTCCGCGGTCCCGGCCGGCCGTGCCGGAGCGGATGACCGCCACCGCGGCAGCGATCAGACCGGCCGCGAGCAGCAGGCCGTGGGGCAGGACGGCGCCGACGACGGCCGCGGCGAGGGCGGCGGCCAGGGTGAGGGCCAGAGCGGCCCCCGGCCTGCCCGGCGGGCCCTTGCCCGGAGTGCGCCCGAGTGCGGCCCGCGGTGCGTGGGTGTCGTCGTCGCGGTGGGGCATCGCCGCTCCTCTCGTGCCGGGGCGCGCCCGCTTGCGTCGGAGGGCATCGCGTACGGACAACGCCGTTACCTGTGCGACCCGCTGGGGCCAAGGCCAAGGCCAAGGCCAAGGCCGCGGCGGCGGCCGAGGCAGAGTCGGGGGCGCAGGCGCTCCGGCTCGACACCCCTCCCGCAACGGGAGTCTTCCTCCACCCCCACCATCACCCGGGACGCCCGCCTCGCACATCGGGCCTGGCACCCATCTTTGCGACCCGCGTCACGAGCGGGCCGGCACCGGTCCCGGCGCCTCGGCACAGCGCAGGCGGTCCCCGGTCACGGGGGCGCCGTCGGCAATGTTGCGGTCGTAGGTGACGGTCTTGACCTGCACCGGTTCCGCCCCGACGGCGACGTCGAAGAACGCGTCGTGTCCGGGAACGGCTTCCGGCCGGGAGCCGGGCAGCGCCGCCGCGAGGGTCGCCGCGTGCTCCTCCTGGCCGGGGGCGTACCGGATGACCGGCGGGCCCGCCGGGCGCACGGGCGGCGCGGACGAGGAGGTGTCGGTGACGACGAAGCCGTTGCGGCGCAGGGCCGCGGCCACGGTGGCGTCGTCCACCCGGACCGCGACGGCCGCGGGGTTGGTCGGCGCCGGGGTTTGCGCGACGGGCTGGATCCGGGTGTCGCCGGTGATCGGGCGGTCCGCGCCCAGGGCTTCCCACAACGCTGCGGACCGGGCCTCGTCCCACACGAGGGTGGAGCCCACCCCCGGCACGCGGTGGTCGAAGAGCCGGATCGGGACCGTGGCGAACTCGGTCCGGTCAGCGCGCAGACGGCCCAGCGCCCAGCCGATGCCGATCAGGTCGCCCGGACCCGTGCGCGCGTCGGTGCGCACGGTCCTCAGCAGGGTGTGTACGGTCCGCGCCGTGCGTACGGGGCTGGCCAGGGCGCCCTCCAGGGAGAGGCGGGCCAGCAGGTCGTTGACCACCCGCTGCTGGCGGCGGACGCGGCCCAGGTCGCCCGGCCGGAGGTTGACGTGCCGGGCCCGGGCGTAGCGCAGTGTCGTGTTGCCGTCGGTGTGGTGGCGGCCGGCGCCGATGTCCAGGCCGGAGTTCTCGTCCGTGAGCGGTCTGTCCGTGCACACGGTTGCGCCGCCGAGGTTGTCGACGGTCTGCTCGAAGCCCGCGAAACCTGTCTCCAGGTAGTGGTCGACGTGGAGACCGGTCGCCTTCTCGACGGTGGCGACCGTGAGCGGGCCGCCGCCGAGGGCGAACGCACCGTTGATCTTGCCGCTGCGCGCGGGTGCGGCGGTGACGGCGTACTCGACGTAGGAGTCGCGCGGGATGGAGACGATGCTCGCACGGTGCCGGTCCTCGGACAGGTGCACGAGCATCATGACATCGGTGCAGTTGCACCCTTTCCCGCCCACGTGCAGCCGGTTCTTCTCGGCCCTGGAGAGTCCCGCGCGGCTGTCGATGCCCACGATCAGGATGTTCGTGCCCCGACCGCCGCCCGCCGCGGCCGCGGGCTGGGCCGATACGGCCTGCGGGCCCACGAGGGATCCGCAGGAAAGGGCGGTCACGCAGGCGAGAGCAACGGCGAGTCGACGCAACGCAAATCCCCCAAACGGGATGGATTATCTCAAAGTGTGACTGTAGGGTGCGTCGGTTGCGGAGCCGTCGTGTACACGCCGGTGTCACCCGCGCGGCGGGCCCGCGGGCCCTACTCGCCGTTGGCGGAGAAGTGCTGGTAGTCCGGGTTGGCCCAGCGGCCGCCCCACTGCCAGCCCACCCCGCGGAAGGCCGAGGTGACGGCGTCGCCCGGATGGATCTGACCCGTTCGGGACGGAGACCGTCGCAAGTGGGCGCGCGCCTCCGGCGGATGGACGACCCCGTTGATGTCGACGTAGGGGTTCTCCAGGGGGTTGATGTCGACCGCGTCGCCCCACGCGTGCTGTGACAGGCGCCGGGGATCGCCGGTCACCGGGCGGCAGTTGAAGGCCGACGTATTGTCGTCGGCCATGGCCTGCGCGTCGTCGCGGTACTCGGCCATCACGCGCATCCGGCGGATCGGGAACCGCGCCTCGAAGGCGCGCTCGAAGACGTGCAGGACGGGGCCGACGGCGTTCTCGTGGACGACCATCTCACCCGCGTGGGCGCGGCCGTCGAAACCCCAGTGGTTCATCCGGACCAGCCGGAGCCGCTCCGGAGGGACCGGGCAGCCCGCCCGGTGGGAGGCGCCCAGCTTGTCCTGCGGCACCGCCGTGACGCGCGCTGTGAACCGGGCCGGCGGGTCGGGCGGTCCGGCCGGCAGGCGCGGCGGGGCAGCCTGCGTGGAGCAGGCCAGTGCGGCCGCGCACAAGGCGGTCGTCACGGCCGCGGCCGCGGTGGTGTGGCGCACGGGACAACGCTACGGCGAGCGCCGCGGGCGGGCATGCCGGGCGCGACCGGGCGGAAGGCCCGCGCCGGCGGGCCCTCCGGTGCTCAGCAGTCGTTCGGAGCCTTGTACGCCGTCTCGCACTCGGCGTCGCCGCCCCGGGCGACCGCCGTGCACAGGGAGCCCTCCACCTTGCCCAGCAGGCGGCCCAGCTCGGCACGCTCGGCCTCGTCCAGGCCGTCCAGGGTCTGGCGCTCCAGTTCGCCCCACGCCCTGCTCACCTCGGTGAAGAGCCGGCAGCTCGCCTCCGTGACCTCGACCAGGGACGCCCGCCGGTCCGCGGGGTCGGGACGCCGCCGTACGTGACCGGACTGTTCGAGGCGCTGGAGCATCTTGGTCACCGTGGACGGGTCGAGCCCGACGGCCTTGATCAGCTCCGACTGGCGCACGGCCCCGCTGTCCCACAGGTGCATCATCAGGAACTCCTGGCCCGGATGCAGCCCCAGGTCCCGCAGCAGGCGGCCCGCGATGATCCGATGGAGTCGGGCCACTCGGCTGATCGCATGGCTCACCGGCCCGTCCAGCACGGCGCTGGGCACCGCCGCGCACTGCGTGGGCGTGCGCGTCTCCTGGGCGGTTTCCGGGGTCATGGAGCGCTCCTCCTGCGTCGGGTACGGCGGGGTCCGGTGGGCGGGGCTGCGCCCGGACCGTCGTCCGCTCCGTCGATTTTACCCGCTGTCCAGATTTTACCTTGGCCGACCAAGTAATGGAGTACGCTGCATCTCGAAGCCATTGATTGGCCGACCAATTATCTGACCTGCTATCTGTGTGAGGCGAAAATGACCAGCGCTTTCGACCCGGTCCGCGTGGCCGGCAGCACCCTGTCGAACCGGATCGCCCTGGCTCCGATGACCCGCAGCCGCGCGGGCGAGCGCGGTGTGGCCACCCCGCTCGTCGCCGAGTACTACACCCAGCGCGCCTCGGCCGGTCTGATCATCAGCGAGGGTGTCCAGCCCTCCGTCGTCGGACAGGGCTACCCCTTCACGCCCGGCCTGCACAGTGCCGAGCAGGTCGCCGCCTGGCGCGAGGTCACCGACTCCGTCCACGCGGCCGGCGGGCGGATCTTCGCCCAGCTGATGCACTCCGGCCGCATCGGCCACCCCTCGCTGCTGCCCGGCGGGCTCGTCCCGGTGGCCCCGTCGGCGGTCGCCCCGGCCGGCCAGCTGTTCACCGGCGAGGGCATGAAGGACTTCGTGACCCCGCGCGAACTGACCGGCGACGAGGTGCGGGCGACCATCGCCGACTATGCCGAGGCCGCCGGCAACGCCATCGAGGCGGGCTTCGACGGAGTGGAGCTGCACGGGGCCAACGGCTACCTGATCCACCAGTTCCTGGCCCCCGGCTCGAACCTGCGCACCGACGAGTGGGGCGGCCCGGCGGAGAACCGCATCCGCTTCGCGGTCGAGGTGGTCAAGGCGGTCGCCGCCGCGATCGGCGCCGAGCGCACGGCGCTGCGCGTCTCGCCCGGGAACCCGTACAACGACATCTCCGAGCCCGACCCGCAGCCCGTGTACGAGGCGCTGGTCAAGGAGATCGACGGACTGGGGCTGGCCTACCTGCACGTGCTGGAGTACGGCCCCGAGGTGCGGGAGACCACCCTCGCCCTGCGCAAGCAGTTCTCGGGGCTCCTCGTGCTGAACCCGGCCACGGAGGGCCCGACCGACCACCGGGCCCTCGCGCTGATCGAGGACGGCACCGCCGACCTCGTCGCCTTCGGCGCCCTCTTCCTGGCCAACCCGGACCTGCCGGACCGCCTGCGCACCGAAGGCCCGTACAACACCCCGGACGTGTCCACCTTCTTCGGCGGCGACGCCCGCGGATACACGGACTACCCGACCCTCTAGTGCTGTGACCGGAAAGGTTCACCGTGTCGCGGCGCCCGGCACGGCACCTCGCCGCGTTGTCGAACCACGCGAGTACGTCCGGTACGGGCCGTGGCCCTCCGCCTTGCGATCCACCGCACCGGACACCGCGACCCGGCAAACCTTTCCGGCCACAGCACTGGACGATGTCGGCGAAGCCCCTGCCCGCCCTTGCCGGCACACCGGGCCCGCCGGGCGGGAAGAAGCGCTCGCCGCAGGCGACCGGGGCTACGGGCCGCCGAGATACCCGGCCCCGGGCCGGGTGCGGCTCGCCGCCGACGCCCTGCGCCGGACCACGTGCGACCGGCTGATCCTGGGAGTCGCCGGACTCTCCGGAATGGGCCCGCGACCTGTTCACGCTCCTGGCGGACTGTGCCTGCCGGTGACGGCGGGGGACCGCCCCGCCGTCAGCATGGGCAAGCCCTTCCTGTGTCAGCCGCGGTGCTGGTGTCCGCGGCGGCCCCAGGACTCGGTGTCGACGACGTTGCCGCGGTTGTCGCGGAGGGTGGCGGTGTCGCGGTCGTTCCAGACCTGCCGGCTGCGGTCCTGGTAGAGGTCGTGGCGGGTGTCGCGGCCCTGTCCGGTGTGGACCTTGACGGCGGAGCGGCCGTCCAGGCGGAAGTCGGGGAAGCGGTAGCGGTTGCCCTGCTGGTCGGTGAGGGTGTAGCCGCGGAGGTTGACGCTGCTGCGGCCGGTGTTCTTGATCTCGACCCATTCGCGGTTGAGGGCGCGGTTGGAGCGGTCGCGGTTGGGGCTGTCGTACTGGACGTCGCCGATGACGAGGGCGGAGTGCCGGCCGCGCTGGTCGCGGCGGTGGTCGTCGGCCGCGGCGGGCAGGGCGGCGGCACCGAGGAGGGTGCCGGCGGCCAGGAGGGCGGCGAGAGCGCGGCGGGTGGCGAGGGAAGCGGACATGGAGGATGGACCCCTTCGACTTCAACGGGCGGCCCCGACCGGTGACATGCACCCGCACACGTACGGGTGCGGACGCGTCCCGGTCTGGCCTGAAACGGTTCCCGGCGTATGGCCGAGGAGCCACACTCTGGCCCCGGATCGCGACGATTTACCGCACATAATTCTCGTGTTGCTCAATCCCGACATATCCATAACTCTCCCGTGTGACAAGCGATTCGGAGAGTAGCGCTCCCCTCACATTCCGTGATCGGGGCGCCGGTGAGACGGCCTAGGTTCTGTCCGGCGGATCATGCGCGGAGCCAGAGTCTGATGGCTGCTGTGGTGATGGTGCCGTGGAAAACGTAGGCGCGTTTGTCGTAGCGGGTGGCGACGGCCCGGTGGTGTTTGAGCCGGTTG
>NZ_SSBM01000074.1:0-14737 GCF_004795115.1 Streptomyces sp. A0592
GGCCGCCCCAGCACGGGCCGAGGCAGCAACGGCTGCACGAGTTCCCACTCAGCGTCCGACAGTTCATGGCGACGTATCACCCGACCATGATCCACAACGCAAGATCACTTTGACGACAGACCCTAGGCCACGGCGCCGAGAACGGCCCCTGGCGCAACTTCTACCTCACCGCCGCCCTCGAACTGCGCTCCGGCGAGCAGCCCGCCCTCCTTGACCCCACGAACCCCCAGATGGCCGTGGCCCTGACCACCGAGATGCTCCTGGACTCCCTCGCCATCCGCATCGACGGTCCCAGGGCCTGGGACGAGGACCTCACCATCGACCTCGCCCTCACCGACGAGCAGCGGCGCCACCGCCTCACCCTCCACAACGGCGCCCTCACCCACCGCTCCGTCCCCCTCGACCGCACCCCCAGGACGCCGCCGGCCCTCACCCTCGGCCTCACCCGGCCGCAGCTCTTCGCGATCCTGACCGGTCAGGGACTCGACGGCGTGACCACGGACGGTGACCCGGCATTCCTGCGCCGGCTCTTCTCCTACGTCACCGAGCCGGACAACGCGTTCCCCGTCGTCACGCCCTGACCGGCCGCCCGGCGGCCCGCGAGGCCTCCCCAGCTGTCGTATATGCCCCGATCTGCCCCGTATCTCCGCGGGGCGACGGGGAGTGACTCCCGTCACTTCCAGTGACGGATGGGACATGGCTTCCGACGTCCGGGGCAAGCGCGCCCGAGCAGCACCGCCGCGGGTAGGCCGCGGTGGCCGGAATCGGAGGTACAGCGCGTCGTGTCCGAGCAGACGACCATCCACATCGCCGGGACCTGGCGTTCCGCCGTATCAGGAGCCACCCGAGAGGTACTCGACCCGGCGGACGCCACGGTCCTCGCCGTCGTCACCGAGGGCGGCACCGCGGACACCGACGCGGCCGTCAGCGCCGCCCGCGCGGCCTTCGACGGAGGGGAGTGGCCCCGGACCCCCGTGCTGGAGCGTGCCGCGCTCCTGCGCCGCGCCGCCGTGCTGCTGCACCGCGACCGCGACCGCATCGCGCTGCTGGAGAGCCGCGACGCGGGCAAGACCCTGGAAGAGGGCCGCGTGGACGTGGACTGCGTCGCCGACGCCTTCCTCTACTTCGCCGACCTCGTCTCCGGCGAGAGCGCCGGCCGCGTGGTCGACGCCGGCACCCCCGACGTCCACAGCATCGTCGTCCACGAGCCCGTCGGGGTCTGCGCCCTGATCACCCCGTGGAACTACCCGCTCCTCCAGGCCTCCTGGAAGATCGCCCCCGCCCTCGCCGCGGGCAACACCTTCGTGCTCAAGCCCAGCGAGATCACCCCGCTGTCCACGGTGGCCCTCATCGGGCTGCTGGTGGAGGCCGGCCTGCCGGCCGGCGTGGCGAACCTGGTCACCGGCGCCGGCGACCCCGTCGGTGCGCGCCTCGCCGCCCACCCCGACGTCGACCTCGTCTCCTTCACCGGCGGTCTCACCAGCGGTACGAAGGTGATGCGCGCCGCCGCCGACTCCGTCAAGAAGGTCGCCCTCGAACTCGGCGGCAAGAACCCCAACGTCGTCTTCGCCGACGCCTGCGCCACCGACGACGGCTTCGACACCGCCGTCGACCAGGCCCTCAACGCCGCCTTCATGCACAGCGGCCAGGTCTGCTCCGCGGGGTCCCGGCTCATCGTCGAGGAGACCGTCGCCGAGCGCTTCGTCGCCGAACTCGCCCGCCGCGCCGACCGGATCCGCCTCGGCCGCGGCACCGACCCGGGCGTGGAGTGCGGGCCGCTGGTGTCCGCCGCCCAGCGCGAACGCACCGAGGAGTACGTGGCCTCCGCCCTCGCCGAGGGAGCCGTCCTGCGCTCCGGCGGCGTACGGCCCGACGGGCCCGGCTACTTCTACCGCCCGACCGTGCTCGACCGCTGCCACCGGGGGATGCGCGTCGTACGGGAGGAGGTCTTCGGGCCCGTCCTGACCGTCGAGACCTTCCGCACCGAGGCCGAGGCCGTCGCGCTCGCCAACGACACCGAATACGGCCTCGCCGGCGCCGTCTGGACCTCCGACCCGGGCCGCGGCCGCCGCGTGGCGGGCCGGCTGCGCCACGGCACCGTCTGGATCAACGACTTCCACCCCTACCTCCCGCAGGCGGAGTGGGGCGGTTTCGGCAAGTCCGGCACCGGACGCGAACTGGGCCCCTCGGGCCTGGCCGAGTACCGCGAGACCAAGCACGTGTACCAGAACCTCGCCCCGCGCCCCGTGCGCTGGTTCGCGGGCTGAAGGAGGAGCACAGCCATGACCACCCCCACGCATGCCCCCACCCCCGGCACCGCCCCCGCAGAGCACGAGCCCGTGCACGAGTACCGGTACGACTACGTCGTCGTCGGCGGCGGCACCGCCGGCTCGGTGATCGCCTCCCGCCTCACCGAGGACCCGGACGTCACCGTCGCCGTCATCGAGGGCGGCCCCAGCGACGTCGACCGCCCCGACGTACTCACCCTGCGCCGCTGGATGGGCCTGCTCGGCGGCGAGCTCGACTACGACTACCCCACCACCGAGCAGCCCCGCGGCAACTCGCACATCCGCCACAGCCGCGCCCGCGTCCTCGGCGGCTGCTCCTCGCACAACACCCTGATCTCCTTCAAGCCGCTCCCGTCCGACTGGGACGAGTGGGAGCAGGCGGGGGCCGAGGGCTGGCACGCGGCCGCCATGGACCCCTACTTCGACAAGCTCCTCAACAACATCGTCCCGGTGGCCGAGAAGGACCGCAACGCCATCGCACGCGACTTCGTCGACTCCGCGCAGAGCGCCCTCGGCGTCCCGCACGTCGAGGGCTTCAACCGCAAGCCCTTCCACGAGGGCGCCGGCTTCTTCGACCTCGCCTACCACCCCGAGGACAACAAGCGCTCCTCCGCGTCGGTGGCGTACCTCCACCCCGTCATGGACGAACGCCCCAACCTCCGCATCCTGCTGGAGACCTGGGCCTACCGCCTCGAACTCGACGGCACCCGGGTGCGCGGAGTGCACGTGCGCGCCTCGGACGGTACCGAGTCCCTGATCACCGCACGCCGCGAGGTGCTCGTGTGCGCCGGCGCCGTGGACACCCCCCGGCTGCTGCTGCACTCGGGCATCGGCCCCCGCGCGGACCTGGAAGCCCTCGGCATCCCCCCGGTCCACGACCTGCCCGGGGTGGGGGAGAACCTGCTCGACCACCCCGAGTCGGTGATCGTCTGGGAGACCGACGGCCCGATACCGGAGAACTCCGCGATGGACAGCGACGCCGGTCTCTTCGTCCGCCGCGACCCCGAATCCGCGGGGCCCGACCTGATGTTCCACTTCTATCAGGTCCCCTTCACCGACAACCCCGAGCGCATCGGCTACGAACGCCCCGCCCACGGAGTGTCGATGACCCCCAACATCCCCAAGCCGCGCAGCCGCGGCCGCCTCTACCTGACCAGCGCGGACCCCGAGGTGAAACCGGCCCTGGACTTCCGCTACTTCACGGACGAGGACGACTACGACGGCCGCACCCTCGTGGACGGCATCAAGCTCGCCCGCAAGATCGCCGCGACCGAGCCGCTCGCTGGCTGGCTGGGGCGCGAGGTCTGTCCCGGCCCGGAGATCACCGGTGACGAGGAACTGAGCGCCTACGCCCGCTCGGTCGCGCACACCGTCTACCACCCGGCCGGCACCTGCCGGATGGGTGCGGCCAACGACCCGGGGGCCGTCGTGGGTCCGGACCTCAAGGTCCGCGGACTCGAGGGCATCCGCATCGCGGACGCCTCCGTCTTCCCGACCATGCCCGCGGTCAACCCGATGATCGGAGTGCTCATGGTCGGCGAGAAGGCAGCCGAACTGCTGACCCGCGACGGCGGTGCCCGATGAATCCCGTGAACACCCCGACCCCTGCCGCGCCCGGTACCGCGTCCGCCGGCGGCCCCGCCGGGTCCGCCGTCTTCTCCGTGGACGGCCTCTGGAAGGTCTTCGGCCCCGACAAGGCCGCCGCGAAGGTCCCCGGCTCCGCCGACGCCGGCCTGCCCGCCGCCGAACTGCGCGAGCGCACCGGCTGCACCGCTGCCGTGCGCGACGTCACCTTCGACGTCCGCAAGGGCGAGGTCTTCGTGGTGATGGGACTGTCCGGATCCGGCAAGTCCACCCTCGTGCGCTGTCTCACCCGCCTCATAGAGCCGACCGCCGGAAGCCTGGCCATCGACGGCGAGGACGTCCTGGCCATGGACGCCACCCGGCTGCGCGCCCTGCGCCGCCACCGCGCCGCCATGGTCTTCCAGCACTTCGGCCTCCTCCCGCACCGCACCGTCCTCGACAACGTGGCGTACGGACTGGAGATCCAGGGCGTCGGACGCGGGGACCGCCGGACCAAGGCCGCCGAACTCGTCGCCAAGGTCGGCCTGGACGGCCTGGAGGACCGGCGTCCCGGCCAGCTCTCCGGCGGCCAGCAGCAGCGCGTCGGCCTGGCCCGCGCCCTCGCGGCCGACCCCGAAGTGCTCCTGTTCGACGAGCCGTTCAGCGCCCTCGACCCCCTCATCCGGCGAGAGATGCAGGAGGAGGTCGCCCGGCTCCACCACGAAGAGGGCCGCACCATGGTCTTCATCACCCACGACCTCGCCGAGGCCCTGCGCCTGGGCGACCGGATCGCGCTGATGCGCGACGGCCGCATCGTCCAGCTCGGCACGCCGGAGGAGATCGTCGGCTCGCCGGCCGACGACTACGTACGGGACTTCGTCCGCGACGTCCCGCGCGAACAGGTGCTCACCGTCCGCACCGCGATGCGCCCCGCCGCCGCGGGCGAGGCCGAACAGGGGCCCGCGCTGGCCCCCGCCACCACCGTGGCCGAGGCCATCCAGGCCGTCGCCCGCAGCGGCGGACCGGCCCGCGTCGTCGACGGCGGCCGCTGCCTCGGCGTCGTCGACGACGCCGGGCTGCTCGCCGTCGTGGCCGGGCTCCCGGCCCCGACCGGACGGGGGGTGGCGGCATGACCTGCCCCGACCGTCCCCCGACCCGTGTCCCCGACCCCCGGAGGTGGTGCGCATGACCGCGACCCCGACCCACGCACAGGCCGGCTCCCGGGCCGCGGTTCCCGCGCAGGCCCGGCAGTCCTCCGGCCGGCCCGCCGACCCGGCCGCCCCGCGCCCCGCGCCCGCCGCGCAGGACCGCCCCCGCAGAGGCCTGCGCGGCCCCGGCGCGGGCCGCGCGTTCCTCCTCCCGATGGGCATCGCCCTTGTCCTGCTGGTCCCGCTCGCCGCAGCCTTCCCCGGCGCCGGCAGCTGGCCCGCCGCCCTCGCCGTGGACCTGTCCGGCCCGCTCGGCCGCGCCGGCGACTGGATCATCGACCACCGCGACAGCCACCCGCTCTTCCTCTACCTCTTCGGCCACGTCAGCAATGTCGTCGTGGTGGCCGTCCGCGCCGTGTACGTGCTCCTCCTCGCCGCCGGCTGGACCGGGGTCACCGCACTGGCCGCCCTGGTCGCCTGGCGCCTCGCCGGCATCCGCCTCGCCCTGACCTGCGCCGCCGCGTTCGCCGCCTGCGGACTGCTCGGCATGTGGGTGCCGACCATGCAGACCCTCGCGCTGATGGTCGTGGCCGTCGCCGCCTCCGTCGTACTCGGCGCCCTGCTCGGCCTCGCCGCGGGACTCTCCCCGCGCGCCGACCGGCTGCTGCGCCCCGTACTCGACACCATGCAGATCCTGCCGGCCTTCGCGTACCTGCTGCCGATGGTGCTCGTCTTCGGCATCGGCGTGCCCGCCGCAGTCCTCGCCACCGTCGTCTACGCCGCCCCGCCGATGGCCCGCCTCACCGCCCTCGGCCTGCGCGAGGCCGACGCGGGCGTCATGGAGGCCGCCGCCTCGCTCGGCGCCACCGGACGCCAGCGGCTGCTGACAGCCCGCCTCCCGCTCGCGCGCCGGCAGCTCCTGCTCGGCGTCAACCAGGCCATCATGACCGGCCTGTCCATGGCCGTCATCGCCTCCGTCATCGGCGCCGGCGGCCTCGGCGACCGCGTCTACCAGGCCCTCGCCTCCGTGGACGTCGGCGCCGCCCTCGCCGCAGGCATCCCGATCGTGCTGCTCGCCGTGGTGCTGGACCGCACCGCCGACGCCGCGGGCCGCCGGCTCGGCGCCGAACCCGTACCGCTCGGCGAGCAGCACCTGCTGCGGCGGGTGTTCGCCGGCTGGTACGGCCGCCTGCTCACCCTCCTCGCGGCGGTGGCCGTCGCCGTCGTCGGCCGCATGGCCGGCACCTCCGTCTGGCCGGAGTCCTGGACGGTCTCCCTGGCCGATCCGGTGAACTCCGCCGTCGCCTGGATGACCGACCACCTCTACTCCGGCGTGCCCGTCGTCGGCGGCACCGCCGACTGGGCCGCCCGTTTCACCGGCTGGATCCTCGACCCGCTGCGCAGCGGGCTCCAGGCCGCCCCCTGGTGGCTGCTCCTGCTCCTGGCCTGCGGGCTCGCCCTGCTCGCCGGCACCTGGCGCACCGCACTGACCGCGGTCCTCGCCCTCGCCGCCGTCGGGGTGCTCGGCGTGTGGGAAGCCTCCCTGGACACGCTGTCCCAGGTCCTGGCCGCCGTCGCCGTCACCCTCGTCCTCGGCTTCGCGATCGCCGTGGGAGCGGCCCGCAGCGCCCGCGCCGAGCGACTGCTGCGGCCCGTCCTCGACGTGTGCCAGACCCTGCCGCAGTTCGTCTACCTCATCCCCGTGGTCGCACTGTTCGGCGTCGGCCGCGCCCCGGCCGCCGCGGCCGCGATCGTGTACGCGCTGCCCGCAGTCGTCCGGATCACCGTCCAGGGCCTGCGCGAGGTGGACCCGGCCGTCGTGGAATCCGCCCGCTCGCTCGGCGCGACCCGTGCGCAGCTGCTGCGTCAGGTCCAGCTGCCTCTCGCCCGGCCCGCGCTGCTGCTGGCCGTCAACCAGGCCGTGGTCCTGGTCCTGGCCGTCGTCATCATCGGCGGCCTCGTCGGCGGCGGCGCGCTCGGCTACGACGTCGTCCTCGGCCTCGCGCAGGGCGACCTCGCCACCGGCCTGGTGGCCGGCGCCGCGATCGTCTGCCTCGGCCTGCTCCTCGACCGTGTCACCCAGCCCGCGAAGGAGGCCTGACATGCGCGGTGGTACACACCTCCGGCGCCCGCTGCGCCACCACCGGCGAGGCGCGGCCGTCCTCGCCGCCGCGACCGGACTCGCCGTCCTCACCGGCTGCGGGGCCGCCGACATGACCCGCCAGGCCTCCCCGTACGCCGCCGCGGAAGGCGCGAAGACCGTCACCCTCTCCGTCCAGTCGTGGGTCGGCGCCCAGGCGAACACCGCAGTCGCCTCCTACCTTCTCGAACACGAGCTGGGCTACCGCGTGGACACCGTCCAGGTCGACGAGGTGCCCGCCTGGGACGCCCTCAGCCAGGGGCGCGTCGACGCGATCCTGGAGGACTGGGGCCACCCCGAACAGGAAAAGCGGTACGTGGAGGGCAAGAAGACCATCACCCGCGGCGGGGACCTGGGGGTGACGGGCCACATCGGCTGGTTCGTCCCCACGTACTTCGCCGAGGCCCATCCGGACGTCACCGACTGGAAGAACCTCGACAAGTACGCCGACCAGCTGCGCACCCCCGAGAGCCGCGGCAAGGGCCAGCTGCTGGACGGCTCCCCGTCCTACGTCACGAACGACAAGGCCCTGGTGAAGAACCTGGGCCTGGACTACGAAGTGGTCTTCGCGGGCTCCGAGGCCGCCCAGATCACCCAGATCAAACAGTTCGCGAAGGAGCGCAAGCCCTTCCTGACGTACTGGTACGAGCCGCAGTGGCTGTTCGACCGTGTCCCGATGACCGAGGTGAAGCTGCCCGAGTACACCGAGGGCTGCGCGGACGACCCGGAGAAGGTGGCCTGCGCCTACCCGCACACGCCGCTGCAGAAGTACCTCAACACGCGCTTCGCCCGCTCGGGCGGCGAGGCGGCGGAGTTCCTGAAGAAGTTCCGCTGGACGAAGGCCCAGCAGAACGAGGTCTCCCTCATGATCGCCGAGGAGAAACTGTCACCGCAGCAGGCGGCGAAGAAGTGGGTGGAGCGCAACGAGAACGTCTGGAAGCCCTGGCTGACCTGAAGTCCTGCCCACCCCGTGCCCTCCCCCGGGGGAGGGCACGGGCGTCCGGCGACGACAGGCTGTCCCTCCGGCAGGCCGACGGCTGGTACGCGTACCCCTTGGTCGGCGAAACACGGCAAGCAGAGGCCCGCCTCGCCTACGCCATGCCTGAGGCCGAGGCCGCGCAGGTCAGGGGCGGCGCGTCCGGGTGCGAGCCATGACGCGGCCCAGCATCGGCACGAGGAGGCGGACCGACCGGCCCGTCAGGGGAGCCGATCCCACCGGACGGCCCGGAGCGGCCCGCCGCTGCGCTGCGCCAACCCGGCATCGTCTCGGGGAACCGCGCCCCCGCACGCCCGTGGAAGGGCCGGGCGCGACGTACGGTCGAGCGACCCGGCCGGACATCGCCACCGGAAAGCGCGCCGGCCGGCACTCCTCGATGCCATGACCGGAACAGGAGCAGCCGTTGCTTCTCTACGCCCAGACCCCCGCGCGGCGGAACCGCCAGATCCTCGCGGACCTGATCGCGCTGCTCCTGATCGCCGCGGCCGTGACGTTCGCCCTCACCGTCCACGGCGCGATCATGATGCTGGCCGAGCCGGGACGGAAGGTGGAGAGCTCCGGCGACAGCCTGGCCGCGGCCCTCGACGACGCCGGGGAGACGGCGTCACGGGTCCCGCTCGTCGGCGACCTCCTGAAGGCGCCGTTGCGGTCCGCGGCCGACGCCGGCAGCGGCATCGCCGACGCCGGTCAGTCGCTGCAGGACATCGTCGGCCAGGTGGCGTTCCTGGCCGCGCTCGGCCTGATCGTCGTCCCCGTGGCGTTCGTGCTCCTGCTGTGGCTCCCCCTCCGCGTGCGCTGGATCCGTCGCAGCGCCACCATCCGCCGCCTCCGCGACGCTCCCGGGGGCGCCGACCTGCTCGCGCTGCGCGCCCTCACCGGCCCGCCGGGTGAGCTCGCCGCCCTGCCCGCCCCGCCCGGCGGCCTCGCGGACGCCTGGCGCCGCGGCGACCGGCAGGTGATCTCCGACCTGTCCGGGATCACCCTCACGCGAGCGGGTCTGCGGCCCTGACGGCCGTCTGGAAGGATCAAGGGCTACGGTGCCCCTGATCGCTGTTTTCCGGCCGTCGGGCGTTGCGCGGCCGAGGTGCGCTGCGGCACCCACCGCACCATCCGAGTGACGAGGAGGATCTGATGAGCGTGGCCGACGGGGGGCGGCAGTGGCCGGACGAGGTGAGCGTCGAGAACGCGAGGGCGACGCTGCTGCAGCTCCTTGCGCGGGCGGGGGTTCCCTCCGATGACGCGCGGCAACTGATCGGGCTCCTGGAGGCGGGCGCACTCGCACTCGCGCACGAGGAGCTGAGCGCCGCTCGGAGCGTGCCGGCGGAGGAGGGGGAGAACGGGGCGGAGGGCTCGGAGGGCGTGGAGGAGGCCGGTGCCCGAGCCGTCCTCGAGGAGCTCGGCGCCGTGGCCGAGCGGACCCTGGTGCGGGCCGTCGGGGCGGAAGGGGAGCAGGGCCCGGCGGGGGAGCGCCCTCGGGCCAGGCGCATGGAGGTCGAGCGCGCGCGGGTCGCGGTCACCCCCCTGTACCTGTCGTTCACCGAGGTGTCGGAGCTGGATCCCGAGGTGACGGACGAGGTCCTCGCCGCCGTCCTCGGCACGATGAGCCCCCGGCAGCGGGCCGGGTACGCCGGGCGGCTGACGGAGTTCGCGGCGGACCACGAGAGCCGGCTGGAGCGGATGTTCGCCGGGTTCGGACCCGGCAGCGCCATCACGATGCACGGCCGCTATTCGCTCCTGCACTCCGCCACGAGCATCGCCGTCCTGGAGCGGCTCGCCGCCGCACCGCGGGAACTGCGCGAGGAGTGGGACGCCGTCGAACTGCCGCCCGCGTGGCTGGACGGGCTCACGACCGCCTGGAACGCTCCGGCCTGACAGCCACCGCGAGGCGACCGCACGATCACTGCCGCCCGGACCGCCCCGCCGGGCGGCCCCCGCCCCCTTGGGAATACCTCAGCCGCACCCCTCGTTTGCGGGTATAGTTGAATCGTAAACAACCTTGGGAAGGGGAGCCATGCAGTTCGGGATCTTCACCGTCGGAGACGTCACTGCCGATCCGACGACCGGACGCGTGCCCAGCGAGCACGAACGCATCAAGGCGATGCTCGCCATCGCGCAGAAGGCCGAGGAGGTCGGCCTCGACGTCTTCGCCACCGGCGAGCACCACAACCCGCCGTTCGTCCCCTCCTCGCCGACGACGATGCTCGGCTACATCGCCGCACGCACCGAGAACCTGATCCTGTCCACATCCACGACGCTGATCACCACGAACGACCCGGTGAAGATCGCCGAAGACTTCGCGATGCTCCAGCACGTCGCGGACGGCCGCGTCGACGTGATGATGGGCCGCGGCAACACCGGGCCGGTCTACCCCTGGTTCGGCAAGGACATCCGCGACGGCATCGACCTCGCCGTCGAGAACTACGCGCTGCTGCGCCGGCTGTGGGACGAGGACGCCGTCACCTGGAAGGGCAAGTTCCGCACGCCGCTGCAGTCCTTCACCTCCACGCCCCGTCCCCTCGACGGCGTCGCGCCCTTCGTCTGGCACGGCTCCATCCGCTCCCCGGAGATCGCCGAACAGGCCGCGTACTACGGCGACGGCTTCTTCCACAACAACATCTTCTGGCCCGCCTCCCACACCCGGCAGATGGTGAACCTCTACCGGCAGCGCTACGCCCACTACGGGCACGGCACCCCCGAGCAGGCCATCGTCGGTCTCGGCGGCCAGGTGTTCATGCGCAAGAACTCGCAGGACGCGGTGCGCGAGTTCCGTCCGTACTTCGACAACGCGCCGGTGTACGGCCACGGCCCGTCCCTGGAGGAGTTCACCTCCCAGACGCCGCTGACCGTCGGCTCGCCCCAGGAGGTCATCGAGCGGACTTTGTCCTTCCGGAACTACGTCGGCGACTACCAGCGCCAGCTGTTCCTGATGGACCACGCCGGCCTGCCCCTGAAGACCGTCCTGGAGCAGCTCGATCTGCTCGGCGAGGAAGTCGTACCGGTGCTGCGCAAGGAGTTCGCGAACCTCCGCCCGGCCGGCGTGCCCGACGCGCCGACCCACGCCGCGCGGGTGGCCGCCGCCACGACCGCTGCCGAGGAGAGCCCGAAGGAGGAGACGCGGGCATGAGGATCGTCGTCGTATCGGCGGGACTGAGCTCGCCCTCCTCCACGCGGCTGCTCGCCGACCGGCTCGCGGCCGCGACCCGGGAACACGTGGACGCCGAGACCGAGGTCATCGAACTGAGGGAGCTGGCGACGGAGATCGCCCAGCACTTCGTTACCGGGTTCCCGCCCGCCCGACTGGCCGCCGCGCTCGACGCGGTGGCGGCCGCGGACGGCCTGATCGCCGTGACACCGGTGTTCGCCGGCTCCTACAGCGGCCTGTTCAAGTCCTTCTTCGACCTCATCGACAAGGACTCCCTCACCGGCAAACCGGTGCTCCTCGGCGCGACCGGCGGCACGGCCCGGCACTCGCTGGTCACCGAGCACGCTCTGCGCCCGCTCTTCACGTACCTGCGCGCGCTCGTCCTGCCGACCGCCGTGTACGCGGCCTCGGAGGACTGGGGCGAGGAGGGACTGGCGCAGCGGATCGCCCGCGCGGGCGCCGAGCTGGCACGCTTCACGGCGCCCGCCGCGGTCCCCGGCCCCGCCGCCGCGCACGACGTCGACACCGCCGCCGCGATCGCACCCCGGTCACTGACCGGGGCGATCACGTCGGTGGACCCCGCGGACGGCTTCGTGACGGTGCCGTTCGAACAACGGCTGGCAGCGCTGCGGGTCCCGTAACCTCTGTTGCGCCACGCCCGCCGCCCCTTGGCGGCGGGCGGCGGGGACCTGCCGGCCCGCCGGCGCCCGCACTCCCTCTCCGAGTCGTGGATCCAGGACCCCCGCATATCCGGAGCCCTGGTCCGGCAGCTGGCGACGGAACCGGCCGTCGCGGCCTCCCGCACCACTCTGCTCGTCCGGGCGGTCGACCTGGAAGCGGCCGAACCCGAACTGCTGCGCTCGCTCGGTGAGCTGACCGGAGCGATCGAGGGCCGGCCCGTCCGCGCGGCCCGCGCGGCAGAGGGTCTCAAGGACGCACTGCGATACGGCTCACCGATCGCCGACCCCGCCGCCGCCCTCGCCGCGGTCCGCTCCCTCGGCGGTGACGGCGGTCTCGTCGAAGGCCTCCTCGCCGTCGCCCTGGCCACCGCCGTCGGAATCCGCCAGAACTGGCCTGACGCCTGCCGCGCCGCCGTCGTGGCACTGCGCCGTCACCCCGAACGGGAGGTCCGAGAGGCCGCGTACGCCACCGTCGCGTGCGAGAAGTGAGTACGGCCTGACGGCGTGAGCCCCCGACCGGAGGCCCCAGGCACGCCCGGGGCCCGGCCGGGGGCGAGTGCACAGGTGCGGACAGCAGTGGACAGTGGGCGCCCCCGCCGGGCATGGAAAGTGGACACCGCCCGGCGTGAGTCTGTGCGCCATGAACCTCGGACGTACGAAGGACACCACGGCGGCCCCACCCCGCCCGGGACCCGCACTCGCGGCGCTGGCCGCGGCGCAGTTCACCGTCATGCTGGCCACCTCGATCGTGAACGTGGCCCTGCCGCAGATCCGCGCCGGCGTGGGACTGTCGGACGGCGGCACCACCTGGGTGGTCAACGCCTACGGCCTGGCCTTCGGCGCGCTGCTCCTCGCCGGGGGCCGCGCGGCCGACCTCCTCGGCCGCCGCCGGGTCCTGCTCGCCGGCCTCGCGGTGTTCGCCGGATCCTCGCTGGCGGCGGGCCTCGCCGCCTCCCCGGCCGTGATGATCTCCGCCCGCGCGGCGCAGGGTCTCGGCGCGGCGGTCATCGCCCCGGCCGCGCTGGCCCTGGCGATGGACCTGTTCCCGCCCGGTCCCGCCCGGGGGAGAGCACTGGGGGTGTGGGGAGCGGTGTCCGGCGCGGGCGGCGCGGTCGGCGTCCTGCTGGGCGGCGTACTCACCCAGGCGTGGGGCTGGCCCTGGGTCTTCCACATCGCCGCTGTCGGCGCGCTGCTGGCACTGGCCGCCGTGGCGGCGCTCGTCCCGCGGGGCACCGGTAGGGGGACCGGGCGGTTCGACCTGCTGGGGACCGTCGCCGTCACCCTCGCCCTCACCTGCCTCGTCTGGGCACTGACCAGCGCACGGGCGCTCGGCTGGACGAATCCGGGGGTGCTCGGCGCCCTCCTCGGTGCCGCCGTACTCTTCGCCGCCTTCGCCGTCATCGAACGCCGCAGCACGGACGCCCTGATACCGCCGAGGCTGTTCGCCACCGGCCAGGTCGCCGCGGGGAACCTGCTGATGGCACTGCTGGGTTCCGTGTGGATCGCCCTGTTCTTCTTCCTGCCGCTCTACCAGCAGCAGGTCCTCGGGATGAGCCCGCTCACCACCGGCGCCGGCCAACTGCCCCTCGCCGTCGCCAATATGCTCGGCGCCGTCGCGGCGCCCCGGATCTCCCGCCGCATCGGTGCGACCGCGACCGTGGTCGCGGCCCTGCTCACCGAGGCCGCCGGAATGCTGTGGCTGTCACGGATGACGGCCGAGGGGACCTACCTCGTCGACATCCTCGGCCCGAGCGTCCTGGT
The DNA here is from genome assembly GCF_004795115.1 of Streptomyces sp. A0592. Classification (NCBI taxonomy): domain Bacteria; kingdom Bacillati; phylum Actinomycetota; class Actinomycetes; order Kitasatosporales; family Streptomycetaceae; genus Streptomyces; species Streptomyces sp. A0592. The sequence continues at coordinate 13,720 of NZ_SSBM01000074.1, forward strand.
CGGCCTCGGCCTCAGCGTCGCCTTCGTCCAGCTCACCGCCCTCGCCGTGGACGGAGTCCCGCGGCAGGACACCGGCCTGGCCGGGGGACTGGTCAACACCACGCGCCAGGTCGGCGGCGCGATCGGCCTCGCCGCCCTGGCCACCCTGGCCGGCTCCGTCACCGCCCAAGCGGCCGGCCACCAGCCCCACCTCGAAGCCCTCACCGCCGGCTACCGCACCGCCTTCGCGGTCTCCGCCGCCATCCTCGCGGCCTCCGCGCTCCTCGCCCTGCCGCTCACCCGCCGGGGCCGGCCCGCCCGCGGCACGCACCTTCCGTCCCGCACGCCCGAGGCGCCGCCCTCCGCGGGCGAGGCGCCGCAGCACGCACCTGCCCCCACCCCCTGATCCAGAGCCCGACGACCCCACCCGTTCCGGAAACCGACAGGACACCGCATGCACACCATCGACACCACCGCCCCCGTAGTGGTCGGCCTCACCACGCAGATCGACGCCCCCCTCGCCACCGTCTGGTCGGTGCACACCGACGTCGACGACTGGCCGGCCTGGAACACCGGCGTCGACCAGGCGCGGCTCGACGGGCCGCTGGCGGTCGGCACCAGCTTCACCTGGCTGACCCACGGGATGAGCATCACCTCCACCGTCCGCGAACTCGTCCCCGGCCGACGGATCGTCTGGGACGGCACCGTCCAGGGCATCGTCGGCATCCACGTCTGGACCTTCGAACGGACCGACGACGGCGTCGCCGTCAGCACCGAGGAGTCCTGGAGCGGGGCACCCGTCGACGCCGCGGCCGACGAACTCACCACGGCCCTGCGGACCTCCTTGCAGAGCTGGCTGGACTGCCTCAAGGCCCGCGCCGAGCAGCCCGCCTGACCGCCCGTCATTCATTGCTTGAAGGAGTTCGTGTCATGACGATTGCGAAGCCGCCCTACCTGACCGGCCATTTCACCCCCGTCGCGGAGGAAGTCACCGCCACCGGCCTCACCGTCGAGGGCACCATCCCACCCGAGCTCTCCG
>NZ_SSBM01000075.1:0-13062 GCF_004795115.1 Streptomyces sp. A0592
CCGGCCCCGGCGCGGCCGCCGAGGGCGCCGCCGACGCCGCGGGGCCTCGTACGGGCCCGGGCGCGACGCCCGTCCCGGGCGGGTCGGCCGGGGCGTGGGGGGTTCTCACACCCGATGCCGACGGGCGGGCCGGCCGAGGCCGCGGCGCAGCGGACGACGCCGAACCCGCCCCCGACGACCCGAACCGCTCCCACCCAGGAGGGTCCGCATGACCGACATCCGCCACACCCACCCCCGCGCCGCCGAGGTGCTGCGCCTCGTCGCGGACGCCGCCGTCCTCCTCGACCGCGCCGCCCGCTCCGAGGCCGCGGACGGCACGCCGGTCTCCCCTGAGGCGGCCGCCACCGTCCGCGCCGAGGCAGCACGCATCCGCTCCGGCGCCGCCTCCCTCGTCGTCGTCGGCGAGAAGAAGCGCGGCAAGAGCTCCCTGATCAACGCCCTGATCGGGCACCGGGGCCTGCTGCCCGTGGAGGTCGACGTCGCCACCGGCGTCCACCTCGTCGTCCGGCACGCCGACCGCCCCTCCGCCGTCGCCCACCTGACCGGCGGCTCCGCCCCGCTCACCATCGATCCGGCCGACATCGCCGCCTACGCCGCCGTCGACCCCGTCACCCAGACCGCCCGCCGCGACGACGTCCACCACGTCGAGGTCGGGGTCCCCGCACCCCTGCTCGCCACCGGGCTGACCCTCGTGGACACCCCCGGCGTCGGCGGGCTCGTCGCAGGCCACGCCCGGATCACGATGGCGACCCTCTCCCAGGCCGACGCCCTGGTCTTCGTCGTCAACGGGTCCAGTGAACTGACCGCGTCCGAACTCCGGTTCCTGGAGCAGGCCACCGAACGCATAGCCGAGGTGGTCTTCGTCCTGACCCAGACCGACAAGTACCGCGAGTGGCCCGCCGTACTGGAACGCAACCGCGCACTCCTCGCCGAGCACGCCCCCCGCTACGCCGACGCCCCCTGGTTCCCGGTCAGCAGCCGTGCCAAGGAGGACGCGGACGCGGCGGCCGCCGCCGGCGACCGGGAGACCGCCGGACGCCGCATGGAGGCCAGCGGCTTCGGCCCGCTGACCGAGGCCCTGTCCGGCCGGATCGCCGAGGAGGCCGCAGGGCTGCGGCTCGCCAACGCCCTCCACGTCACGCTCTCCGTGCTCGCCCCCCTCGCCGCCGCGCAGGAACGCCGGCTCCGCTCCCTCGCCCAGGACCCCACGCTCCAGGACGAGGTACGCGGCCACCGCGACGCCCTGCGCGCCCTCCAGTGCTCCGACGCCACCTGGCGCGGCAACCTGCGCCAGGCCTCCCGGGAGCTGGAACGCAGGCTCCGCGTCGGCTTCCAGCGCAACGTCAACGACCTGCGCCAGCTCGCCGAGGAGAAGATCGCCGCGTCCTGCGGCCCGGACCTCGCCGGCGAACTGCCCCGGGACCTGGAGGCCGGTGTCGAGGCCATCTGGCTGGACCTCGACAACGCCACCCGGGAGGGAGTCGCCCGGCTCGTCGCCCTCATGGAACACCAGTGCCGCCTGGACGCCGGTCCGGCCGTCGCCGAACTCGCCCTCGCCCGCCCGGAACGGCTGGACGCGCTCCCCACCCTGGTCAGCACCGGCCACGACAACCGCGGCGCCCTCGCCCTCGTCGAGCGGGTCATGCCCGCCTGGGGTGCGGGCGGGCTCGCGGCCACCGTGACGGCGCTGGCCACCGGCGGCGTCCTGCTGCCGCTCGCCGCCGGATTCGGCATGATCGCGCTGCTCTCCAACCGCCGCAAGCGCCGTACCGACCTCGGCCGGGTACGCGGTGACGCGATGCGGTACGCACACCGCCTGGTGGCCGAACTCACCACCGAGATCCCCCCGGAGATCACCCGCACCGTCGACGACGTCAGCGAACGCATCACCGCGCGCATCACCGACCAGGTCTCCGCCCAGCGCGCGATCCTGGAGGGTGAACTGGAGGAGCTCCAGCGCAATCTCGCGGCAGGCCGGGAACAGCTCGCCAAGGAACGCGAGAGCGCCCGGCGCCGTTCGGCCATCCTGGGCGAGCTGATCGCCCGGGGCCGCGATCTCGCCACGGCCATCGGCCACCCGGCGGCCGCCGCCGCTGCCGCTGCCGCTGCCGCTGCCGCAGAGCGGGAGCCGGAGCCGAAGCAGGAGTCGGAGCACGCATGACGATAGGACCCACCGGCCCCACCGCGGCGGGGCCGACGGGCGAGCTGTGCAGGCGCGCCGACGCGCTCTGCCGCGTCGCCGCCCCGCATCTGCCTCCCGGCGGGCCCGTCACCGCCGCCCTGGCCGCCGTAAGGCTGCGCCTGGCCGAACCCGGTCTGCGCATCGCCGTCGGCGGCCGGATGAACGCGGGGAAGTCGACGCTCGTCAACGCCCTGCTCGGCCGCCGCCTGGCGGCCACCGGGGCCACCGAATGCACCACGCTGGTCGCCTGGTTCCGCGGCGGCGTGCAGAACCGCCTGGAGGTGCGCCGCACCGACGGCCGCCGCTACCACGTGCCCGGCCGCCCCGGCGGCGGCATCCCCCGCGACATGACCCTGCTCGGCTCGACGCGCGAGGAGATCGAGGAGATCGTCGTCGAGACCGCCGGCGGCCACGCACCGGGTCGCCCGTGGACCCTGGTGGACACTCCCGGCATGGACACCCTCAGCGGACTCGACGGCGTCGCACTGCGCGCGCTCGGCACCGCCGACGCCCTGCTGTACGTGATGCCGCACCCCGGTGCCGGGGACGCGGAGGCGCTGGAGTCGCTGCGCCGGCAGGCCCACGACCGGATGACCGCACTCAACGTCGTCGGCGTCCTCAGCCGCATCGACGAACTCGGCGACGGCACCGGCGACCCCTGGCCCCGCGCCCGCCGTGTCGCCGCCACCTACACGACCCGGCTGACCGGTCTGCTGTCCGGAGTCGTACCCGTGGCGGGCCTGCTGGCGCAGACGGCGCTGGGCGAGGAGTTCACCGAGGTCGACGCCGCCCTGCTGCGGCGCCTGGCGGCCGCACCGCGCGACGACCTGGACCGGGCGCTGTACTCCCCGCACGAGTTCCTGCACTGGCCGGACGGCCCCCTCGACGCGCCCGGCCGGGCCCGGTTGCTGGACCTGCTGGGCTGCTACGGCATCGGCGCCGCCGTGGACGCCGTACCCGCCGCGGCCGACCCCGGAGCCCGGGTGCTGCTGGCGGCGCTGCGGGCGGCCTCGGGCATCGACGCGCTCCTGGACGAGATCGGACGACGCTTCGACGCGGCCGCCGACCGGCTGCGGGCCGCCGCCGCCCTCAAGCTGCTCGACGAGGCAGCGCGTACCGCACTCGGCGGCGACGCCCCGGGCCCGGCGGCCCACCGCGCCCTCGACGACCTGCGGGCCGGCATCGCCGCCCTGCGCCGCCACCCGCTGCTGCGCCAGACCGAACTCGCCCCGGCCCTCGCCGACTTCGCCGCCGGACGGCTGCGCCTGTCCGAGCCGGACACCGCATCCCTGCTCCGCCTGGCCACCGGCACCACGACGGCCGCCTGCCTCGGCCTGCCGGAACCGGTCCCCGGTACCACGGCTTCGCACTCCGCGCACGCGGCCCGCACGGCGGCCGAGGCGGCGGCCCGCTGGCGACGGCTCGAATCGGGGCCGTCCCGGATCCTGCAACGCCACGCCCGGACGGCCCGAGAGCTGTGCGAGGAGCTCTGCTTCAGGGCCGCGGCCCCTTGATCCCGGTCCTCACCACCGGTCGTGGCCGTGGCCGTCGTCCCAGTCGGCCACGGGATGCGGGTCGGGCTCGTGGCCGTTCTCGCCGTGCACGTAGTCCGAGACCGAGGTGTATCCGGTCCCGTCGGCCGACTCGACCACATCGCTCTCGGTCAGGTGCCCCTCGTCCCAGGTCTGCTCGCCCTCGTGCCCGTCATGGCCCATGTCCGCCGACCCCTCACCGGTCCGGTGCGCGTGCTCCTCGTGCTGGTCGTGCTGGTCGTGCCGCTCGTCATGGCCGGGCGAGTCCGCGGAGTGGCCCTCCGGATCACGCTGGTGCTGCGCCCGCACCAGGAGGTACGCCCCGGACACGCCCAGGGCGGCGCCACCCGCCCGTACGCCGCGGCCGCGCCGCGCCGGAAGCCCGCCGGGCGGTGCGACCGCCACCCCGAGCGGAGCGGTGCGGCCCCGCGGAAGCACACTGATCCACGCGTCCGAGGAGAACCGCTTCTCCGGGAGGTCCACCCGCACCGGACGGAACGCGGATCCGGTCAGGCCGCCCGCACCGGTCGCGAAGGTGTCCGAGTACAGGTCGTCGGACACGATCAGCGCCATGTCGCTGCCCGCCGACTCCGCCAGGGCCGTGCGCAGTTCCGCAGAGTCCAGCAGCCGTGACGCCAGCTCCACCGACCAGGCGACGAAGCCCAGGGGTGCCCGCTGCACCGACCCCTGGGCGAGCGCGGCGCGCAGCCGGATCTGTTCGTCCGTCGCCGCCCGGGCGTTCAGCACGGGCAGCATGTCCCGCAGGCCCTGTACGAGTCCTGGCACGGCCTTCGCCTCGTCCACCCCGGCGGGCAGCAGGAGCAGTTGACCGTCGCCGCGGTCCTGCAGTGCGCACTCCTGCCGGCGCACTCCGCCGCGCTCGCAGGCGTAGTCGAGCGCGTGGGCCACACCGTCCTGGACCCGCATCTGGGCCCGGTGGCTGCGCCCGCTGTACTTCTCGACATCCACGATCAGGCACAGTCGGCGCTGCCTGCCGCCCTGTGCTCCCGTTCCGAGGCCCGCCATCGGCATCCCCCCGCATCGGCGTCCGGCCCGCCCAGGCTAGCGCCACTCCACGGCCCGGCGGGGCTCTTTCGCGACGCGGTGCCGAGCCGCCCGCCGAGCAGGAATCTCAGGCGCCCGCCGGGCGGGGGTGCAGGCCGGGGCCGACGGAGGGGCCGGCCAGGGGGGTGGGGGAGAGGTCGCTGGATTCCTCGCCCGGCTCCAGGAGCGTGTCGGCCGCACCGACGATGAGCGGATCCGGTGGGCCCACCGCCGCTTCGTCCTTGCGGTCGTAGTCCATGCGCCACAAGAGGCTCCGGATGGCTTCCAGCCTGCCCCGGCGCTTGTCGTTGGTCTTGACCACCGTCCACGGTGCGTGGTCGGTGTCGGTCGCCCGGAACATCTCGACCTTCGCGGTGGTGTAGGCGTCCCACAGGTCCAGGGAGGCCAGGTCCGTCGGGGACAGTTTCCACTGCCGCACCGGATCGACCTGGCGGATGGCGAAACGGGTGCGCTGCTCGGCGCGGGAGACCGAGAACCAGAACTTGACCAGCAGGATCCCTTCGTCCACGAGCATGGCCTCGAAGGTCGGGCACTGGCGCAGGAACAGCTCGTACTCGTCCTGGCTGCAGAAGCCCATCACCCGCTCGACCCCGGCGCGGTTGTACCAGGAGCGGTCGAAGAAGACGATCTCACCGGCTGCCGGCAGATGGGCGACATACCGCTGGAAGTACCACTGGCCCGCTTCCCGCTCGGTCGGCTTGTCCAGAGCCACGATCCGTGCCCCGCGGGGGTTGAGCCGCTCGGTGAACCGCCGGATCGTGCCCCCCTTGCCCGCCGCGTCCCGGCCCTCGCAGACGACCACCAGCCGGGCTCCGGTGTCCTTGGCCCAGCGCTGCAGTTTCAGCAGCTCGATCTGCAGGATCCGCTTGGTCCGTTCGTACTCCCTCCGCCTGATCCTGCGGTCGTACGGGTAGTTCTCCCGCCACGTACGGATCGCGGCGCCGGACGAGTCCAGCAGCACGGGCTGCTCCGGCCTGCGGTCGTCCACGCTCAGACCGGTCAGCAGGTTCTCCGCCCCGGTCCTCGGTGTCTCTCGGTCTTCCATGCCAGGCCCCTACCCACGCAATGTGACTCTACGACGCCGGCCCGGTGAGGGCGGCGGGCAAGCGGTCCCATGCGCGGTGTTCGCCCAGCGCGCGCTTCAGCTCCTCGACGGTCGCCGCGCTGTCGTCCCCGACGGCGATGCCGGGGTCGTCCGCTCCGATGCCGCACGCTTCGAGCAGGTGCTCCGCTCCGTTCCAGCCGCCGACGGCCTTGCCGTGCCGGTACGCCTCGGTGACGAGCAGCAGCACGCGCGGGTCGGGGGCTTCGGGGGGCCGGGCGGTGCCGGCCTTGGCGTCGCGGGCCCCGTAGGCGTCGGCACCGGCCCGGGGTACGCCGGCCAGCAGGAGGGCGTCGAACTCGACGGAGCGGGCGGTGGCGAAGGTCCGCTGGACCGCGATCGGCTCGCCGTCGCCGTCGAGGGTGCCACCGGTGGGGGCGACGACGAGAGGCACCATGCCCGCGTCGAGGACGGCCCGCCGGGCGGACCGTACGCCGTCCGGATCGGCCTCGGTGTCGGCGACGATGCCGATCACACGCCCGTCCGTCGGCCAGGTGCCGCCCATCTGGGAGAGCGCGGGGCTGGGGTCGGCCGCGACGAGCGGGACGGTGGCGGCGGGCGCCGGCAGTCCGAGGCCGGTGGCGACCTGTTCGCACAGCTCCGGATCGATGTTCGCCAGGACCTTCAGGGTGCGCTCCTTGACGGCCTGCTCGTGGCACTTGTTCAGCTCGAAGGTGTACGCGGCGACGATGTGTTCGCGTTCGGCCGGGGTCATGCTGAGCCAGAAGAGCCGGGGCTGGGTGAAGTGGTCCGAGAACGAGGCGGGTGCCTCACGGACCTTGCTCGCCGCCGGAACCTCCACCGGCGTTTCGACGAAGGCGCTCATGTCGGCTCCGGCCAGGAACGGGCAGCCGCCGTCGAGGCTGTTGGGCCGGTACGGCGCGACCCCCGTGTGCACGGCCGTCTGGTGCATGCCGTCGCGGAGCATGTCGTTGACCGGCGCGTGCGGCCGGTTGATCGGGATCTGGCCGAAGTTCGGCCCGCCGAGCCTGCTGATCTGGGTGTCGAGGTAGGAGAAGAGCCGCCCGGCGAGCAGCGGGTCGTCGGTGACGTCGATGCCCGGTACCAGGTGGCCGGGGTGGAAGGCGACCTGCTCGGTCTCGGCGAAGTAGTTCTTGGTGTTGGCGTTCAGCGTCATCAGCCCGATCGGCTGAACGGGCGAGAGCTCCTCCGGCACGATCTTGGTGGGGTCGAGGAGGTCCACGCCCTCGAAGGTCTGGTCGGGGGTGTCCGGGAAGACCTGGATGCCGAGTTCCCACTGGGGGAAGGCACCGGCCTCGATGGCGTCGAAGAGGTCGCGGCGGTGGAAGTCCGGGTCCATCCCGCAGATCATCTGCGCTTCCTCCCAGACCAGGGAGTGCACGCCGAGCTTCGGCTTCCAGTGGAACTTCACCAGTACGCTCTCGTCGGCCGCGTTGACCAGGCGGAAGGTGTGGACGCCGAACCCCTCCATCATCCGGAACGACCGGGGGATCCCTCGGTCGGACATGTTCCAGAGGGTGTGGTGGGTGGCTTCGGTGTGCAGGGACACGAAGTCCCAGAACGTGTCGTGTGCGCTCTGCGCCTGCGGGATCTCACGGTCGGGATGGGGCTTGCCGGCGTGGATGACGTCGGGGAACTTGAGCGCGTCCTGGATGAAGAAGACCGGGATGTTGTTGCCGACCAGGTCGAAGGTGCCCTCGTCGGTGTAGAACTTCGTCGCGAAGCCGCGTGTGTCGCGCACGGTGTCCGCCGAACCGCGGGAGCCGAGGACGGTGGAGAACCTCACGAACACGGGCGTCCGGACGTCCTTGGCGAGGAACGCCGCCTTCGACACCTCACCGGCCGCCCCGTAGCCGACGAAGACGCCGTGCGCGGCGGCGCCGCGTGCGTGCACGACCCGCTCCGGGATCCGTTCGTGGTCGAAGTGCGTGATCTTCTCGCGCAGATGGTGGTCCTGGAGGAGGACCGGACCGCGGGACCCCGCCTTCAGCGAGTGATCGGAGTCGGGCAGGCGCGTTCCCTGGGCCGTGGTCAGGTACGCGCCGCTCTGCGCCACGCGCGCCTGCTCCGCCCCCGTCGGCTGCCCGGTCGGGCTCACCGTGGCGGGACCGTCCTGGTCGGCCTTCGGGGGGAGCGGCTCGACGGGTTGCGTCGGCTCGATCAGAGGCGGTGACTCGGGGCCGGGACTGCCCGGCAGCCCGTTGTCGGCGGTGTCCTTGGCGGAATGCTGCTTCGTCATGATCGTTCTCCTTGGGGCCCCCGTCGGCGAGGTGAAGCCGCAGATCAGCTCGCCGGGTACGACGCGGCCTTGAGGCGGCGGGCGAGGTGGGCGGTGTTCGCGGCGAGCGCGGCCGTCGTGGCGGCGGTCTTCTCGGGGGTCTTGTCGAGATCCTGGTAGTCGGTGCCCTGCATGGCTTCGCCGACCCAGTAGGTGACAGCGTTCGGGGCGAGGGAGAAGCCGACGTCGTTCAGGCCCTGGAAGAGGTCGGCGCTGACCTTGTGGGCGCCGTCCTCGTTGCCGACGACGCACACCGCGGCGACCTTGCCGTAGGTGAGCGGACGGCCCTCGTCGTCGGTCTCGGAGATCTCCGCGTTCAGCCGCTCCAGGACCCGCTGGGCGGTGCTGGACGGGTGTCCGAGCCAGATCGGCGTCGAGAGGACGAGGATGTCGCAGCCCAGGATCGTGTCGCGGATCTCCGGCCAGGCGTCGCCGTCGCCCATGTCGGTCTGCACGCCGGGCTTCACGTCGTGGTCGGCGATCCGGACGGTCTTCCCGGTCACGCCGTGCTCGGCGAGGGCGGCCATGGCCTGCTCGGCCAGCAACTGGGAGCTCGAAGGCGAGGGGGAGGGGGAAAGGGTGCAGACGAGCGCGACAGCGCGGAGCGGGGTGTGGTTGTCGGGGTTCATGGTCTCCGGCTACCCGCACCCCCGCCTTTGATGTCGCGATCGCTGCGATTCATTCCGTTTGTCAGCGGTGCGCGGCTCGGTGGCCGAACCAACGGCCTCGATCACGGGGGGCGTCGGCCACCGGGGCACTGCTCTCGGCGCGGGCGTCGTCGCCTTGTCGGATCGGTTCATCGCGCTCGCGGTCCACGACGGCCGCCTCCCGGCGCGATGCGCGCAGTCCCCGCCGCGACTGCGCCGACCGACGGGCCGCACGGCGGGCGCCGATCATGACCAGAGCCAGGCCCAGAAGGGCTGCGGCTCCGACGATGATTCCGGTCAGAAACAGAGACCCGGTAGAGCCCGTGGCGTGGTAGCCGAAGATCGAGAAATCACCGCCGGCGCCCAGTTCGTGCCCCGCGCCGGTATTGCCGAATATTCCGGCCAGGCCGACGACGACGGCGGCGATCAGGATGATGAGTCCGAGGATGAGGATCATGGAATTGCTCCTTGGAACCGTGCCCGGACGAGCTGCCGGGCACGGCTGGCGCCTACCCCGGTTGCGCACCGGCAAGCGGCGCCCCGATTCACCCCTGTCCGCCCCTGTCCGGCCTGATCCGCCCGCGGCCGGGCAGGCCGCGGCTCAGGGGCGGGTCGCGTGGATGATCCAGGTCGCCGAGGCGTAGCGAACGCCGTCGCCGGTCTCGTGCGCGGTGAGGGTGGCCCGCAGGTCGTCGACCGCACGACGCCGGCCTTCGTCGTCGAGTCCGTCGAGCATCCAGCCGTGCAGTCCCAGCGTGAACCGCTCCGCGTCCGCCGCGTCCTCACCGAACCACATCGCCTCGCCGTGCGGCTCCAGCCGTACGTCCGTGAAGCCGGCGGCTCCGAGCACGGCCCGCACCCGGTCCGGATCGGCCAGCGAGAACGGCCCGGGAGCGTCCGGCGGCGGCCCGGTCATCGGCCGTCCGGCGGCCAGGGCCCGGGTGAACGCGAGGAACCACTCGTTGCCCGCCGCCTCCTGCCAGACCAGCTGTACGAGGCGCCCGCCCGGCCGCAGCGCACCGCCGATGTTCCGGAACGCGGCGACCGGGTCGGCGAAGAACATCGTCCCGGTGCGGCTGACGGCCACGTCGAAGGATGCCGCGGGGAAGGCGTGGACCTGCGCGTCGGCCTGTACGAACTCGGCGTTGTCCGTTCCTTCGGCCACCGCCCGCTGCCGCGCCACCCGCAGCATCTGCGCCGACAGGTCCACGCCCAGTGCCCGGCCGCCGCTCGCCCGCCGCGCCGCGGCACGGGTGGTCTCGCCGGTGCCGCAGCCGACGTCCAGTACCCGGTCGGCGGCGGACACGTCGGCCGCGGCGAGGAAGTGCGCGAGGTACGGGCGGATCGCGCGGTCGAACCGGTCGGCGTGCTCCGCCCAGTACGCGCCCTCCCGGCCGTCCCAGGCACCCGCCTGCTCGGCGTTCGAGGGATCGACCCGAGGAGTGCTGCTCACGGCCACCACCTCCCGTGGTTTCGGACCGCCGGTCCGGACCGTCAGGCGAGAGGAAGGCTCTGTTCGGACCAGACGGTCTTGCCTCCCATGGTGTAGCGGCTGCCCCAGCGGTGCGAGAGCTGGGCGACGATGTACAGGCCGCGACCGCCTTCCTCGGAGCTCCGCGCGCGCCGCATCCTCGGCTGCGTGTTGCTGGAGTCCGAGACCTCGCAGGTCAGGGTGTCCGCCCGGATCAGGCGGAGCCGGACCGGGCCGCCGGCGTGGCGGATGGCGTTGGTGACCAGCTCGCTGACGATGAGCTCCGTGCTGAAGGAGAGTTCGTCGAGGTCCCAGGCGGTCAGCTGGGCCAGGACGAGATGGCGCGCGTCGGCGACGACCGCCGGGTCGGGGTCGAGCAGCCACGTCGTGATCGAGCCGGGTTCCACCGCCCGGGTACGGGCCAGCAGCAGGGTGACGTCGTCCCGGAGCCTGCCCGGCGGCAGGCCCGCCACGATGTCGTGCCGGGCCTCCCGCAGCGGCCGGCCGAGCACGTCCGAGCGCAGCAGCCGGTCCGCCAGGTCGCGCATGCCGTGGTCGATGTCCCCTTCCCCGCGTTCGATGAGGCCGTCGGTGTAGAGGGCGAGGACGCTCCCGGGCGGCAGCTCGCGTTCGACCGGTTCGAAGGGCCAGCCGCCGACCCCGAGGGGCGGGCCGGGGCTCAGTTCGACGTACTCGACGGTTCCGTCCGGGCCGACCACGGCCGGCGGCGGGTGGCCCGCGCTCGCCATGACGCAGGTCCGGGTGACCGGGTCGTAGACGGCGTACAGGCAGGTGGCACCGGCCGGTCCGGACGGCAGTGGAATGCCCGCGTCGCCGTCGTCCGGGTCGCCGTTCTCGGCCTCGGAGGCGAACTGCAGGACCATGTCGTCCACGTGCGCCAGCAGCTCCTCGGGTTCCAGCTCCAGGTCCGCCATCGCGCGTACGGCGCTGCGCAGGCGTCCCATCATGGCCGTGGCGTGCAGCCCGTGACCGGCGACGTCCCCGACCACCAGGGCGACGCGGGCCGACGACAGGGGGATGACGTCGAACCAGTCGCCGCCCACTCCGCTGTCCGCGTCGGCGGGCAGGTAGAGCCCGGCGGCCTCCAGCGCGGGCTTCTCCGAGGTGGCCGGCGGCAGGAGGCTGCGCTGCAGTCCCACGGCGGTGCGGCGTTCCTTGGTGTACCGCCGCGCGTTGTCGACGGCGACGGCCGCGCGGGCGGCGATCTCCTCCAGGAGGGCGAGGTCGTCCTCCTCCGGCGGAGCGGCGTCGCCCGTGCGCCAGAGCGTGAGCCTGCCGAACCTGATGCCCCGCGCGCACAGCGGGGCCGTCATCGCCGAATGCGCGTCCGGGACGGTCATGGCCCATTCCGGGGGCGCGTCGTGCCCGGAGCCCGTGGGCGGGTCACCGAGGCCGGTGACCAGCTCTCCCCGGCACTCCGGCGCCCCCGGTGCGGCGAGCGGCGCCGCGAACTGGGCGGTGCCCGTGCGCAGGGCCTCCGATTCCGTTCCGGCGACGGCCATCCGGATCAGGGGCAGCGTGAGCTGCCCGTCGGCGGGCGGTTCACCGCCGGTCAGCACGGTCTCCGCGAGGTCCACCGCGGCGCAGTCGCCGAACGCGGGCGCCAGGACCTTCACCAGGTCCTCCACGGTGCGCAGCACGGACAGCGAACCGCCCAGTGCCCCGGTCGCGCGGTACAGCAGGTCCAGGCGACCGCGGGCGCGTTCGTGGTCGGTGACGTCGGTGAACACCGCCGCCACCCCCATGGGGTGCCCCTCGGGTTCCTGGAGCCGGAAGGCCTGGATGGTGACGATCCGGCCGCCTCTGGGGTCGTCGAGGGTGCGTACGGTCGTGTTGAAACCGACCAGGGGGGTCCCGCTGTGCACGACGTCCCACAGCCGGTCGTCGATGGTCCGCGCGTCCTCGGCCCACAGGAAGTCGGCCAGCCGCCGGCCGCGCAGGTCGACGGGCACCCCGGTGTACGGCAGCAGGTGCGAGTTCGTCCGCAGCAGCCTCAGGTTCCTGTCGAAGACGGCCAGGCCCACGCGGCCCTGCAGGAACAGTTCGTGCGTGAAGGCGTGGTCCTGCCGCCATCGGGCGACCAGGTCCAGGGCCGCGCCGAGTACGAGGAACCGGGCCGTGTCGTGCCGCATGCCGTCGTTCAGCGGCAGGACGCGGAAGCCGATCTCCAGCTCGCCGCCCGAGCCGTGGCGCAGTGTGGCACGGCCCTCCCAGCCCTCCGCGCCCTCCGGACCGCCGGGCCTGCCGCCCTGGGCCAGCACCGCGTCCCAGCCGCCCGCGTCCGCGAGGAGGTCCCGGGCCGGCCGGCCGCACACGTCGGCGGACCGCCGCTCCAGGAGGGCCTCGGCCGCCCCGGTCCAGGCGACGACCGTCCCGGCGCCGTCCAGCAGGGCCGCGGCCGTGTTCGTGACAGCGAAGGGATAGTCCTGGTTGCTCTCGGTGGCGCGCATGCGTGCCCATCTCGTCCGCCGGTCCGCTGTTCTCATGCTGGCCGATGTCCGCGGCGGGAGCCAGGGGCGTTGCGCCGTCCGGTGGCCCGGATCCGGCCCGGATCCGGGCCGGACGGTCAGTTCACGCGTTCGACGCGTGCTCGTCGGATGAGGTTCTTTCCGGGTTCTCGGACCTTGTCGAAGGCTGCGTTGTTGAGGAGGACGCAGCTGCCGGAGGGGCCGTTGACGGTGACGGTCGTGGCTTGGCCGTTGTCGAGGTTGGTGACCTTCAGCTTTGTTCCGACGGGGAAGGTTCCGCTGGTGGCCGCCGGCGGACCGGCTTCGCCCGACAG
>NZ_SSBM01000076.1:0-13020 GCF_004795115.1 Streptomyces sp. A0592
CGGGCGTTCTGGACGCCGTCAAGAACCGCCGTCGCTTCACCTGGATCCTGCTCAGCCAGAACGCGCAGGTCACCGGCTTCGACGGGACCACCCTCCAGCTGGGCTTCCCCAACGCCGGAGCCCGCGACAACTTCGCCAGCAGCGGCAGCGAGGACGTGCTCAAGGCGGTCCTGGCCGAGCAGTTCCAGGTCAACTGGAAGATCGAAGCCGTCGTGGGCGGGGGCGGCCCCGCCCCGGTGTCCGCCCCCGGCCAGTCGTACGGCGGGCCGTCCGCGCCCGCCCCGGCTTACAGCCCGCCCCCGCAGCAGCACGCCCCGGCCCCGCAGGCCCCGGCCGCGCCGCAGCAGCAGCCGTCCCAGCAGCCCCAGCAGCCTCATCGCCCCCAGCAGTCGGTCTCCGCGCCGCAGCCGCCCGTACAGCAGGCGCCCCCGCCGGTCGCTCCCGAGGACGACTTCGCGGAGGACGACGACCCCGACCTCGTCGAGAGCGCGCTGACCGGACACGACCTGATCGTGCGCGAGCTCGGAGCCACTGTTGTGGAGGAGTACACAAACGAGTAGGGCCGTTCCAGTTGGGTGGCCGCACGAAAGGGGCGCCGCCGTCCGGGCTAGGCTGAGGAGCGTGAAGGTCCTCGTCATCGGCGGCGGCGCCCGCGAACATGCCCTGTGCCGCTCTTTGTCCCTCGACCCCGACGTCTCCGCGCTCCACTGTGCTCCCGGCAATGCCGGCATCGCCGAGGTGGCCGAGCTCCGCCCGGTCGACGCCCTCGACGGCGAAGCCGTCGCCGCTCTCGCCACCGAGCTCGGCGCCGACCTAGTCGTCGTCGGCCCGGAGGCCCCGCTGGTCGCCGGAGTCGGCGACGCCGTGCGCGCGGCCGGAATCCCCGTCTTCGGCCCGTCCGCCGAGGCGGCCCAGCTCGAAGGCTCCAAGGCCTTCGCGAAGGACGTGATGGCGGCGGCCGGGGTCCCGACCGCGCGCAGCTACGTCTGCACCACCCCGGAGGAGGTGGACGCGGCCCTCGACGCCTTCGGCGCCCCCTACGTCGTCAAGGACGACGGTCTGGCGGCCGGCAAGGGGGTCGTGGTCACCGAGGACCGGGACGCGGCCCGCGCGCACGCGCTCGGCTGCGACCGCGTGGTCATCGAGGAGTACCTCGACGGCCCCGAGGTCTCCCTCTTCGCCATCACCGACGGCGTCACGGTGGTCCCGCTCCAGCCCGCGCAGGACTTCAAGCGCGCGCTGGACGGCGACCAGGGTCCCAACACCGGCGGCATGGGCGCGTACTCCCCGCTGCCCTGGGCCGACCCGAAGCTGGTCGACGAGGTCATGGAGCTCGTGCTCCAGCCGACCGTCGACGAGCTGCGCCGCCGCGGCACCCCTTTCTCGGGGCTGCTCTACGCCGGCCTCGCGATCACCGGTCGCGGCACCCGGGTCATCGAGTTCAACGCCCGGTTCGGCGACCCCGAGACCCAGGTGGTCCTGGCCCGGCTGCGGACCCCGCTCGCGAGCGTGCTGCTGAACGCGGCCAAGGGCACCCTGGCCGACGAGCCGCCGCTCGTGTGGCGCGATGACGCCGCCGTCACGGTCGTCATCGCCTCCCACAACTACCCCGACACCCCCCGCACCGGGGACCCGATCGAGGGCCTGGCCGAGGTGGCCGCCGAGGACGCGCCCGACGCCTACGTGCTGCACGCCGGGACCCGGCGCGAGGGCGACGCCGTCGTCAGCGCGGGTGGTCGCGTCCTGTCCGTGACGGCGACGGGTTCTGATCTGGCACAGGCGCGCGAGAAGGCGTATACGGCCGTCGCGCGCATCCGGCTGGACGGCTCGCAGCACCGCACGGACATCGCCGCCAAGGCGGCCGGGCTCGGCTGACCAGCGGCTCCACGGACCCGCGGGCCCGGTGCGCACCTCCTGCGCCCGGGCCCGCGGGCGTGTCCGCGTGCGACTGCATCCGACCTCGTTCGAACGCATCCACCTTTACCCAAAGCCATTCCATCGGGTGATCGTCACCTTGTCTGCCTGACGGCCGGGCGTGCCCCAACTAGGGTGCGGCGCAAGCATTCCGGCACTTGGCCCACCGACCTTGCGATGTCAGTGGCGGGTGTCACAGTGGGGGAGTGAGCAACGCAGCCGCAGGGCAGAGGGGGTGAGACCGGCCGTGTCCGGAATCGGTTCGATCATGGAAGCGGGCGTTCCGTCCGCGCGGTCCCGCGCTCTGGCCGTGCTGCGCGTGCGCAGCCGGGCCCTGGCCGTCGCACTGCTGCCCGCCGCCCTCGCGGTGGTGCTGGTGGCCGCCCGGGCGACGGGCCGGCTGGCCGGCGGGCCCTGGGCCGCCGTGACGCTCGTGGTGTGCGCGGTCGCGGCGCTGGTGCTGCTCCTCGGCGGGATCTTCGCCGCGGTGGTGCTGCGGGCGAGCCCGGCGGTGACGCCGACGGTGCCGCTGTCCGAGGCCGCCGCCCCCGATCTCTACCGGCTGGTGCGGGACCTGGCCGACCGGATGGACGTGCCCCCGCCGTCCGCGATAGCCCTGACGCCGGACTGCGACAGCTGGCTGGAGGACCGCACCCACGCGGCCCACCGCCGAGGCGGCATAGCCGGCGGCCCCCAGTCCGCGCCCGGTGCGGCGCCCGTGCTGGTGATCGGCTCGCCGTTCCTGTGGTGGATGCGGGTCGCGGAGCTGCGGGCGGTCCTGGCGCCGGTCGTCGCCGGTACGGGTCCCTCCGCGCACCCGGACATAGCCGATGCGCGAGGCTTCGTACGGGGCCTGGACGCGGCCGTGGACGTGGGCAGCCGCCGCGGCCTCGGCTGGATCGGCGCGCCGGCCCGTCTTCTGCTGAGGCTGTGCCGGACGGACGCCGCCGAGATGGAGCGCGGGGTGGCCGCCGCCGCGTCGGACCGTGCACAGGGTGTGGACTACGGACTGCGCATCGTCGCCCAGGAGCAGGTCGGCCTCGCCTACGCGGGCTGGGACCGGCTGCTGACCAGGGTGGCCCTGCCCGCCTGGCGGATGGGCCGCTGGCCCGCGCACCTGGACGCCGGGGTGGTCTCGGCGCTGACCGAGCTGTCGCGGCGCGACCGGCTGGCCGAGGGCTTCACCTCCCGCCTCGGCGAGCGGCCCGCATGTGACCTGCTGGAGCAGCCCGGCGTGATCGACGAGGCGACCTCGCTGCTGGCCGCGCGGCTCTTCCACGGCGGTCCGGCCGAATCCGGGCCGGACTGGTCCCCGGTGGAGTGGACGGCGTACCCGGAAGAGGTCGTGGACCGCAAGTGGCGTGCGGAGGCCGCCCGCCTGCACACCGCGCTGGACGCGCTCGCGGGCCCGGCGGGACTGCCCGCCGGACCGATCGGCACGACCGGCACGACCGGGGCGACCGGACCCGCGCCGTCCGCCGGCTCCGTGAGTCCGGCCGGTGCCGGCTCCGCCGCCCCCGCCGCCTCCGTTGCTCCCGCCGCCGCGGGTGCCTCCGGTTCACCCGTGGCGTCCGGGTCCTCCGGTACGGCGGGATCCGCGACGATCGAGGCCGCCGACGCGGCGCCCCCCGCCGTGGACGGCCTCGCCGGGCCCACGCTGGAACGGGTGCTGGGCTGCCTCACGGGGGCCTCGGGCGAGGGAGCGCTCGGCGAGGCCCTGGCCGGCCGGCTCAGCGCCGCTCTGGCCCGTGAGGAGCGGGCCGCGGGCACGACCGGCGGGGCCGGGAAGGCGCGCGGCGCGGACGCCGTACCGCTGTTCCCGCTCCAGCCGCCGCGCAGCGGCCGGGACCTGCTGGCCGACCACGTGACGGCGATGGTGTGCTGCGCGGCCGTGGACTCGGCCGGTGCAGCACCCGGGATGGACTGGCTCGACGGACCGGTCCTGCTGGTCGGCGGCGACCGCCGGGCCGATCTGGCCCCCCGCGTGCTCTGCCTGGTCGAGGACGGCGACCCGGAGCCCCTGCGGGACTGGCTGTCGGCCCTCGGGGTCCGTACGGAGAAGCCGGTCCGCCTCGTCTGAGACCCCGCGCCCCGCCCCCGGAGGGGCGACGGATCGCACGGATAAGCGGACGCCAATGTTCCGGTCGCGTCAATTCGCGACGAACGGTGACGGACTGCGTGCGTTATGTGATGTGCTGGGATCGGTCGCGGCTGGATGCTCCCGAAGCGGATGTCCGGGAAGTGCCGTACCGGCGCAAAGGGCGCCACGCTCCGAGGCGACGCACGCCGGCCGGGGAGCGAGGGAGGGGAGCGGTCATGGGTACGGACCAGATCCGGCGTTGGGAGTCGGGTGCGCTCGCGCACGCGGTGAACGACCCCTTCGGGCAGGGCCCCCTGCCCTGGTTCCGGGGCAGCGAGCTCTACTTCGACGACACCGGCCACGTCGTTCCCTGGTACGTGGACCCGGCCGCCGCGGCCGCCGGCACCGGCCAGATCCCCCGGGCCCGCGGCACCGGCGGCCCCCGCACGGCCGACGACGTGCACCGCCAGATCAAGGGCTTCGCCTCCACCGGCGCCGTCGCCCCGGGCGAGGCCATCGACTTCCACATCACCGTCGACCCGCCCCAGCAGTTCTCCGTGGACGTCTACCGGATCGGCCACTACGGCGGCGACGGCGCCTCGAAGATCACCACCAGCCCCCGCCTCTCCGGCATCGTCCAGCCCGCCCCCCTCGCCGCCGATCGCACCGTCTCCTGCCACCACTGGTGGCTCTCCTGGCGCCTGCAGGTCCCGTCGTACTGGAGCGTGGGCGCGTACGTCGCCGTCCTGACCACCGCCGACGGCTACCGCTCCCACATCCCCTTCACGGTCCGCGACGACCACCCCGCCGACCTGCTGCTTTTGCTCCCGGACATCACCTGGCAGGCCTACAACCTCTATCCGGAGGACGGCCGGACCGGCGCGAGCCTCTACCACGCCTGGGACGAGGCGGGCCGGCTCCTCGGCGAGCAGGACGCGGCCGTCACCGTCTCCTTCGACCGGCCCTACGCGGGCGCCGGACTGCCCCTCCACGTCGGCCACGCCTACGACTTCATCCGCTGGGCCGAGCGCTACGGCTACGACATCGCCTACGCCGACACCCGCGACCTGCACGCCGGCCGCGTCGACCCCACCCGCTACCGCGGCCTGGTCTTCCCCGGCCACGACGAGTACTGGTCGGCGCCGATGCGCCGCACCGTCGAGCGGGCCCGCAACCACGGGACCTCACTCGTCTTCCTCTCGGCCAACACCATGTACTGGCAGGTCGAGCTCGGCCCCTCGCCCTCCGGGGTCGCCGACCGGCTGCTCACCTGCCGAAAACGCCGCGGACCGGGCCGGCCCAGCCTCTGGCGCGAGGTCGACCGCCCGGAGCAGCAGCTGCTCGGCATCCAGTACGCGGGCCGGGTCCCCGAGCCCGCGCCGATGATCGTGCGCAACGCCACGCACTGGCTGTGGGACGCCACCGGCGCCGGCGAGAACGACGAACTGCCCGGCCTGGTCGCGGGCGAGGCCGACCGGTACTTCCCGCGCACCCAGCTCCCCGAGCACCAGGACCGGATCCTGCTCGCGCACTCCCCGTACCTCGACACCGAGGGCCAGCGCCGCCACCAGGAGACCTCCCTCTACCGGGCGCCCAGCGGGGCGCTGGTCTTCGCCTCCGGCACGTTCGCCTGGTCCCCCGCCCTGGACCGCCCCGGCCATGTCGACGAGCGTGTGCAGCGGGCCACGGCCAATCTCCTCGACCGGATCTGCAAGCACGACTGACACGGCCGTGCACGGCCGACCCACCCCTGTCCCCGGGAAGGCGTCCAGGTGCGGGAGAATCGGTGTGCGCTTCATACAGAACCACAGGGAGACCCCGTGTCCGGATTCGTAGAAAAGCCCGAGCCGGTTCAGGTTCCGGGCCTCGTCCACCTCCACACCGGCAAGGTGCGCGACCTCTATCAGGACGAGGACGGCCGCCTCGTCATGGTCGCCAGCGACCGCATGTCCGCCTTCGACTGGGTGCTGCCCACCGAGATCCCGGACAAGGGCCGCGTCCTGACCCAGCTCTCCCTGTGGTGGTTCGACCAGCTCGCGGACCTCGTCCCGAACCACGTCATCTCCACCGACCTGCCCGCCGGCGCCCCCGCCGACTGGGCCGGCCGCACGCTGATCTGCAAGAACCTCGACATGGTCCCGGTCGAGTGCGTGGCCCGCGGCTACCTCGCCGGCTCCGGCCTCGTCGAGTACAACCAGACCCGCACGGTCTGCGGACTGGGCCTGCCCGAGGGCCTTGTGAACGGCTCCGAGCTGCCCGGCCCGATCTTCACCCCGGCCGCCAAGGCCGAGGTCGGCGAGCACGACGAGAACGTCTCCTACGAGGAGGTCGCGCGCACCACCGGCGTCGAGACGGCGGCGCTGCTGCGCCAGACCACCCTCGCCGTGTACTCCCGCGCCCGGGACATCGCCCGCGAGCGCGGCATCATCCTGGCCGACACCAAGTTCGAGTTCGGCTTCGACCCGAAGGACCGCACGCTGGTCGCCGCGGACGAGGTGCTGACCCCGGACTCCTCCCGCTTCTGGCCGGCCGACCAGTGGGAGCCGGGCCGTTCGCAGCCCTCCTTCGACAAGCAGTACGTCCGCGACTGGCTGTCCTCCGCGGCCTCCGGCTGGGACCCGAAGGGCGAACTGCCGCCGCCGGCCCTCCCGACGCAGGTCGTCGCGCAGACCCGCGCGAAGTACATCGAGGCCTACGAGCGCCTCACCGGCCTGGACTGGTCGTAGGGAAACGAAGAAGCCCCGGTCCTCGGACCGGGGCTTCTTCCTTACAGAGCGGACAACGCGACTCGAACGCGCGACATCCACCTTGGCAAGGTGGTGCTCTACCAACTGAGCTATGTCCGCAAGCGCCGTAAGGCGAGACCTACTATACCCAACCTCGCTCCCTCGCGAGACGCACTGCAGTGTGCCGGTTCTCGGCACCCAGCTTCGTGGCCGCCGAGGACAGGTAGTTGCGGACGGTCCCCTGCGAGAGCGAGGCCCGCTCCGCGATCTCCGCGATCGGCGCCCCGTCCGCCGCGAGCTCCAGCACCTCGGCCTCCCGGGCGGTCAGCGGGGAGTCCCCGGCGCTGATCGCGTCGGCCGCCAACTCCGGGTCCACATAACGGCCCCCGGCGTGCACGGTCCGGATCAGCTCGGCCAGCCGCTGCGCCGAGACCGTCTTCGGGGCGAAGGCCCGCACCCCCGCCGCCAGGGCGCGCTTCAGGTGTCCGGGGCGCCCGTGGCTGGTCACGATCATCGTCCTGCAGTCGGGGAGTTCGGCCCGCAGGGTTGTGGCGACACTCACACCGTCCGCCCCCGGCATCTGCAGGTCCAGCACCGCCACGTCCGGTCGGTGCGCCCGCGCCATTGCCAGGGCCTCGGGGCCGGACGCCGCCTCCGCGACGACCAGCAGGTCGTCCTCCAGCGCCAGGAGCGCGGCCAGCGCCCCCCGGATCAAGTGCTCGTCGTCGGCGAGCAGTACACGTACGGGGCTCACGCCCGCACCTCCAGTCCGTCGAGCCGTTGGCCCGGTATCTCCGCCCGCAGCCGGAACCGGCCGTCGCCGACCAGCCCCGCCTCCAGCGTCCCTTCCAGCACGGCGAGCCGTTCCCGCAGCCCGGCCAGTCCCGAGCCGGGCGGCCCGGCAGGGGCCTCCGGCGCGCCGTCGTTCTCCACCACCAGCGTCACCGGGCCGCTCTCCGGGGCCGTCAGCCGGATCCGGCAGCGCTGTGCGTCCCCGTGCCGCAGCACGTTCGTCGTGGCCTCGCGGACCACCCAGCCGAGCGCCGACTGGACCTCGGAGGGCAGCTCCCGGTCCGGCCGGAAGTCGACCCGGCAGTCCATTCCGGCCGCGCTCAGCACCCCGCGCGCCCCTTCCAGCTCCACGGCGAGATCCGCCTCCCGGTAGCCGCGCACCACGTCCCGCACCTCCCGCTGGGACTCCTGGGCGATCCGCTGGACCTCGATCATCTGATCCACCGCCTCGGGGCGTTCGCGCCGGGCCAGCTGGACGGCCAGCTCGCTCTTGAGGGCGATCACCGCCAGGTTGCGGCCCATCACGTCGTGCAGGTCGCGGCCGAAGCGCAGCCGCTCCTCGGCCACCGCCAGCCGTGCCTGGACCTCGCGGGATCGGTCCAGCTCGTAGACGGTCCTCAGCAGCCAGCCCGAGAACCCGCAGGTGGCGCCGAAGAACAGGCCTCCCAGCAGCACGCCGACGGCGTACCCGAGCGCCTTGCCCACCGGCATTCCGAGGCCCAGGGCGGCCAGCCCGGTGGCGACGGCCGCAGCCGCCGCGACGTACCACATCCGCCGGACCGACTTCAGGCACAGGACGAGCGATCCGGAGGTGAACCAGGCCAGACCGGCCACCATGGTCGGTGCCACGGTCGCATCGGATTCGCCGGTGGTCCGCAGGGTGAGGACGGCCAGGATGCATCCCGCCGTCACCAGGGAGGTGGCCACCGCCAGCCGGGTGGGGCGTTCACGCCGTCCCACCACCCAGTGCAGCGCACGCGAGGTGAGCACCCCGCACAGGACCGCGTGCACGCACATCATCAGGAAGAGCGAGAGGGGCACCACGAAGGAGGTCCGCTCTGCGGCCGCGGCGGCCAGCGGGGTCAGCCCGAAGGAGACGATCTCCAGGAACACGAAGAGGTAGAACGACCCCCGGGTGTACAGCTCGACCTTCCCCGCGGTGCTGCGGTTCTTCCACCAGCCGGTCAGCTTCGACACGGTCCCGTCCCCCGACTCGTCCTAGCGCCGCGGTTCCCAGCGGAACCACCGCTGGACAGCAAACACGCTGATCACGATCCAGGCCAGTACGTTCAGCCCGGCACCCAGCAGGTCCCCGCTCTCCGCGCCGCCGCTCCAGCCGGCCCGTACGAGGGCCATCACGCCGCTCAGCGGCAGCAGTTCGCAGAGCGAGGCGGCCAGGTCGGGCAGCGAGTCCGTCGGCGAGAACAGCCCCGAGCCGAGCACGGTCACCAGGAACAGCGGCAGTGTGGTGAGGCCCGCGGTCTCCACGGTGCGGGTGAAGGAGCTGGTCACCGCGGCCAGCGCGGCGAGCAGCAGGAGGCCGGCGAGGACGGCCGCCACGAGGAGCAGCGGGTTCTGCGGCATGCGGACGTCCAGGGCGCCCGCCCCGGCGACCGCGAGGACGGCGATCTGGCCGAGGGCCAGGCAGGCGGCGGGCAGCGCGGTCCCGGCCAGGATCTCCAGGTCCCGGGCCTCGCCGGTGCGCAGCCGCTTGAGGACGAGCTCCTCGCGGCGGGCGACGTAGGCGGAGACCAGGTTCATGTAGACGACGAGGAGCAGCACCATGCCGATCCCGCCGGTCAGGGTGGCCTCGCCGACGGCCTGGGCGCCTTCGACCCCGCTGAGGGAGGAGCGCAGGACGAACACCATCAGCAGGGGCATCAGGAGGGCCACGCCGAGTGTGGCCCGGTTGCGCACCAGCAGGGTGAGCTCGAAGCGGCCGAGCGCGGTGATCCGGCCGGCGTTGAGGGTGGGCGTGTTCATCGGGTCCCCGCCATCGTGTCGTCGTCGGTGCGGTCGCCGGCGCTCCGGCGGCTCTGGGCGATCTCCAGGAAGGCCTCCTCGAGGGAGGCGGACCGGGCGTCGAGCCCGGCCAGTTCCACGCCGTTCTCCCGGGCCCAGCCGAGCAGTTCGGTCAGGTCCTCCTGGAGCCGTTCGGTACGGATCTCCACGCGCTGCCCGAAGGCGGCGGCCCGCAGTGCGAGCGGGAGCCGGGCCGCGGGCACCCCGGCGGGCAGGGTGAAACGGATCCGGGCCGGCCGGGTGGCGGTCACCTCGGCCGGGGTGCCGGACAGCACCAGCTCGCCCTCGTGGAGGATCGCGAGCCGGTCGGCGAGTTCTTCGGCCTCTTCCAGGTAGTGCGTGGTCAGCAGCACCGTGGTGCCCTGCTCCCGCAGTTCGCGCACCAGGGCCCAGGTGTCCCGGCGCCCCTCGGGGTCCATTCCGGTGGTGGGCTCGTCCAGGAAGAGCACCTCGGGCCGGCCGAGCAGGGCCAGCGCCAGGTCCAGGCGCCGCCGCTCACCGCCGGACAGCTGCTTCACACGTACGGAGGACCGTGCGGCCAGCCCCACCAGCTCCAGCACCTCGGCCGCAGGGCGGGCACCGGTGGTGACCCCGCCCCACATCCGCACGGTCTCGGTGACCGACAGGTCCGAGGGGAAGCCGCCCTCCTGGAGCATGACCCCGGTCCGCGGCCGGACCTCGGCCCGCCGGGTGAGGGGGTCGAGGCCGAAGACGCGGACCTGCCCGCCGCTCGGCGCGGCCAGTCCCTCCAGCAGCTCGACGGTGGAGGTCTTGCCCGCGCCGTTCGTGCCGAGCAGGGCGAAGATCTCGCCGCGCGCCACGGAGAAGGAGACGCCGCGTACGGCCTCGAATCCTCCGGTGTAGCCGCGGCGCAGGTCCCGGGCTTCGATCACGGTGTCAGTCATGGCTCAAGCGTCACGGCGGCCGGGTCGGGTCGGCAGTGCGCGCTGTCATGACGGGCGATGACATTTGTCAGGAGGTCCCGCGGCGGGAAGCGGGGGAAATACGAAGAAGGCCCCGATCGCAATGATCGGGGCCTTCTTCTTACAGAGCGGACGACGCGACTCGAACGCGCGACATCCACCTTGGCAAGGTGGTGCTCTACCAACTGAGCTACGTCCGCAAGCAGTGCACTGCCGGGGCAGTACGTGCATCACTCTACCCGATCCACCGGAGTGGTCGGAAAGTCATGCAGAGCGGGTGACAGGAATCGCACACTGCGCCTTCCCTCTGGAAGAGGGATGTTCTGCTACTGAACTACACCCGCACGACCTCGGAGGCTCTGACCTGCGGCCTCGCCCCTCGGCGTGATCCACACACTAGCGGACGGATGGGGGGCCTTGGCAAATCGGCTCTCAGTGGGCCGCGTTGTAGGCCTCGTAGATCTTCTTCGGGATGCGGCCCCGCGGCGGCACGTCGTGCTGGTTGGACCGGGCCCAGGC
Organism: Streptomyces sp. A0592; assembly: GCF_004795115.1. Lineage (NCBI taxonomy): Bacteria > Bacillati > Actinomycetota > Actinomycetes > Kitasatosporales > Streptomycetaceae > Streptomyces > Streptomyces sp. A0592. The sequence goes on from NZ_SSBM01000076.1 coordinate 10,977, forward strand.
GCGGACGACCGCCGGGTCGGGTGCGACCGAGGTGTGCTTGAAGGTCTTCCCCGAGCGTGACTGGCGGCGCCCGGCGGCCACGAAGGGCGCGAGGCCCTTCCGCAGTTTCTTTGCGTTGGCCACATTGAGGTCGATCTCGTACGACTTACCGTCCAGGGCGAACATGACCGTTTCCGCCGCTTCTCCGCCATCGATGTCGTCGGAGAGCGTGACTACTACGCGCTGCGCCACGGATATCGGTCCCTTCGTGCGACGCCGCCACCTGCATGACGTGCGGCGATGTCGCCTGTTCGGATGTTATGGGGCAATGCAACTTTCGACCGGAATCCCGGTTGATTCCTTTGTACCTCGATTCCCATTGCATTGCGAAGCTCAGTTAATTCTCTCCGCGTGTCCCGCCGCAATGCCGGGTACGTGGTTTTCCTGGGGATTTTGCGAAGCGTTGGTGAAGCCGAAACGGCGCGGTGATCAAGGCCGTCCGATATCTACCCGCGTAGAAATTTCGGCCGGGTACGCTGATGGAACCGCCTTGCACCAACCACCTCATCGGGAGTGCCAGTGGCACGCGTCGTAGTCGACGTCATGCTCAAGCCGGAGATCCTCGACCCCCAGGGCCAGGCGGTGCAGCGTGCACTGCCGCGCCTGGGCTTCGAGGGCATCGCCGACGTCCGTCAGGGGAAGCGCTTCGAACTGGAAGTGGAGGGACCGGTCGACCAGGCCGCCCTCGACCGCATCCACAAGATGGCCGAAACGTTCCTCGCCAACACCGTCATCGAAGACTTCACCGTGAAGGTCGAGGCCTGACGGTGACCACTCGCATCGGAGTCGTCACGTTCCCCGGAACGCTCGACGACCGTGACTCGCTGCGCGCCGTCCGCCTCGCGGGGGCCGAGCCGGTCTCGCTCTGGCACCGCGACAAGGACCTCCACCAGGTCGACGCGGTCGTCCTCGCGGGCGGCTTCTCCTACGGGGACTACCTGCGCGCCGGGGCCATCTCCCGCTTCTCGCCGGTGATGGAGACCATCATCGAGCAGGCCAGGGCCGGCATGCCCGTCCTCGGCATCTGCAACGGCTTCCAGGTCCTCACCGAGGCCCACCTGCTGCCGGGGGCGATGCTCCGCAACAACCACCTGCACTTCATCTGCCGTGATCAGAAGCTGCGGGTGGAGAACGCGGAGACCGCGTGGACCGGCGACTACACCGCCGGCCAGGAGATCTCCGTACCGCTCAAGAACATGGACGGCCGGTACGTCGCCGACGAGCGCACGCTCGACGAACTGGAGGCCGAAGGCCGCGTGGCCTTCCGGTACCTGGACGTGAACCCGAACGGGTCGCTCCGCGACATCGCCGGCATCACCAACGCCGAGGGCAACGTCGTCGGCCTGATGCCGCACCCCGAGCACGCGGTCGAGCCGCTGATCGGGACCGGCCGCACCGACGGCCTCCCGTTCTTCACGTCGGTCCTGAAGAAGCTGGTCAGCGCATGAGCCTCGACACCGTCAAGAACGCCACCGAAACCCCGGACGCCTCCCAGCCCTGGCAGGAGCTCGGCCTCAAGGAGGACGAGTACGCCCGGATCCGGGAGATCCTCGGCCGCCGCCCGACCGGCGCCGAGCTCGCCATGTACTCGGTCATGTGGTCCGAGCACTGCTCGTACAAGAGCAGCAAGGTCCACCTGAAGCAGTTCGGCGAGAAGGTCCCCCAGAACGACGCCATGCTCGTCGGCATCGGTGAGAACGCCGGCGTCGTCGACGTCGGCCAGGGCTATGCGGTCACCTTCAAGGTCGAGTCGCACAACCACCCGAGCTACATCGAGCCGTATCAGGGTGCGGCCACCGGCATCGGCGGGATCGTCCGCGACATCCTCGCCATGGGCGCCCGCCCGGTCGCCGTCGTCGACCCGCTGCGCTTCGGCGCGGCCGACCACCCCGACACCAAGCGCGTCCTGCCGGGCGTCGTCGCGGGCATCGGCGGCTACGGCAACTGCCTGGGCCTGCCCAACATCGGCGGCGAGGTCGTCTTCGACGCCTGCTACCAGGGCAAC
>NZ_SSBM01000077.1:0-9901 GCF_004795115.1 Streptomyces sp. A0592
GCGACACCATGATCATCACGGCCGGCTCGCCCCCCGGCGTCCCCGGCACCACCAACATGGTCCGGGTCCACCACCTGGGCGGCGTCGCCCGCGGCTGACGCCGCCCCGCCGCACCCGACTCTGCCGCACAGAGACCGAGGGCGGCACCCCGCAGTGATGCGGGGTGCCGCCCTCGGTGTGTCCGTACCGCCGGCCGCCTACTCGGGCGGGCCGATGTAGTTCTTCAGGCCCGGCACGGTCAGCGTGCCGCCGAACTGAGCCGCCTGGACGACCTGGACGTCCGTGAAGAACGCGAACGGGACGTTCAGGGGCGGCGGGCTGTTCGGGGTGAACTCGATCGGGATCAGACCGAACAGCTTCCCCTTGAGGCTCTCGGTGTACATCGTCACCGTGCCGCCGCGGATCTTGGACGTGGAGCCCGGACGCGACTTCAGGTGGGCGACGTTCCCGCCCTTGCCGACGGTCTGGTACAGGTCCTTGATGTCCAGCGAGTCCGCCGTGAACTTCAGGACCTTCTTGACCTTGCCGCTGGCGGTCTTCACCTCGACGATGCCGTGGTAATCGAGGCCGTACAGGGTCAGCAGGGAGCTGTCGAGGTACCAGGGCTCGTCGGGGAGGAGCGGGATGCCCTGCTCCAGCTCGGCGTTGGCCAGGGCCTCGGCGTCGTAGGTCGGGCAGGGGAAGGGTTCCTTCCCGTCCGGGTCCTTCGTCGCCTCGTCCTTGGCCTCGTCCTCGGCCTTGTCCTCGTCGCCCTTGTCCTCGTCGCCCTCTTCCTTGGGCTTCTCGTCCTTGGGCTTGTTGACGGTGTCCTTGACCTCGTCGGGCAGTTCCTCGACCGTGGCGCCCGCCTGCTTGGCGGCGTCCCGGATCGCGTCCGCGGCCGGGTCCGGGGTCGGCTTGGCGGTCGTGGAGGGCGTGGCCGCGGGCGTCGGGGTCGCCTTCGGGTCCTTGAGCGGCTGGCCCAGCCCGTCGATGAGGTCCTTGATCTTGTCGCCCACGCCGAGGGGGTCCAGCGGGTTCGCGGACTTGGTCGGTTCCGGCGCCGGGGTGGTGGTGGCCGGGTCCGGGGCGTTGGCCGACGGGGACTTGGTCGCCGACGGGGCGGCGCTCGTCTTCGGCTTCGCGGCCTTGGACGGTGCGGGCGACGCGCTGGGCGAGGCGCTCGGCGAGGCCGTCTTCGAGGGCGTGGGGGACGGGGACTTCGACTCGGTCTCCGCCGGCTCGTCGGACCGCGTCACACACGGCCCGGGCGCGAAGGGGATCTCCTTGTCGTCGGCCACGGCCAGTTTGGGCGCCATGCCCATCCCGACGAACACGGCCGTCGGCATCGCCGCCAGCGCCATCGTCTTGCCGACGGGTATCTGGATCTTGTTCAGCAGGGACTTCCTGGGCGCCGCGTGTCGCGGGCCCTTCCTCTCACGGGACTCTGCGCCTGGGGCCACGCCCCGCTGCGTCTCGTCACCCCGCACTGTTCCTCCCGCCATCGGCGTGGGCAGTCGTCTCGCTCGCGTGTGCCGTATCCGTCTCGCGGGGGCCGGGAATGTCCAGGCCGCCCGGTGTCGCGTCCGTCTTGCCCAGGGCGACCACGGCCGGCTGCTGGACCGTCGGCTGCTGGACCGCGGGCTCCTCGTCCACCGGCTGTCCCGGCGCCCACGACAGCGCGAGGGCGCCGCCGATGAGGGAGAGGATGAAGCCCATCCCGAAGCCGCCGAGGTTGGACACCGGCAGGGACACCAGGGCCAGCAGGATCGAGGCGACTCCGGCGAAGACCCGGATGGTCTGCTGGAACCAGAGGGCCAGGCCCAGCGTGATCAGCAGTACACCGATGATCAGTGCGCCGGCGCCACCCGTGGTGGCCATCGCGAGACTGACGTTGCCCAACCGGAGGTCCGCATACGGGAAGTACGCGATCGGGAAGCCGCCGAGGAGCGTGAACAGCCCGGCCCAGAAGGGACGGCGACCGCGCCACGCGCGGAAGTGGTAGTACACCACGGTGAGCCAGGCGTCGTCTTCTGCGCGAACGTAAACCGGGGCCTGGGGGTTCATGGACAACAGCTCCCTGGAAACGGTGGTACGGAGAACTCTGTGGAGCCCGGACGGGCGGGCGGGGACGGCCGTCGCCGCCCGCCCGTCCGGTCATTCACCGGGACGGACTCAGTCCTTGCTGTCCTGGTAGCACGGCTGGTCGCCGCCGAGCAGACGCAGCTTCAGGTCGGGCAGCTTGAACGTGCCCGCCGTGGTCGCCCACGCCTTCTGGCGCACGTTCGTCAGGATCGCCTTGTCGGCGCGCTGCGAGAACGCGTACGGGCTGCTGACCGTACCGGCCTGCGGCTTCGTCTTGTGGTTCGGGTCGCCGACCGCGACACCGATGTCCAGGTTCTTGAACTCGGCGTCGGTGTCGAGCTCCGCAACATCCAGGTAGATGTTGTCGGCGACGGCCGGCTTGCCCTTGTGGCCGGTGCGCAGCTGCAGCGTGATGTTGCCGAGCGGCGTCGGGGTCACCAGCGACTGGCACATGTTGGTGATCTCGGCGTGGCTGAACCCGGAGATGGTCACCGGGTGGTGCTGCGCATTGCCCTTGAGGTCGTGCCCCTCGGCGATGCCGCCGTACTGGATGAGGTTGTCACCGTCGAGCTTGTCGGCCGAGACCTTGAAGTCCTGGCCGGAGACGCTGAAGGACGCCGCGAGGGCACCCTGCGCCAGACCCACACCGACCGCGGCCGTGGCCGCGATGCTCGGCACCATGACGAGCGCGAAGCGCTTCCATCTGGTCCCGCCACGAACCTGAGAACTCATTTCGTTCCTCCTTCTCGGACGTACATCTCCGGTCCGGGCCGTGCCCGTCCTGGGATGGGAGAAGTGCTACGTCCTCGGGAAGGAGCGCAGGCGGCCGGGCCGCGGCCGTGCCACGTCCGATACACCGGCGTTCACCCCCGAGCGACAACCACTGGGCCACGCGTTCGCGCAACCTGGAGGACAGGCCCCGCCGTGTGGCAGAGACCCCCCTGTCCCACGGCCGGTGCCACTGCCACCGGCCGGCTCGGTGGGGACCCTCCACCGCGGCTCCGAGTGAGCGGCTCTGCGGGAAGGACCGAGCGTCGCCGATCGTGGTCCATTCCCGGCCGGGGCACAAGGGGGTTCGTTACTGGCGGGTAACGGCCAGATAACCTGGATGCTGCCGGTAACCGTCCGTCGGCAACACAGGGTGCCACCCGGGGCCATGGCAGAACGGGGGAAGAGTGAACACACCGGACAGTTCACAGGGTTCGATTTACTGCGAGTAACAGCGGCCGCGATTGCCAAGTTTTGGCAAAGCGCGGCCGCTGTTTATCTACGTGTCAACAAATCGGCGGCCGCCCGACGACGTCCGGGACCCTTCCCGGGACCGGCGCGGAGCGGCTGCGGAGCCGGACCGGAGCCGTTCTAGAAGAGCACCCGCGCCAGCGCCGTCCGCGCCGCCGTCACCCTCGGGTCGTCGGCGCCGATGACCTCGAACAGTTCCAGCAGGCGCAGCCGCACCGCATCCCGATCGTCACCGAACGTGACCTTCACGGTGTCCACGAGACGGCCGAAAGCGTCCTCCACGTGACCGCCGACCAGGTCGAGGTCGGCCGCGGCGATCTGCGCCGCCGGGTCGCGCGGGTTCTCGGCCGCGGCCGTGCGCACCTCCTGCGGGTTCATGTGCTGGACCCGGGCGAGCAGCTCGGCCTGGGCCAGGCCGAGCTTGGCCTCGGTGTTGCCCGGGTCGTCCGCGAGTACGTTCTTGTACGCCTGCACCGCGCCACCGAGGTCACCGGCGTCCAGTGCGACGACGGCCGCCTCCAGCAGCGCGTCGTACGGACCGGCCGGGGCCTCGACCGGGGCGGACTCGGCGGCCCCCTCGGCGCTCGCGTCCACCTCGATGCCGATGATCCCGAAGCGCTCCTCGGCCACCTGGACCAGCTGGGCGAGGGTGTCGCGGATCTGCTGCTCGGGGGCGACGCCCTGGAAGAGCGGCAGCACCTGACCGGCGACCACGGCGAAGACGGCCGGGATGCCCTGGATCTGGAACTGCTGCATCAGCATCTGGTTGGCGTCGACGTCCACCTTGGCCAGCACGAGGCGGCCGTTGGCCTCGACGGTCAGGCGCTCCAGGAGCGGGCTGAGCTGCTTGCACGGCTGGCACCACTCGGCCCAGAAGTCCAGGACGACCGGGACCTCGGCGGAAAGCTGGAGCACGTCGCGTTCAAAACCGGCCTCGTCGACGTCGAAGACGAGCGCCGAGGGCGGGACGGCGCCGGCGGCCGGACCGGCCCCGCCACCCTGAGCCGCCTGTCGCGCCGATTCTGCGCGGGCCTGCTCGGCCTTGGCCTTGGCCTCGCCGGCCGCCTTCACCGCGGCGAGGTCGACGACGCCGCTCATGGACATGTTTCTGGGCTGCATGCGTACATCCTCCCCCGTGTGCGCGCGCCGACGAAAAAGATCGCGTGAATTGGCCGTGCCGTCGTATCCGTCGCGATCGTGTTGCTGGGCGGCGCCGGGTCCCCACCTGGCGCCTGTAGCTCTTCGCGTGGTTGTCGCTCTTACGCTACGAGCCGTAGCGTAACTCCCCCGGGGGCCCTGCGCGCCCCCGCGACGCCCGTGATCTGAACCACAGCGGCCCGTTCGGCTACCGACGGGTATGGTCTCGGCCATGCGCAACCCCAGCCCCGGCCGCACCGGTCGCCCCCGCAGTGCGGCCGCGGACGCCGCCATCCTCGCCGCCACCCGGGACGCGCTGGTCGAGCTGGGCTGGTCGAAGCTGACGATGGGCGACGTATCGGCCCGCGCGGGCGTCGCCAAGACCACCCTCTACCGACGCTGGGCGGGTAAGAGCGAGCTGGTCGTGGACGCGGTCGCGGAGCTCTTCGACTCGCTCGAACTGCCGGACCGGGGCTCCCTGGAAGCCGACATCGAGTACGTGGTCCTGCGCTTCGCGGAGCTGCTGAGGCGCCCGGAGGCCCGTACGGCCCTGATGGCGGTGGTCTCCGAGTCCACCCGGGACGAGGCCCTGCGTGACCGGATCCGGTCGGCGATCGTGGACCGGCAGAAACGTCTCGTCGTACTGGGTCGCGAACGGGCCCAGGCCCGCGGCGAACTCCCCTACGAGGAGGACGAGTTCCTGGCGGGCCGCACCACAGACCTGATCTTCGACGTGATCGCGGGCACCGTGGTGCACCGCGCCCTGGTGAGCTCCGAGCCGGTGGACGAGCTCTGGGTGGCCACCTTCACCGCCCTCCTGATGCACGGCCTGCGCGGCCCGGCCGCGGCCTGAGCCCGTCCGGCCGCGCGCCGGCGGGGCCGGTCACGTCCCGGCGCGGGGCTTCGCCCGGGGCTTGCCCGGCCAGGTCACCCGGATCTGCCGGCCCTGATCCGCCGGCGGCTCCCCCAGCCCGGCGGCCGCGAGTGCGGCCATCCCGGCGTGGCGCCCGGCGAGCCGGTAGCCCTGGTCGCGGGAGTCGACCTCGTGGAAGCCCCCGTCGGTGAGGACCGCCACGGCCGCCACTCCGCCCAGCCCCTCCCGGATCCCGTCCCACACCGCGGGCAGGAACTCGTGCGGCAGCCGGTCGTCGGACACGGTGTGCAGGAACTCCGACGCGCCGTCGGGGCCTGGGGGTTCGAAGTCCACGACGATGTACGCGTACGGTCCGCAGCCGCTCTGCATCACCACGCGGGCGCTGACACCGGGTACGGAAACGGGAAGGCCGGTCATGGCGCCACCGTACGGGCGCCACGACCGGCCTTCCACGTGTTTGCCGCGGCCGGACTTCGGCCTAGAAGCCCGGGGGCTCCGTGTAGGTGCCCCACTCGTCGCGCAGGGTGTTGCAGATCTCGCCCAGCGTGGCCTCGGCGCGCACCGCGTCCAGCATGGCGGGGATCATGTTCGACCCGTCGCGGGCGGCGTCCAGCATGTCCTTGAGGGCCGCGGCGACCTTGGCGTCGTCGCGGTGGGTCTTGCGGTCGGCCAGGGCGCGGACCTGCTCGCGCTCCACCTCGTGGCTGACCCGCAGGATCTCCAGGTCGCCGGTGACGGATCCGTGGTGGACGTTGACTCCGACGACCCGCTTGTCGCCCTTCTCCAGGGAGCGCTGGTACTGGAAGGCCGACTCGGCGATCTCGCCGGTGAACCAGCCGTCCTCGATGCCGCGCAGGATGCCCGAGGTGATCGGCCCGATGGGGTGCTGCCCGTCGGGGTGGGCGCGCAGGCCGCGCTCCTTGATCTGCTCGAAGATCCGCTCGGCGTCGGCCTCGATGCGGTCGGTGAGCTGCTCGACGAACCAGGAGCCGCCGAGGGGGTCCGCCACGTTGGCGACGCCGGTCTCCTCCATCAGCACCTGCTGGGTGCGCAGGGCGATCTCGGCCGCCTGCTCGCTCGGCAGCGCGAGGGTCTCGTCGAGGGCGTTGGTGTGCAGCGAGTTGGTTCCGCCGAGGACGGCCGCGAGGGCCTCCACGGCGGTGCGTACGACGTTGTTGTACGGCTGCTGGGCGGTGAGGGAGACGCCGGCGGTCTGCGTGTGGAAGCGCAGCCACATCGACTTCTCGCTCTTCGCCCCGTAGACCTCCTTCATCCAGCGCGCCCAGATCCTGCGGGCCGCGCGGAACTTGGCGATCTCCTCGAAGAAGTCGAGGTGCGCGTCGAAGAAGAAGGAGAGCCCGGAGGCGAAGTGGTCGACGTCCAGGCCGCGGGAGAGGCCCAGCTCCACGTAGCCGAAGCCGTCCGCGAGGGTGTAGGCGAGCTCCTGCGCGGCCGTGGCACCGGCCTCGCGGATGTGGTAGCCGGAGACGGACAGCGGCTTGTAGGCCGGGATGCCCTTCGCGCAGTACTCCATGAGGTCGCCGATGAGGCGCAGGTGCGGCTCCGGTTCGAAGAGCCACTCCTTCTGGGCGATGTACTCCTTGAAGATGTCCGTCTGGAGCGTGCCGTTCAGGACGGCGGGGTCCACGCCCTGGCGCTCTGCGGCGACGAGGTACATGCAGAAGGCGGGCACGGCGGGGCCCGAGATCGTCATGGAGGTCGTGACGTCGCCGAGGGGGATGTCCTTGAAGAGGACCTCCATGTCGGCGGCGGAGTCGATGGCGACACCGCAGTGGCCGACCTCGCCGAGGGAGCGGGGGTCGTCGGAGTCGCGGCCCATGAGGGTCGGCATGTCGAAGGCGACGGAGAGCCCGCCGCCGCCGGCCGCCAGGATCATCTTGTAGCGCTCGTTCGTCTGCTCGGCGTTCCCGAAGCCGGCGAACTGGCGGATGGTCCAGGTCCGGCCGCGGTAGCCGGTGGCGTGCAGGCCCCGCGTGTACGGGTACTCCCCCGGCCAGCCGATCCGCTCGAAGCCCTCGTACGCGTCGCCGGGCCGGGGCCCGTAAACGGGTTCGACCTCGTCGCCGGAGAGCGTGGTGAAGTCTGCCTCGCGCTTGCGGGCCTTGTCATAACGGGCCTGCCAGCGGCGGCGGCCCTCCTCGATGGCGTCAGCGTCCATACCCACGAATTTACTAGGACGTCCTAGTAAATGTCGATGGGAAACCCCCGGGAGTCGTCCCGGGGGTGGGTGACGCTCGCCTCGTCGTCAGGCCTTCGCGGTCGCGAGCGGGTCGCTGATCAGCGGCTCGACCTCGGCGCGGATCCCCCGCTCGACGAAGAAGGCGGCCAGCGGGATCGTGCCCGACACGAGCACCCACAGGAGCTTGCCGAAGGGCCACTTCGCCTTGGACCCCAGGTCGAAGGCGAAGACCAGGTAGATCATGAAGAGCACACCGTGGGTCTGCGACACCACGAAGGTGAGGTCGGCACCGGTGTCGAAGCCGTACTTCGCCACCATGCAGGCGCAGAGGATCAGGAGCATGACCGCGGTCACGTAGGCCATGACGCGGTAGCGGGTCAGCACGCTTCGTTTCATGCCGACGAGCCTAACCGTCCGTTTTGCTCGATCTTGACGCGGCCCCGGGATCGCGGGACGGGCCTCAGGCCTCGTCGAAGTCCGCGGCGGCCACCCGCAGCGGGCGGAGCAGGGCGAAGATCTCCCCGCACTCCTCGGCGTCGTACGCGCCGAGGCCGAAGTCGATCGCCATCAGGTCCTTGGTGGCGGCCTCGACGACCTCCCGGCCCTTCTCCGTGATGGAGGCGAGGGTGCCGCGGCCGTCGTTAGGGTTGGGCCGCTTGGCGACCAGCCCGGACCGCACCAGCCGGTCCACGGTGTTGGTCACCGAGGTCGGGTGGACCATCAGCCTCTCGCCGATCTTCGACATCGGCAGCTCGCCCGCCTTGGAGAAGGTGAGCAGTACCAGTGCCTCGTAGCGCGCGAAGGTCAGCCCGTAGGGCTTGACGATCGCGTCGACCTCGCCGAGCAGGATCTGGTGGGCGCGCATGATCGAGGTGATCGCGGCCATCGAGGGCACGGGCCCCCAGCGCTGCTGCCAGAGCTCGTCGGCGCGGGCGATGGGGTCGAAGGGGAGGCTGAGCGGCTTGGGCACGCGTCCGACCCTACCGGGAGGTCACTTCACGGCGGGGGCCGTCTCATCCCTCAGTCGCTCCTCCTGCCGGACGGCGGACCGCAGTTCGGCCAGGAGCGCCAGGACGACGGCGGTTCCGAGCACCCCGGACCCGGTGACGACCGCGTGCACCGGGAAGAACTCGGCGGCGAGCCCGGCCAGGGCCATGCCGGCTCCCTGGAGGGTCATCAGGCCCGTGCTGAGCAGGGTCATCGCCCGGCCGCGCAGCTCGTCGGGGACGGCGTCCACGTACCACTGGTCCAGTCCCAGGGTGTAGGCGTGGGCCAGCCCGGCGAGCAGCAGCGCGAGCAGGGCGAGGGGCACGCCCGGCCGGCCCGCGTAGAGGAGGAACGGCAGCAGGCCGGCGGCGGCGAGCGGGGCGACGATCCGCGAACGCGTCCGCGCGCTGAGGGCGGAGCCGGCCCAGAGCTCTCCGGCGAGGGTGCCCACGGGCATGGCGCACATCATCAGGCCGAGGACGGCGGTCCCGGCGCCGATGCCGTCGGCGTAGGCGGCGAGCAGCGCCTCGGGGACGACGAGGAAGACGGGCGGCAGCCAGAACAGGAGGGTGAGCGCCCGCAGCCGGCGCCGGCCCAGGACGGCCCGCATCCCGGCGAGCGGAGAGGTGCGGGCGGCCGTCCGGGCCGGCCGGGCGCGGGTGCCCAGCCGCAGCAGGAGGGCCGAGCCGAGGAATCCGGCGGCCGTCAGGGCGATGGCGGCGCGCGGGGCGAGGACGGTGAGCAGCAGACCGCCGAGACCGAAGCCGATGAGCTGGGCGCTCTGGGCGACCATGCGCAGCAGCGAGCGGCCCAGGACGTAGGCGTCGCCGGAGCCGAGGATGTCGGGGAGGGAGGCGTTGCGCGTGCCCTGGAAGAGGGGTGCCACGAAGGCCATCGCGCAGCGCAGGACGAGGAGCACCGCGACGGGGGTGGCGGGCAGCACCATGGCCGCGGCGCAGGCCGCGCAGACGAGGTCGCAGGTGACGAGCACCCGCCGGGCGGGGCGGCGGTCGGCGACCCCGGCGAGGAGGGTGCCGCCGAGCGCGTACGGGAGGAAGCCGAGCGCGAAGGTGAGCGCGCTCATCAGGGGCGAGCCGGTGAGGCGGTAGACGAGGACGGAGAGGGAGATCTCTGCGACGACGAGGCCGAGTACGGACATCAGGTGCGCGGCGAAGACGGCGGGGAACTCGGGGGTCCGGAAGACGGTGAGGTAGCCGGCGGAGCCCGCTTCGGCCGGGGCCGGGGTGACGGTTGCCATGACGGCAGCGTCGGGGCCCTAGGGTCTGTCGTCAAAGTGATCTTGCGTTGTGGATCATGGTCGGGTGATACGTCGCCATGAACTGTCGGACGCTGAGTGGGAACTCGTGCAGCCGTTGCTGCCTCGGCCCGTGCTGGGGCGG